>CALAOB010000178.1 GCA_937927445.1 uncultured Oribacterium sp. | reverse complement strand
TGCTTATCCTGGCGGTCATCGCACTCGCCGCCGCTCTCGTTTTCGGTATCTACTATCTCCTGGAGCGTCGGGAGGAGTTCCTCCGCTCGCGTCGCCGGAAGCGTATGCTGAAGCATACGAGGGACCTTACGCGGGAGCAGAAGGCCCGCCGCGATATGATGCTGAACAGTCGCACCGGGCGCCGGAAACGGCCGAAATAAGCTGAAAACGGGCCGTCACAGCGGTCCGACGCCTCGCCGGGCATTGATGCCCGGTAGGCAGAAAAGCCCCACCTGCGGACACAGAATACAAAGCAAAAAAACAGGGCGGGATGCCTCAGAGGATGTCGAGAAGCTCGAACATCACCTGGCATTCCGCCCTATTTTTTTATCAGATATAAGCGAAGCGTTCAGGTCGTGAGCCCGGAGGCTCAGCCTGAACGCTTACCATTCAATTCTATTCAGCTTCCAGCCGGCCGATGATAACACCGCCGTGCTCCCGCAGCCAGCGCTTCTGCTGCGCATAATCCGGAAGAACCGCCGCCACCAGCGCCCAGAAACGGGCGGAGTGGTTCATTTCTTTCCGGTGACAGAGCTCATGTACGATGACATAATCGATAACCTCCGGCGGCGTCAGCATGAGGAGACAGTTAAAATTGAGATTCCCCTTCGTGCTGCAGCTTCCCCAGCGGGTCCGCTGATGGCGGATCGTGATGCGTCCATAGGAGACGCCGATGCGCTCCGCATACATCGCTACACGTAGCGGGATGTACTGCGCCGCCTGATGGCTGAGCTGCCGCAGCTCCTCGTCCGTCAGCGGAGCCAGTGTATCGGCAGATGCACGCGCAGACCGGACCCGTGCCACGTGGGTACGGATCCAGTCCTGCCGTTCGAAGAGTATGCGTTTGATTTCTGCATTCGTCGTCCGGTAAGGCACCTTGAGGATGACCTCGGCCTTACTGTTCACCGACAGCACAATCGACCGGCGGCGACTCCGCTCGATCCGAACAGAATCGTTCCGGTCGACTGCATTGTCCTGTGACATCTTACTCAACGATGAACTTGTGAAGGGTCTGCTTCGCTGCCGGCAGATGCTCGGTATCGAGTTTCAGATTGAGAACCTTGCCAAGACCCATATATAAAATACCAAGAATTGATTTTGCATCAACTACGCGAGAGCCCTGTACGAGATCCATATCAAACGGCATGCTGGTCGTAGCAGCCACAAATTCGCTAACTGCTTCGCGATCCTGTAACATAATGTTTAATGTGCTCATAATTTCCTCCTGCAATAAGTGAGAGTAAAAACAGTAAAAACCTCTCGGAATACATCTCTGTTTTCCGGGATGATACCATCGGAAAAGCCTTCTTGTCATCGACGAAAAAGGCTAAAATTTCGCAGTGACGCGAGGCTTACTTTGGCAAAATGACGAAAGAATATTACAGTTTTGTCACTATATAAAATATCTGTAAATTTTCTCGGTAATTACGCTGAAATGGCGGAATTCCGTCACTTTTTTAGCAAAGAACTGATATATCAGTTGCCTTGAGAAGTCTGATTTCCTGCCTGTAAAAATCCGATGCAGGCTGTTTTTACAGTGTTCAGCCACGATTTATAGTGCAATTTTACTTTTGCTCCGTTTGTAACAGTTCCGCTAAGGGGAGCCCGGAGGGCTCCCCTGCCTGAACTGTAGATACAATGTGTAATTGAGTACCGACGCACTTGAGAATTGTAAAAAGAACAGGTAAAATCTTTAGCTGTATACGTGGATTTATGTATCCTATATTCAGAGATCAGGAAAGGATTTACATATGATGGATCAGAATAAATTAGAGGAGTTAAATAATCTTGTAGCTCGGAATCAGGTGGAGGAAACCGGCGAAGCTGTCTCGAGTGAAACGACGGAAGAAACTGCGGATGGCGCTGTGGTGACGGAAGCGGAGGCGGCGAACGCGCCGGCACCGAAGCCGCCGGTGCAGGCGGGGGAGTCCGCACTGGGAACGTACCGGAAGAATGCGCGGAAGTTTGCGCTGCTCGGTGCCGCCGGCTGTGTGCTCGGTCTCGCCACGCTTCTCATACTGCAGCAGCAGAATAATCCGCTGATGATTCTGGCGGCGGTGGTAATGCTTGGTGGTGCACTGTTCATGATGACTGGTATGTCGGCGCTGCGTCCGGATGGCATGGTACGTGCCTTTGCGCAGGTGGCGGCGATCCAGCCGACGACCGCACAGATGCAGGACCTTCTGGACGCTGTAAAGGCCCTCAGAGGCGGTGGACTGCATCCGCAGGTGAAGCAGCAGGCACTCACCGCAGTCGCCAGATACCGCGGCTTCGAGGGCTATGACGAGGCGGTCGCAGATGAGATCGAGGAGATCCTCCAGCACACGCGCAAGCGCGGCATCCTCTGAATAAAATAGCGCGGACGACTTCTGTCTCTGTCCGCGCCTGTTCCATATATGAACTTATACAAAACGTCCCCGGAATCATTTCCGGGGACGTTTTTTGATGTCACTGATTCCATATTTTCCGAATGCGCAGTGCTTCTGATGACCATCCGGATACTGGCATCCTCATGAATATTACAGTACGACGCCATCCTTGAAGATGGAGATCTCACGGAAGCCGTTCTGCTCTGCCTTCGTCTTCTTACCGGAGGCGATTTCCTTCACGAGGTCGAGGAGGCGACGGCCGGCGTCGTCAACAGACTCACCCTGGGAAGCGACCGGGCCGGCGTTGAAGTCGATCCAGTTTGCCTTGCGCTCTGCGAGACGGTCGTTGGTCGCGATCTTCGCAACCGGTGCCGGTGCGCCGAACGGTGTGCCACGACCGGTGGTGAAGAGAATCACCGTGCAGCCGGCAGCGGTCAGGTTCGTGCTGGATACGAGGTCGTTTCCTGGTCCATAGAGGAGGTTCAGACCCTTCGTGTGTACCGGCTCTGCATAGGCGAGGACGTCGGAAATCGCCGCCTTGCCGCCCTTCTGTACGCAGCCGCAGGACTTGTCCTCGAGGGTCGTGATACCGCCCTGCTTGTTTCCAGGGGACGGGTTATCATAAACCACCTCGTTGTGGCTGATGAAGTAGTCCTTGAAGCCGTTCAGCATGTGCGCTGCCTTGTCAAAGATTTCCTGATTTACGCACCGGCCCATCAGCATGCTCTCGGCACCGAACATCTCCGGAACCTCGGTGAGGATGGAGGTACCGCCCTGTGCCACGATCATATCGGATACGCGGCCGACGGTCGGGTTCGCTGTGATGCCGGACAGACCATCCGAGCCGCCGCACTTCATACCGAGCACCAGCTTATCGAGGCCGACGGTCTCACGCTTAAACTGGCTGGCATAGGCTGCGAGCTCATGGAGTAGCTGACTGCCCGTCTCAAACTCATCCTCGACATCCTGGCAGGTCAGGAACTTCACACGATTCGGATCGTACTCGCCGAGCTCCTCGAGGAACTGCTCGTGGGTCAGATTCTCGCAACCGAGGGAAAGCACCAGCACGGCGCCTGCATTCGGATGACGTACGAGATCTGCAAGCAGCTTACGTGTGGTCGCATGATCATGACCGGTCTGGGAGCAGCCAAACGGATGCGTATAGGTATAGAGACCCTCGATGCTGCCCTGCACGATGTCCTGATTCATCTCCACGAGATGCTTCGCCACATCATTGACACAGCCGACGGTTGGGATGATCCAGATCTCATTTCGCGTGCCGACCTTGCCATCCGGACGCACGAAGCCCTCGAAGGTCTCGACCGGCATGGTCTTCTTCTCCGGCACGGCCGGCTCGTAGGTATACTCCACCTCACCGGACAGATTCGTCTTCATATCGTGGGTATGCACCCACTGACCCGGCTTCACATCCTCCGTGGTGTGACCGATCGAAACACCGTACTTGATGACCTGGCCCTCTGCCGCGATCGGCGCGACGGCCACCTTGTGTCCCTGTGGGATATCCTCCACTGCGATGAGGTCAATGTCATCGACCTTGATCTCGTCACCCTTCGCGATCGGAGCGATGGCCACGACGACATTGTCCTCCGGGCTGATGTGCACTACCTTTGCTCTTGCCATAATTTTCCTCCTGAAAACACAGGCCGGAGCAGTGATCTGTCCCGGCCGATGATGTAAGCATTGAACGAATCCGCATCACGTACGATAGACTGTCCGCGATGCGAAGCCGCTGTTCGATTGTTTTCTATGCTGTCCTCGACGATATGCTTCCCGGCGCTTCCGAAAGGCATATGTGCCGAATGGTTTACTTTACAGTACGCTTGCGTAAGCCGCCTTGGCACCCTGCTCACGGATGAGGGCGAGGTTCTTTACCGTCGCCTCCTCGAAGCCGGCGATCTCGGTGAGATCCTGGCCCCAGAACTCGGTGTTGGTCATCACAGCGTGTACGAGGGTCTTCACATCGTCATCCTTGTGTGCGAAGTAGAAGTCGAGAACGAACGCATCGTCCTGAACCTTGTACTCATTGCCTGCCGGACGCTTGCATACGAGACCATCCTCCTCACGACGCTGGATATCGTTGCTGAAGAATGCCATATACGCAGCGAAGCTCATGGTGAGCACAGCCGGAAGCTTACCGAACTTCTCGACATACTCGAGGAAGGAAGGCATATTTCTCGCTCTCCACTTCGAAGTAGAGTTGAGGG
Organism: uncultured Oribacterium sp.; assembly: GCA_937927445.1. Taxonomy (GTDB): domain Bacteria; phylum Bacillota; class Clostridia; order Lachnospirales; family Lachnospiraceae; genus Oribacterium. The sequence continues at coordinate 6,378 of CALAOB010000178.1, read as the reverse complement.
AAATGCTCATCAGCTGGTGATCGACGAACGGGTTGTTGAAACGATCCTCAACCGCAGACGCGAACTTCTCGCAGTCCTCCTTATCGAGCGGAAGGATCGGGATGATCTCATCCTGGAGCATCTTGTTCATGTAGTCACGGATCACCTCGTCGTGCATGCAGTCACGCACGATGTCGAAGCCTGCAAGGTATGCACCAAGTACGAAACCGGTGTGTGCACCGTTCAGGATTCTTACCTTTCTCTTCTTATAAGGAGCAACCTCCGGAACGACGTGAACATTAACGCCGGCCTTCTTGAACGGAAGCTTGTCCTCGAGCTCCTTCGGTCCCTCGATGTACCATACACCGAATACCTCGCCGACATCGGTCAGCGGATCTGTGTAACCATTCTCCGCATCGAGCTCTGCAACCTCCTTCGGATCGCGGATACGGCCCGGAACGATACGGTCTACGAGTGTGGAACAGAACAGAACCTCCTCGTTTACCCAGTTCTTGAAGTCCTCGCCGAGGCCCCACTCATCGATGTGGCGGTTTACGATCTGCTTCAGCACCTGGCCGTTGGCGTCGATCAGCTCGCAGGAAAGAACGACCACGCCGCCCTTACCGGCCTTGAAACGCTCATAGAGCACTCTCGTCATCTTACCAGGGAAAGAAACCGGTGGCTCCTGATCGAACTTCGTGTCCGGATCATAGACGATACCCGCCTCCGTGGTGTTCGAAACGATGTACTCGAGATCGTCGGACTTTGCGAGATCCAGAAGTGCCTTAAAGCCCTCTGCGGTGTACGGATTGATGCAGTCCTTGACCGCGGAGATCACACGCTTGTTGTTTACCTTCTGGCCATTCTCAGAACCACGAAGGTACAGGGTGTAGAGGCCCTCCTGCGCATTGACGTACTCGGTGAGGCCCTGTGCGATCGGCTGAACGAGGGTTACCTTACCGTTCCAGTTCGCATGCTCGTTTGCCATATCGAAGAAATAGTCAACGAATGCACGGAGGAAATTACCCTCACCAAACTGCATCACCTTCACAGGTGCATCCTTCAGGACATATCCCTGATAACCAGACTGCTCAAGTACCTGATAATTTAACTTCTCCATTTTGATTCGTTCCTTTCAACTGTAAAATGCTCTAAAAATCGATACCCTTGCTCACATACAGGCCTTCCCCGTCATTTATGTAAGCGCTTACATAAAATATATGCTTCTTCGCAAAATATGTCAATCAGAAAATCAGAATTCCACCGAAGAAATACAGAATTCGTCAAAAGAAACGAAAAAACCGGCCTGTTTTGTGCTGATAGCACAAAAAGCCGGTTGATATTTCTCTTCACTTGTTCACATTGATTTCCGCCAGCAGCTCATCCATGGCGGAGCTCTTACAACGTTCAGGGGCTGTCATCGCTTTGATCACTCCCGCTTCTTGATATGCTCCGGGTCGAGCTCCGGGATCATCTCCTTCGTGATGACCTGCAGCATCTCATCGAGCTTCGCGAGGTCCTCTGCAGAGAATCGATCCTCGAAACGCTTCACGACTTCATCGAGAAACTGATAGCTGCGGTGATAGTAGTTCTCGAGCTTTTCCGTCGGGTGGAGGTAGAACTCGCGGTGGTCTTCGTCGGACTGCACCTTCTCGATGTAACCCTTCTGGACGAGTGCATTGACCTTATAGGCCGCGTTCGGTGCCGAAATACCCATCATCTTCGCAAACTCCGCCACCGTCGGCTCCCCGAGCGCCTTGATGCACTCGAGACTGAAAGCCTCGACGGAGGTCAGCGACTCATCACAGCTGCTCCCCTTCGAAAAAACCCGCTTGTAGAAGTGGATACGGAAGCGATTATAAAGATCGGCGATGGACTGGTTCAGCATGTAGCACCTTTTCCTTTTACTAAATATCTGATAACAAGCGGATTATAACACGAGCGCAACACAAAAATACAGTGAAAGCTGGATTTCTGTGTCGCGCTCCATGAGAGGCCCGAGGGCTGTAAATTTTCCTACTGTACCGCGAAGGTGAGCTCCGCCTGTACAGCGGTTTTTCCGTTGACGGTAGCGACGGCGGTGCCCATGCCGACCGGGCCGTGCATGCGGGTGAGCTCACAGTGGAGCTCGAGGACGTCGCCCGGACGTACCTGCTTCTTGAAGCGGGCGTTTTTGATGCCGCCGAAGAGGGCGATCTTTCCCTTATTCTCCGGCATACTGAGGAGCGCGACCGCGCCGGTCTGTGCGAGGGCCTCGATGATGAGGACACCCGGCATCACCGGATACTGCGGGAAGTGGCCCTGGAAGAAGGGCTCGTTCACCGTCACGCACTTCCGTGCATCGGCGAACTTTCCCGGCTCATAATCCACCACCTGATCGATCAGAAGGAACGGATAGCGGTGCGGGATGATCTCCTTGATTTCATCGACACTGAGCGGCTGCACGGTACGTGCCGCCTCGACCGCGGCTGCGTTTTCGCCTGCGCCCGAAGAAGCGTGCATCTCAGCATTGGCCTCGGAAACAGACGGGTTTGTGTTCATCTCTTCTGTCATACGGTCTCCTTTCAGGCCTTCCGGAAAATCAGGCAGGCGTTGTGGCCGCCGAAGCCGAGGGAGTTCGAGAGTACATAGTCGAGCTTCGCCTCACGTCCTTCGTTCGGCACGATGTCGAGATCGCACTCCGGATCCGGCACCTGGTAGTTGATGGTCGCCGGGATGAACTGCTCCTCGAGCGCCTTTACGCTGAAGAGGGCCTCAACGCCGCCGGCGGCACCGAGCAGGTGGCCGGTCATCGACTTCGTAGAGGAAACCGGGATCTCGTAAGCCTTCGCCCCGAAGACCGCCTTGATGGCCTTCGTCTCACAGGCATCGTTCAGATGCGTGGAGGTACCGTGCGCATTGATGTAGGAGATCTCCTCCGGCTGGATACCGGCATCCGCGATGGCGAGGCGCATGCAGTCGGCACCGCCCTCACCCTCCGGATTCGGGCTCGTGATGTGGTAAGCGTCGCAGTTTGCGCCGTAGCCGACAATCTCTGCGAGGATCTTCGCGCCGCGGTGAAGCGCGTGCTCACGCTCCTCGAGCACCAGGATACCGGCACCCTCACCCATGACGAAGCCGCCGCGCTCCTGATCGAACGGGATGCTCGCACGCTTCGGGTCGGTTGCAGAACAGAGGGCACGCATGCTGGCGAAGCCGCCGATGCCGAGCTCGGTGATGCTTGCCTCGGTGCCGCCGGCCACCATGACGTCCTCGTAGCCATCGCGGATACGGTGGAAGGCATCACCGATGGCGTTCGAGCCGCCGGCACATGCGGTCACCGGACAGGTGCACATGCCCTTGAAGCCGTGACGGATGGCCACGTTCGCTGCCGCCATGTTGGAGATCGCCATCGGAATGAAGAACGGAGACACGCGCTCGAAGCCACGCTTCAGGGCCTTCGTGTGCTCCTCCTCGATGGTGCTGAGGCCGCCGATACCGGAGGAGATGATGACGCCCATACGGCTCGGTTCATATTCCTTCGGGCCAATGCCGGCGCCCTCTGCGTCGGTGGCTTCGTCGGAGGTCTTCAGCTCCGCTGCGCTGAGGATGCCGCTCTCGCGGATCGCCTCCTCGGCGGCCACGATGGCGAACTGCGCATAGCGGGACATATGCTTCTGCTCACGACGGTCGATGATGGCGGACGGATCGAAGTCCTTTACCTCACCGGCGAGCTTGACCGTGAAGTTCTCTGTATCGAAATGGGTGATCGGGCCGATACCGCACTGTCCGGCGCGGACGGCTGCCCAGGAAGTCTCTGTATTATTTCCGGTCGGATTTACCGTACCGAGACCGGTGACGACGACTCTACGTTTATTCATTGTGTTCTCCTATATTATATATATATACAACATCAGCAGCCCATGCCGCCGTCCACACCGAGTACCTGAGCGGTGATGTAACGGGCGTCGTCCGATGCCAGGAAGGCCGCGGCCTTCGCGACATCCTCCGGGCTTCCAAACTGACGAAGCGGGATCTGCTGCAGCATCGCTTCCTTCACCTTTTCCGGCAGGACCTTCGTCATGTCGGTATCGATGAAGCCCGGGGCGATGGCGTTTGCGGTGATGCCGCGGCTCGCATACTCGAGGGCGGTCGTCTTCGTGAGGCCGATGAGACCGGCCTTCGAAGCCGCATAGTTTGCCTGGCCGGCATTGCCATGCACGCCCACGACGGAGGAGATGTTCACGATGCGACCGGAACGCTGGTGCAGCATTTCCTTCCCGACGTACTTCGTCATCAGGAAGGCACCGCGCAGGTTCTTCTCGATCACGAGGTCGAAGTCCTCTGCGCTCATGCGCAGCATCAGATTATCGCGGGTGATACCCGCGTTGTTGATGAGTACGTCGATGCGGTCGAAGCGCTCAAGCGCACTCTTTACGAGGCCCTTTACAGCCTCCTCATCGGATACATCCGCCTGAACAGCGAAGGCATCGACGCCTTCCGCCTGGCAGAGTGCGACGGTTTCCTCGGCGGCGGAAGCATTGCCCGCGTAATCCACGAGGATGTGATAGCCATGGCGCGCAAGCTCCACCGCGATGGCACGGCCGATGCCCCGGCCTGCACCGGTGACGAGAGCGGCACGCGTGATCTTTTCTGTCGATTCTGACATGTGTTTTTCCTCCCACTGTTTCTCCACAGTGACGTTTATCTTCCGTTCAATCAAGCTGGTCATCGAGGGACGGTACCGTATGAACCGTACTTCGAAAATGCTGTTCTCCATGCCGGGGCCCACGATGCCTTATCTTTCTATTTTCTACTTTCGTACTTCACTCACGCCTCCGCACAGAGCTTCGCGATGTCCTCGGAAGTCTCGATTGCGGTGACCGTGAATTCCGTGATGCCCATGTCACGGGCAACCTTCTTTACGAAGCCGGCGAGGGTATGACCCGGGCCGATCTCGATGAAGTTCGTTACGCCGTCCTCAAACATCTCGCGGAGAATCGCCTCCATGCGGACCGGCTTCTGCACCTGCTCTTCGAGAAGCTCCGGGATCGCCTTACGGAGTCCGGCGAGGGTCGTCGCGGTCGTGGACTCCACGGAGGCGCTGACCTCCTCACAGGCCCCGCCGAGGTAGTTGAACATCACCGGGCACTTCGGGCGCTGGAAGCGAATGTTCTTAAAATAACGTGCGAGTGCATCGCCGGCGCTCTTCATGAAAACGGTATGGAACGGGCCGGAGACACGAAGCGGGATGCACTTGCCCTTACCGCTTGCGCTGATGATCTCGGATGCCTTCGCGACCGCCTCCTTCTCACCACCGATGACGATCTGTCCCGGGCAGTTCAGGTTGCAGAGCGAAACGATCTTTCCGGTCTCGAGCTGTGCCTGACGGCAGACGGTCTCGAGGTCCTCGGCGGATACACCGAGCACTGCGCTCATGCCGCAGTCGATGCCCTCAGACGCAGCCGCCATGCTGGCGCCACGGAAGGCCACCATGTTTACGGTGGTCTCTGCGTCCATCACCTCTGCCGCCTCGAGTGCCGAATACTCACCGAGGGAAAGGCCGGCGGTCACATCCGGACGGATGCCATGCACACGGAGAATCTCAGTTACACCACAGGCAAAGGCTACCATCGCCGGCTGAGTGTAACGGGTCTCGTTGATGACGCCATCCGGATCCTGAAAGACGAGACAGTGGAGATCGTAGTTCGGATCGACGCCCTCGCCGCCCGCGAATTCCTTACGGAAGTCCTCACTCTTCGTATACTGCTGAAGCGCATCGCTGACACTGTCAAACACCCGGCGGAACTCCGGATAATCACGGTACAGATCGGCACCCATGCCGACATGCTGGCTGCCCTGTCCTGCGTATAAAAATGCTGTTTTCATCTTCTACCTTTCTATCTGCTTTCGATGACGGCCTGCGCCATCGAAGATGCATCCTTTCTCATTTCCACCGGTTCTGTCGGGAAACGCGCTTCGCCTTACTCCTGACAGATGTCCTCGAGGATCTCCGCAAGCGGTCGAATCGTATGCAGCTGTCCGCACACCTGACCTGCCATCAGGGAGCCGGTCTTCACATCGCCCTCAAACACGGCGCGGCGAAGGGAACCCAGGGTAAACTTCTCGAGCTCCATCTTATCAGCGCCGGCCTTCTCCTGCTTGAGGTAGGCGACGGTCATCTGGTTCTTCAGTACACGCACCGGTGTACCGCCGATACGGCCGGTCACGATGGCGTCACTGCCCTGTGACTTCAGGAGCGCCGCCTTATAATTCTCATGGATCGGGCACTCCTCTGCGGAAAGCAGCACCGTACCGATCTGGACGCCACAGGCACCGAGGGCCATGGCTGCCTTAAACTGACGGTGATCTGCGATGCCGCCGGCCGCGATGACCGGAATCGACACGGTGTCCACACAC
>CALAOB010000177.1 GCA_937927445.1 uncultured Oribacterium sp. | reverse complement strand
GGCTCGGAGATGTGTATAAGAGACAGAAGCTGAGGTCATCGATAAACAGGATGAACTTCAGCGGATTCGCTGCGAGCTGATCCATGAGATCCGGGATCTGGTAGAGCTGATTCTTCTTCACTTCGACCAGGCGCAGGCCCCGCGCCGCATACTCGTTCGCGATGGCCTTGATGGCACTCGACTTGCCGGTGCCCGCATCGCCGTAGAGCAGCACGTTGTTCGCCGGACGTCCATCCAGCAGCGCCTCCGTGTTCGCGATGACCTTCTCGCGCTCCTTCTCGTAGCCCGGCAGCTCGGACAGCCGCTGCGGATCCGGATGCTTCACCGGCACCAGCCGGCCATCCTCCACCACGAAGACGTGGTTCCGTGCGAACATGCCGTAGCCCCTCGTGCTGACCTCCTGCATGCGCTTCGCATACTCCGCCGGCAGTGCGCCCGTCCCGGTGACCCACGCGACGAAATAGTCCGGCGCGTCACTCATCTCGGCCGTCAGCTCTTCCAGGGTCAATGCAGAGAGCTCGTTCAGCAGTGCCAGCTCCCGCTGCAGGCTGTCACCGAGGACGGCACTGAGCTCGCCGTGGGCCTGCCGCCGCACGCAGATGTTCTCGCTCTCCAGCACTGCGGTGCTGAGGTACTCCGTCCAGTTCTCCGTCTTCTCAAACAGCCGGTGCTCGAACGCCGCACAGGCCGTGGCGAAGGCATCGCCATCATCCAGCTCCGCGCTCTGCAGCATCTCACGAAACGCCGCGATCACCGGATCCTGCAGCAGCTCGCGGAACACCACGAGACTGCTTAGTCGCTGATACATATAATGTAGATTCATCCTTCTCCACTCCCTAAGTTTTATAAGTCAGGCGCGCTCGGTGACGAGGCGAAAGCCGGCCTGCGTGAGGGCGGCGCGGATCTCCTCGATCTGCTGCCGGTCACGGGTCTCGAGCCCGAGCTTCAGGAAGCAGCTGGAGATCGCCATGTTCGTGTCGCCGCGGTCATGATGCACGGAGACGACATTGGCGCCGCACTTCGAAACGATCTCGCTCACCTGCTGGAGCTGGCCCGGCTTGTCCTCGAGCGCGATCATCAGGTTCGCGTTGCGGCCGCTCATGACGAGGCCACGGGTGATGACGCGGGACAGGATGTTCACGTCGATGTTGCCGCCGCTGATCAGGCAGACAACCTTCTTGCCCTGGATCGGCAGCTTTCCGAACATCGCGGCCGCGACCGAAACGGCACCGGCACCCTCGGCGATCAGCTTCTGATTCTCGATCAGGGCGAGGATCGCCGCAGCGGTTTCGTCCTCGCTGACGGTCACGACATCATCCACGTACTTCTCGACCATCTGGAAGGTGGTCTCGCCCGGATTCTTCACGGCGATACCATCTGCGAAGGTCGATACGCTGTCGAGGGACTCCCACTGATGATCGCGGTAAGCATTGAACATACTCGGCGCACCGGCCGCCTGCACACCATAGACCTTGCACTGCGGGCGGAGGCTCTTGATCGCGAAGGCGACACCGGAAATCAGTCCGCCGCCACCGATCGGCACGATGACCGCGTCCACATCCTCGAGCTGGTCGAGGATCTCGAGACCGATCGTGCCCTGACCCGCGATGACCGCATCGTCGTCGTACGGATGGATGAAGGTCATGCCCGTCTCCTCCTGGAGCTCGACGGCCTTGTCATGCGCATCGTCATAGGTGCCCTTCACGAGGCAGACCTCCGCGCCGAGCCGCTTCGTGCTCTCGACCTTCATGATCGGCGCACCATCCGGCATGCAGACGACGCTCTTGATGCCCATCTTCGTTGCTGCGAGGGCCACGCCCTGTGCGTGGTTGCCGGCGCTGCAGGCCACGATCCCGTGACTGCGCTCCTCCTCGCTGAGCTGGCTGATCTTATAGTAAGCGCCGCGCACCTTGAAGCTGCCGGTCACCTGCAGATTCTCGGTCTTCAGATAGACCTGCGCGTCCGACACGAGCCGAGGCGCCGCGATGAGGTCCGTCTTCCGCGCCACATCCTTTAAAACGAAACTTGCATGATAGATTTTATCCAGTGTCACCATAGTGTGTGCCTGCCTTTCTCCTGTGTTGCATCTGTGGGGGATGCGCTTCCTCAGCTTCCGGGAGAAAGTTAAAAGAAAAGCCTCCGCCCCCACAAAGTCCATAGACCCTGTAAGAGACGAAAGCTGTTACAATTTACCTTCCGCGGTACCACTCTTTTTGCTGTCTCTGATAGACAACCCCTTCGTGCAGACCCAACAGTCCGCTGGCCCTGATAACGGAGCCTGCCGTCCGCACCTACTTTACTATCTCACGGCACCTTATCGGTTCCTTTTCGGTACGGCTGCTTGCAAGGAGATAAACATCCGGCACACCGCACTGCCTCGCACCAGCCGGCAGCTCTCTGAGCGGGTAGACCGAAGGCCGATTGGCCTTGCTACAACGCATTTCTGAACTAAATTTGTGTATATGATAAAGTACAAACGCGTAATTAGTAAAGGCTAACCTTCATGGCCGAGTATCATAAAAATTCATAGGACATATTCACAGCTGGGCCCGCGATTTCACTTCCCATGCGAAATCAGCTCATCTGCCATCGAGAACATCTCGTCCGCGCCGAGGTCAGCTTTTGTGATGAGGTCATAGCTGATGCCGTTCTGCATAAAGGTAATCTGCTTATAGAAGACCGTTTCAGCCTGACTGCTACCGTAGCTGACGAAGAAGTGCGCATCGCTTTCTTTTCTCGCAGCGATATCCGGATCGAGATGATCTTCATCGGACGGTGGCAGGAAAAGGTACTCATCTGCGTTGTAGTCGACAGCTATGCCTTGAAGTACCCGTTGCTCGCTCGCCGTGCGACCTCCGGCATCAATCGGGTGGAAGGACATGGTGAGGTCGACTTCACGCCCTGAAGTATCCTGATAGCGACCACAGATTTCCTGCCAGCTGTCGACAGTACCGCCGTCTGCATCCTCACCGCTCATGTCGACGAGATTTCCCCCCTTCAGTACGTAGCTACCACCCAGTGTTTCCGGGAATGCCGGCATCGATATCGTGCGCGTGCCCTTCATTTTCTTCTGTGCTGCACTCATCTCATCGACGGTGTGCAGCTCGATGAAAGCAGATGATCGTCCGCGATAAGAGGTGATGACGGTCGAAGCGACCGCCGTCACTCCAGTGATCATCAGGCAGGCAGCCGCCACAATCAAACCTTTTCTATATGTTTTATGCATCGTTTTTACCTCTCTTTTCTTACTTTCCGAGAGTTGCTGCACGAGACGTGCACGCAGCTGCTCTTTCGCTTCTGAGGAAAAATGAAGTGTATCCATGGACTTCTGAAACTCTGAATTAAACATCTGTGACATAATCTGATCTCCTTTCAACTCCTGACGGGAGTAGCTGCAGTTTTAATTTCTTTCGTCCGCGCGACAGGTACGCCGAGATTGCATTCTCTGATTTTCCAAGCATCGCTGCGATTTCCTTCACCGTGTAGCCTTCATAATAATAAAGGTAGATGCTGGCGCGGTAGTTTTTCGGAAGCTTCATCACTTCGTCGAGCAGCGCAGACTCCGTCACCGCCGGGGCTTCCAGCTCTGCAGATGCGTCGAGATCGACGGCACGTTTCCAGAAGTTCGTGCGGAGAAGATCCTTGCAGGCATTCATCGTTGCCCGGATGATCCAGGCTTTTTCATGCCCAGGTGAATCAAACACGATTTCATTTTTCAGGAGTTTCAGGAAGACATCCTGACAGATATCTTCGGCATCCGCTGTGTTCTTCAGATAGATATAGCTGATGCGAAGAATCATATCGGCATAGGTACCTACCAGACGCTCCGCGTTCTGACTATCCATATACGGCATTGAGTTTTCCTCATTTCGTTACATTACTTTGAAAGGCCTTCACCTATTATACGAACAGGTGTCCGAATATCTGACACATAAAATAAAAACTTTCAGTTTCATGTTTTTACGCCATAATCTTCGTTATAAAGAGTCGACTATTCTTGCAAGCATCTACTTGATGTACATCAAGTAAATGATATAATTAAAGAAATAAAGATATCCAACTTGATTCTATAGAGAGGAGCAGAGAGAAAAAATGAGTACAACGATTATCCACGAAAAGCAGGACCTGCGTTATCTATCCTGGTCGCTGATTCGCTCATCCTCCGGTACCGCCGGTTCATTCCTGAAGGCGACCGATGATCTTCAGCAGCCGAAGCTGTATTATAAATTGTCAAACTATGATGGTATGCGTGGAATTATCGGTCACGAGTGTGTAAATGAACTGATCGTAGACCGACTTCTGAATATTTTAGGCATCGAGCATCTCCACTATGATCTGGTTCACGCAGAGATCGATGTCGATGGTAAAGCGATGGATACGTACCTGTGTGCCTCCAGAGACTTTAAAGAGCGCGGGGAACATAAAATCGCACTTGACGCATATTATCAGGCTGAGAGAGCAAATAATGAAACACCACTTGCATTCTGCATTCGCAACGGATGGTCAGCGTATATTTATAAAATGCTGGTGGTAGATTTCCTGATCTTAAACCGCGATCGCCACGGAGCAAATATCGAAGTGCTTCGTAATGCACAGAAAAAATCACTTCGACTGGCACCCATTTTCGATCATGGTCTGTCATTCCTTTTCAACTGCTATACGGAAGAGGATATCGAAAAATTTGATGTGATGAAGGATCGAATGGTTCAGTGTTTCGTGGGCTCCCGTTCTGTACAGGAAAACCTGCTCCTGATTCCGAAAGAGGAACTTCCATCATTAAATCCGTTAAAAGAAAGTGACCGCAGTACATTACTTGCGGGATTAGAGAATATCATACCGACATCTTTACAAGATAAACTCTGGAGTATGATCTGGCAGAGGTGGCTCTATTATGAAGATTTTTGCAATCAGAGATGAAGAAAATACAGCGGTGAGGGATGTCGCCTATCTTTTTTACTACGAAAAAGAAAAGCGTTTTTATATCGAATTACCGGATGATGCAGACCCGTGGGAAACGCCACTTCTTCTGTCTTCTTTCTTGAAGAGAGGACAGAAAACGGTCAATGCCTACTGGAGCAGGCTATGGGTGCAGCAGCGCATCGTGCCGACGGATCGTCAGAACCTCGGCATGATTTTACGAGACAATGGACTCGACGAATATGATGAGTATAAGCTCCTGACGATGACGGATGGCCGCTGTGCACAGGACAGCTACTATCTGGTTCCGATTTCTGAGAAAGACCTTCCGAAGGAGTTTATCACGCGAAACCAGCAGAAGGTGGAAGATGTCATCCCCCTGCCGGATACACAACTGCTTGTTTTCTTCCGGAACGGGCGCGTGCGGAAGCACGATGTGGCGAATTTAGTCTCTGATGATAAGCGTTTTTACCCGGTTCTCCATAATGATCAGATCTTTCGTACAGTGAATGTCGAAACCGATGGACATGGCATCTGCTGGGGAGAAAATCTATGCATCGACTGCGCCCGGCTCTACGCATCGGGACGGGAGGTACCGCTGGAGCTCGATGAGTTTCGCTCCTTCGTGAAAGAACGCGTGATCGATTCAACAGAAGCCGCCGAAGAACTCTCCTGCTCGATGCAGAACATCGACGATCTCGTCCGAAGAGGCAAGCTTCATCCGATAAAAGAAGGCACGAAATATCGTCTGTTCCTGAAGAGTGAAGTACTGCAGCGTAAGTGGAAATAATCCCCCTCGACCTTTTCGTATTTTCGTGTATACTAGCTCAGAGTACACCGAGCCGAATAAAGCGACACCTGTATCGCCACCCAGGTTTAGTGTAACTTTTTCACGAAGTACACAAAAAGGAATTCTTACTATGAATGGTAATTTAACGAAGGGCCCGATCATGAAAACGCTGGTGAAGCTCGCGCTTCCGATCATGGCGTCGTCGTTTATCGGCACCCTGTACAACATCACGGATATGGCCTGGATCGGCATGCTCGGCTCGAAGGCGGTCGCCGGCGTCGGTGTCGGCGGCATGTTCACCTGGCTCTCCCAGGGCCTCGCCTCCATGGCGCGCATGGGCGGTCAGGTGCATGTGGCTCAATGCTTAGGGCGCGGCGATCATGACCGCGCGCATCGTTACGCGCAGACCGCCATTCAGCTGTCCACGCTGATGGGCCTCCTCTACGCGCTCGTCTGCGTCAGCTTCGTGCACCCGCTCGTGAACTTCTTCCAGCTGAGTGACGCTGAGTCCTACGCCGCCGCGATCTCCTACACCCGCATCGCCTGCGGCCTCGTGGTCTTCTCCTTCCTGAGCCTGACCCTCACCGGCCTCTACACCGCCCAGGGTGACTCGAAGACCCCGTTCATCGCGAACCTCATCGGCCTCGTCATCAACATGGTGCTCGATCCGGTGCTGATCCTCGGCCCGGGCCCGTTCCCTCGCCTCGGCGTCACCGGCGCCGCCATCGCGACCGTCACCGCCCAGGCCATCGTCATGCTGATCATGGTCCTCGGCGTCCTCCGCGGCCATAAGGACAACATCCTGAAGGGCACCCGCCTCCTCGCCCGCATGCCACTCAGTATCCTCGAGGGCATCTTCCAGATCGGCATCCCGACCGCCCTCCAGAGCATGGCCTACTGCGCGATCTCCATGGTCCTCACCCGCATGGTCTCCGGCTACGGTGCAGAAGCCGTCGCCACCCAGCGTGTCGGCGGACAGATCGAGTCCATCTCCTGGAATACAGCAGACGGCTTCGCCGCCGCGCTCAATGCCTTCGTCGCTCAGAATTATGGCGCTGCGAAGCATGACCGGATCCGAAAGGGCTACCTCATCTCCCTCCTCACCGTCGGACTCTGGGGCCTGCTCGTCACCGCGATCTTCATCTGCTTCCCGGGACCCCTCGCCAGCGTCTTCTTCCACGAACCGCAGGCCATCGCCACCGCGGTCAGCTACCTCGTCATCATCGGCTTCAGCGAAGCCTTCATGTGCGTCGAGCTCACCACCGTCGGTGCCCTCTCCGGCCTCGGAAAGACACGCCTGTGCAGCATCCTGAGCATCGCCTTCACCAGCGCCCGCATCCCGCTCGCGATCCTCCTGAGCCGCCCGCTCGGCCTCGACGGCATCTGGTGGGCCCTCACCAGCACCTCCATCGTGAAGGGCATCCTCTTCACAGGCACCTTCCTGTGGATCACACGAAATAACCAGTACTAAATGCAGCATCCCCTCCGGGCCGTGCCATCGCACGAACCGGAGGGGATTTTTATCGCTCCCAATATAAGGCAGATACACCGAAAATGCACTAAACTTCTGGTTGAAAGTCGAGTAATCAACGCCAATTGGCGTTGATTTTGGCGTTAAAAATGGCGCTATTTGCCGCATGCTGTCATCTTCAGAACCCAGACGAATGTCTGTCCAATGTCTCCGCCACCACGCGGCACCGCTTCCTGCAGAACGCGATCCCGTAAAGTGTGATGTCGCTTCGTCCGTCATTCAGCAGATACTCCTGATACCGACGGTCCCGGATCTGCGCAAGTGCGCGCTGGCACGCCTGCTCAATCGCACTGAAATCCTTCACATATTTCAGTTCCATGATGATGCCGGCGTCCGGATTTTCTGTCTCCACAATGATATCCGCGAAACCATCACCGGCCTCCCGATTTGACTTCACCAGCCAGTCCGCATTCCCGGCAAGTATCCCCACCAGCAGATTGTGGTACGCGCTTTCCTTCTCGCCATCCACCGCCTTCGTGTCAAATACACTGATGGAATTACTCAGCAGACGATTCAAGTAAGCTTCCATCTCGCTCGTATCACCGCCCTCGATAGCTTTCCAGAATGCCGTCAGCTGCTCTGTGTTGCTGAACACCGCGTTTTTAAACCACTCCTGAATCTGAAAACGGAACACCTCACGAATCTCATGATTCGGAATCACGAGCTTATAGTTTCCCGCTTCCGTCCTGCCCACCTGCGTCAGATATCCGGTCGTAAAAAGCACACTCCACAGATTCTCGATACTGCGATCGATCTCATCATAGGTCAGATCCAGACGCAGCTGCTTCTCGATGGCCTTGCTGGCGATCAGACGCTCGATCTCGTCCCGCGTGGTTTTATTGGCCTTCGCAACGAAACGTTTTACGAGATCATTGCCACTGGTATTGATCCAGTATGCCTCCGGACGCGCATCGATGTCATCCAGGACGCGGTCCACATGATTGATCACATCCCATGGACAGTACACATCCACATTACCGAAGCGATAGCCGTCGTACCACTCCTTCGTCTCCGCATATTTCGATTCCAGATGATAATCCGCAAGCAGCTTCCGCACTTCCGTATCCGTAAAACCAAACTGCTCATCGAAACGCGTATCCGTAATCGACAGAATCTTAAAATTATTTAATCCGGTGAAAATGCTCTCCTTCGAAACACGAAGACAGCCCGTCAGCACCGCGAAATCCAGCGCATCATTCGTTTTCAATGCTTTTCCAAACAACGTGCGCATGAGCGCCACCATCTCTCGATAGTAGCCATGCTGAAATGCCTTATCGAGTGGCACATCGTACTCATCGATTAAGATGAGTACTCTCTGCCGATAATGTTTATACAGCAGCTCCGAAAGCGCCTGCAGCGAACCATACAGCACATCCTCCGCCATGACATACATACCGTCCTGCACCTGCGTCAATGCTGCATAAATTTTCTGATCATCCTCATCGAGCTTCGGGCTGTTCTCCAGCGCACGGTGTCTCCGCGCCTCCTTCGCAATCAGCTCTACAAGCTGATATCTCGCGCTCTCAAAGCTGAGACCCTCCACATTTTTCAGGGATAAAAAGATCACCGGATACTTCCCGAGGTGCGCCGAAACCAGCGCCTGATTTCCCGAAATATACAGCCCATCAAAAAGGGATGCATCCGTCCCGATCTCAAAGAAGTACCGCAGCATACTCATGTTCAGCGTCTTACCGAATCTCCGCGGACGCGTGAAAATACGCACTTCCCCGGAATCATTCAGAAGCTGCTCTATGAATCTGGTCTTATCAATGTAGTAATAATCTTTCGTACGGATTTCTTCAAAGTTCTCGATTCCGATCGGTAGCTTTAAAACCTCGTTCATGTCATCCCCCTTCATACATAACGTCTTTAGAACTATCCGGCTTTTCTTCGTATATTTCTTTTCACTTGTCTTTTCCGTCGTTACTCCACCTGCATAATCGAATAATACATCGCCGTCTCCCTGTCATTTATTCTCCGATCCTCATGATGGTGTCCGAAGAACCACTCCCGGTACGTCACCGTCTGCCGGAGCTCTTCATAATATTTATTTAAAGGGTCTGCGGTGATTCCGCCTCCCAGCAGGACGAGATCCGAAATCGGTCCATCGTGCGATATGATAAAATCCACCTGCATGTTATGCTTCTTAAGGTTCTCAAGACCGGCATCCATTTCGTCCTGCGTCGGCATCTCCGCCCGCCACCAGTCCTGATTTTCGATTCTCGCGGATGAATAATAATTCCTAACTAATTTCAACTTTCCATAAAGGTGCGGATCGTCCTTCTGTAGAATTCCGGCAGTGTAATCCCTTGCCAACTCCTCTTCACTCGCGAGACCAGCAATATCATGTGATCGTGCACCACCGAATGCGAACACTGAAATACCATTAAGATCGAAAATCTCTCCTCTCATCAGATGGATAATGTGTTCTCTTACGAAGTGCACATTTCCCCCATGCCAGGAACGGACCGGCAGCGCATTCAAGCGATCGAAATTTTCGTGGTTTCCATCAATGAATAAGGTTGTAAAGTTCCTATCATTCAACCAGTCAAGCTGCTCGTTTTCCTCTTTATTCTCTTTCAGCGACCAGAGCATTCCGAAATCTCCACAGATGATCACATAGTCCTCTCGTGTCATTTCATTCTGCACAGGAAATTCATCTTCTGAAAATCGTGCGGGATCGCCATGGATATCCCCGGTAATAAAAATCATAAAACCTCCTCTGTCATACTAAAACCAGTTTCAATATAATAAATCTGGCCGTTATACTATCTATCAATCCTACAGACATCGAGCCCATTTCCGAAGCAGCTCCATACAGCGCCTCTGGTACTCGTCGATTTTTTACATTTCGTGGCCTCCATAGCACATACATTAAAATGCATGCCGTAATATATCGAAATTCTACGATGGCAGTACGCACTTGTCATTGTACTATGGGTTTAAACTGGCAATTAAAAGCATCACGCGTTTTCGACCGCACGAAGCTCACAGGCTTGCTTTCTTAATCGGTCCAGTGCCCTGTAAAAGCCGCGGCTCAGAATGTCGTTATTTCCACGGTATTAAAAATTGCATAAGCCGGATGCTTTGGCTGCGAGTATGATCTGATGCCGCTCTTCATCAGAGCGGTGAGTTGCACGTTTATTCATCATGGGACTTCCTCTCTTTAAGTTGAGTAAAATCGTCCCGTAGTGAAGAGCGGCAGTGTAGTGAAATGATCCACTACTGTGAATGCCAGTGGGAAGACTGAGACTAAAATACTCTCGTTTCCCATGATTATGGTACTTTCAAAATATCAAACTAGCTGTACTGACCTTGAGCGCCTACTTTGAAATCCTCCCTTGCAAATTTGATTGCGAATCATTCCCACGTATGTGGGATCAACACATGCCTGCGCGAATCGCTGGAATGTCGCTCCGAATCATTCCCACGCATGTGGGATCAACTTCTCATTATGTAGGATGTTCTGAAACGACGACGAATCATTCCCACGCATGTGGGATCAACCGGACTTAGAGGCGGAAGACCTCGAAAAGAGACGAATCATTCCCACGCATGTGGGATCAACGTTGCTCCGCCGAGGACAGTGAAAACCATTCCCGAATCATTCCCACGCATGTGGGATCAACCGTATACAGGTTTAGGACCGTGTCGCCCTCGTTCGAATCATTCCCACGCATGTGGGATCAACAAGTTGAAAGGGGATCTTGATTATAGTAAGTGCGAATCATTCCCACGCATGTGGGATCAACGCGTCAACCTCTGCGACCTTCTCCCCCTCATACGAATCATTCCCACGCATGTGGGATCAACGCCATGTCGAAATATACGCGTTTTGTCTCTTCCGAATCATTCCCACGCATGTGGGATCAACCATCACCGAGTTTTGCTAAAGGCTTCCAGCCCCGAATCATTCCCACGCATGTGGGATCAACCTTTCGAGCTTCTGAACTGAATTCAAACGAACCGAATCATTCCCACGCATGTGGGATCAACTTCATTTTTGGGGGAGCGCTTCAGCGCGGGACCGAATCATTCCCACGCATGTGGGATCAACGTTTTCACGCTTGCGAGCGAATTTACTTTTCCCGAATCATTCCCACGCATGTGGGATCAACAAGTTCGTATGCGGCAGCACGGTCTTCTTGCATGAATCATTCCCACGCATGTGGGATCAACGGTCGCGAACGCTTCAATAGGAATCAGAGCATCGAATCATTCCCACGCATGTGGGATCAACGATGAGTTTATACCGGAGTCCGTTGTTAGACGCGAATCATTCCCACGCATGTGGGATCAACGAAGGCTAACCGATATGAAAAAAGATATCAACCGAATCATTCCCACGCATGTGGGATCAACCCACCAAACAGAATAAGTCCTTTTCCTGCTTTCGAATCATTCCCACGCATGTGGGATCAACTTCTGATAGTCCACCGCACCGCCTACAAGCCCCGAATCATTCCCACGCATGTGGGATCAACTGCAAGTCGATTCCCAGCTCGTCCATGGCCATCGAATCATTCCCACGCATGTGGGATCAACTGTAGCAATGCAAAGTTCTGATTTTCCTTGATCGAATCATTCCCACGCATGTGGGATCAACTTTTTGTAAATATTTGTTTCTATTTGAAACATCGAATCATTCCCACGCATGTGGGATCAACCGGCGGCTTTCAGGGGTTCGCCTGTCCTATTCCCGAATCATTCCCACGCATGTGGGATCAACCCTACAAATAGCTTTTACCTTGGTTCAGGCAATACAGCATCTTGTAGTTTTATGTCATGGGGAGAATTGTTTATGATTTTTTGGACCCCCAATATGTCCTTGCCTTGAATTCTTCGTAATCAATCACATTATCCCATATGCCGGTCGATAAGGTTTCCGGCACTTGATTGATTTCAAACATTGCATATAAGTCCTTCGTAATGGATTTGAATAACTGATTTTCCTGCATCGCTGCTCTGACCGCGCGTCGGACTTCACCGCCGAGATCCATATGATACTTGTCGGACATAATTTTAAACGCCGGTGTAATCGTCATCTTTTCTTTATACATATCTGCCACATCGTACACAAACGAGCGCATGCTTCCTGAATGAATAAAACCTATCGCAGGAGAAAAGCCGAGCGTCACAATCGCAGCATGACAAACATTATATAGTAAATGGTTCCCGTATGTTAATGCCTTATTGATATCATCCTGCGCATCGAAGTCCTGTGCTTTATAATCACGGCTGTTCCAGGTCACATTATACTCTGTGGCCAGCGTCTGATACAGTTTTTTCATACGGGTTCCTTCTGCCCCTCGCATCTGATTCATATTCATTCCCGACATATCAACATCCGGAAAGCGGCTGGCATACATGTATCTTGCCACATTCATATGTTTATGTTTTTCACTGAAATACTCGATCTGGCGAAGCAGATTCTGAGAGGATTTATTTTCATACATACCAGAGGCATAAAACGTCCTCATCTGTTCACCGGACCATACAAGCAGCGTCTGATTTGCTCCGCATGCCTGAATGGCCCGATGCGTCACGGTCGTACCCGGGCCACATATGAGGCAGGCAATCGTTCCAATCGGTATAGGCGTTTTGCTGCCCTTCTGTAGCAGCACGATAGAGGAATCTTCCTGTTCGATACGACAGTGCTCCACATACAAATAGCTTATCTTGTCATCTAAGTGAGGAAATATCCTAGCATCTGATGAAATATCTTTCTCATTCATTTTTATCCCTTCATCTTAAGCATCAACATACCGTACCCATATGATTTATCTCGTCCGATGCCGGTTTTATAAGCTTTTGTAAACAGTTCCAGATCTTCAACTACCAGTGTGCCAACATATCGCCAGCCATCAATTCTGCCAGCCTTCGTTTCAGAATGATACATCGTTTTCTGGATTCTTGATAACTCTTCGATCGTTTCTACTCTAAACCCATATCTCTGGCCAAGTGATTTCACCCACTCAATTCGCGCATCCTTACTTCGAATCAATGTTGACTTCCCTTCGTGGCGCTTCACCGGTCGGAGCAGAACATCATATTCCAGCATCATGCCAGTCTTTATACCGCTAATACGATTCTGAGCATCCGTGCAGGAAATCACTTTTAAATCAGATGTGGATACAGGCATAGCATCGCTCTGAACACAGATTACCGTTCTGCGGACATCTTTCGATGGAATAACCCTGTAGAGAACGTTGATCGACTGTCTATCAGAGTCAAATAGTGCCTGAATATTTCTATGCATGTCCTGCTCATTTGTCATGGCTCTTGCCGCATTCACCCGACTTAAATCCGGCTGTACGATAGATAAATACATAACATTTCTCCTTTTCTTAATCGTTCCCACGAAATGTGGGATAGTATGAACTAATTTACAGTTAACAGTTCCTGAAAAATCGGTTTATTCGGTGGACAGCATTTTCTTCCGAGATATAACGGAAAAACCGGACGTTTCAATGCTTCTGCAGCTTTAAGAACTGCAGTTTCCTCACCAGCAACCAGCACCGTAAAATCTCCGTTTGTGATGTACTGCTTAGTAAATAGAGGAAGCATAGATTTCTTTCCACCACTTGCAGTTAAAAATGGCTTTTCCTTTTCAGCGCCAGCTAAACGGCTCAATTTGCTGTTTTCAATAGGTCGGACTGTCTGAAAATCTGTCATTTTATAGGAAATCTCTTGATTTCTTTCAACTTTTTCAACCCATAATTGCGTATTCAGTTTTTCCAGTGCATCCGTATCCTCTCGCAGAATACCTTCAGCCGCAGCGATGATGCCGATGATTGCCTGATCTGTCGGCACTGATTTTGTGTCTCTGGTATATATAAAGCGAGATTCTGAATATGCCTGCATCATCCCGGAGAGACACAATTTAATTACATGCCTCATGAATATACTCCTCCAAATCAGCTAAAACGCTCTTCAGATTTTTATCATCCTGTGCGCCCTTCGGAGCGGCATAGTGATGATCCGATAACCAGTACTGCTTCGCATAGTCGTTGTCAAAGAATACATCACCATCAATATACTCCGTCAAACGTTTTGCAGAGAGCTCCACCACATCCTTTTCACCATCCGAAACTACCGGTTTGGCAAATGCATTCTCATAAGAATGGTTCGCTGGACGTACAGCTGCACGAATATAAACTACAGATGGACCCGGAAAACTTGCTTTACTGTTCTGCATCGCTACAGGCGCCGTCAGAAGGTACAGCTTAATAAATTCAGAAACATCCTTTGCCATAGAATCAAGTCTGGCCTTTAATGCTTCCTTATCATTAAAATCCATGCCGTCTAACATGTTTAAGGCATAAATCATCGTGCTGATGTTGCAGTACTGATAAAAGCAGCCAGCATTCAGATCCACATCCCAGATACCTGCCGCGCCTCTGGAATTCTCATCTGCCTCCTGATCTCCGAAGCCAAATGCCTTTAACTCATCGACTGCGGTAAATGTATCCACATCGCCATTATACTCATGCGTTGTGAACGCGTGGCTCATGGCAACTGCGCCGTCTACCGAGCGTAAAATATCAGATGTACTCATTCTGCCGAACATGGCAACTTCAGAAGAGTTCAGTCTGTTTTTCGATTCTGCCTCTAAAGCTTTCAAAACCGTATCTACCTTTGAATTCTTCGCCTTCTTTGCATCTCCGTTTCCCCACTCTGCTTCCTCAATCGGTTTTGCAGGGTCAAAGTTCTGAAGAATCGCCTCAGCAACCGACTCAGCATCATTCATCGTCACCTTAAACGCATGATCCTTTTTGGAAGAGAGTAATCTCAGCGTAAGCGACTTTGCATGCTCGATATAATCCTCTGAAAGCTCTGGATTCTTTTTCTTCAGTGCGTCAGCAACCATCCGATCAAATGCCACGGTATACCATGTGTCCTTATCATACTTGGCCTGACGAACTGCATACTTGATGGACTGCGATGAAATTCGTCCACGCTCTACACCACCAAACATCACACGTTTAGCAAATCCATCACGATCCCGATTGAGGAGTGATGCACCATAATTCGTCAGCGAATCAATTTCAATCGTCGGTAAAACATCCTTCGCCTGCTCGATAAAGCTCTTCTTATCCGTTACTAAATCCCAGTTAATCATATCTGATTGTCCTCCTCTTCAACCGCATTCGTTGCTTCTGGTGTTACCCGTAAAATCGCTCTGGCCCATTTGTCTCTACTCCAGCCCGACGCATGATTCCAGTACAAAAGATCACTTGTCAATATATACATATTAAACTTAAATCCATCACGCTGACCTCGCTTGATATACGCAGATAAATGCTTCAGGAAATTCCCAGTCAGCGTAATGTTCTCTGCAATCATGGCACGAATTCTGCTTTTTTCTGAATCTGTCGTATCGGGGTCGTTATAAACACTGCTGAGATACTTCTCAACCAGCATACTGTTCTCATTTCGATCCTGTGCACAGATGGAACAGCAGGAAAAAAACAGTATCGTTTGTTCGAACTTCGATGTTTTTTCATACACTTCTGGCGGAAACAATGCCATAAAAGACAGCATTGCGTTTCGACCACGTGTAGAAGTCATCGCAGAACGCAGGCTCACTCCTGCCATCCGCCCTAATGCAATTCGTACACTGTCTGGAAGCTGCATCGTTGCATTTAGGACGGCATTCATATCATCCTTCTTCATTCGCTACCTCCTTCTTTAATTCATTTCTTAATATACCGATGAGTCTGTTTGACTCATTGATTTTAGTAAAAATATCTCGAACGATGACACTGTTCATAGTTTCCTTTGTATAGCCAATCACGGTCATTGTAGCATTTTCATAATACTGCTTCACATTTTCACGTTTTAAAGCATGTAACCCTGGCAGAAGAGACGCATACATATATTGAGCGCATCTGTCTGCCCATCCATTCACGATTTCCTTAACAGCATCATATTCTTTCTCGTCTCCAGATGGATATAATAGACGACTGAGCGATTGCCTTAGTGCAATCATCGCCAATCGGGTAAATGAAGTATATCGATTAATCAGCTTTAGCTTATCCTCTTCATACATCCAGTCTTCTGTTATAGCGAAATCGCGAAAAACCTCCTGGGAAGCTTTGGTTTGCTGCGTAGGAAGCTCGAAATGATAAAAGCTTTGGGTCGGCTTATATGGCAGCATTTTGATGATTCCTTTTTCTTTATCAGAAAAACTCTCATACATCTGCATAACCTTAGGACGAACCGTTGTGACCGTATCTAACTTTACTCCGTAGAACTCGGCCATTTGCATCCAAGCAATGCCATCTGGCCCCCTCCAGGCTTCTATCGCTCTCTGTCCATTTTTAACCTTTGATGGATCATAGTGGCGAAGAACGATATACGGTTCTCTGGATTTCCAGTAATCATAAAATGATTTGGGCTCTGGATATTTTTTCAAAGGGCCATTTCCTCGATAAAATGAGCCGTTATACAAAATTTGATATACCTTGCCGTTTTTAATTCCCTCTGAACACGGTGCCACAATTCTTGATGGCAGAAAAGCTAATGACAGCCATCCTTCCGGTTCGTCCTCTGGATACCATAAAAAATCCATTCTGCGCCACATAGGCTCATCATCGTCCTCTGTGGGATATAGATTTAGGCAAAGTGTATCGAATAAGGCTACGCCATTAAACATAAACCATAGTGGCGGCTGATTATCGCAGACTGATGTTGGAAAGCCTGAAGTAATCGCAGACTGCATGAATGTCACATTAATAATTAATGCAATATATTCCGCTACAGACAGGTATTGTGCCTCCTCATACGTTTTCCTTTCCGGATAATTCTTTAAGCCGAAAAAAGTCTCCGTATTACCACTTAACTGTGCCCAGTTCAGTACTGCCGCACTGTTTGGTTTCGCCCCATATTCCAGTGCTTTCTTTACACCACATTGCATGAATGGATGCTCTTCGTCAAATACGTTAAAGACATTACCGCATCTTTCTACGTACTCATCGAATGCGTCAAGATCAAATTCACCACTCCTGTAGATTTCTTCGATATCCTCATCACTTCGAATCTCATATGCATCCGTAAGCACCGCGAAAAGAAATCTGTAAATTGCATATTCTTCGCTCGGAAGATTTCCCGGTGATATAATGCGCTTGATATCCGCCGCATTTTTCAATACATCACGGACACCATATACTTCTCTGGTTTCATCCTTTTTTATAACCGGAATCCAGGGATCGGTTATGACATTAAATGCTTCCATACTCCTCCTTCGTATAGTTTATATATTCCATTGGAATCCTAAGACAGGATCCAGTTTTGCCAGCTGTTCATCTTCATCCAGAAGAATCATTCCGTTCAGGAACCGATCGCTACAGTAATGCTTATCGTATCCACACTTCTTATCGATAATGCGATCCAGAATACTAACCGTCATATGATTTCGAATCATGACAACATCTTCAAAGGAATACTGCTTATGCCGAATTCGCTCATAAAGTTCATGCGGAATTATCGCGATATCTGTCGACTCACCGGATTCGGAATACCGGGTACTGTTGTTTTCTTCAGATAAAATATCTCGATTCTTCAGCAGCTGAAATTTAGTGCCTGGTGCTTTCAGTGTACCGATCTTTGCAAAGATGCTAAGTCTGGTTTCATGACTCTTCCATGCTTCTGCATCTTCCGTATCCGCCACATCTTTATATATCGTATCGACTGCTGGACGAATATCTTCAGGCAGTGTTAAAAACTTCCTGTCCTCTAAGTAAGAATTCGTCCGTTCCAGCAGTTCCTTCGGATAAATCCTGTCATCTCTTCCTCGAAGAATGAGGGTTTCTGGATAAGCCTCCTTCCAGTTCTCTCGAATGGTTCCCACATTCGAATGTCTCCATTCACGACCCATTCTCTGTAACAGGAGGTCGATCGGACAAAGTGCTGTCATCGTAAAGTCAAAGTCGAGATCGATCGACTGCTCCAGTACCTGCGTTGCTACAACGATCGCTTTTTCCGGTCGTTTACTTCTGTCTTTTCCAAAAAGCGTAATCAGCTTATCTGTGATTTTCTCTTTATCATCAATCGGGAAACGACTGTGGCACAGATAGCATGGAATGCCAGTTTTCTGCGCTTCCTTGAACACCTCTACCGCGCTGTTTACCGTATTCATGATAATATCTATGCATCCACCTGCCTGAACCTGCTTTTCTGCTTCCATAGCAATGGCTGCTGGATCGTCTTTTATATCCAGAAAACGGATTTTGTACTTTTTCCCTGTCCCACTATTCTGAACGCTATGCTGTTCCAGATGTCCATTTTTACAAACGGACAGCAATGGATATGCTTCACTTATCTCTTCTGAACAGTTGTAGATCTCAAATATTTTCTGTTTCGTCCGTTTCGGCAGCGTTGCCGAAAGTAAAATCACCGGTGTATGAAAAGCTTTCAGCCAGGATAAGAGCACCTCTATCGTATTTAACATGTATGCATCATATGCGTGGAACTCATCAATCACGATGACCTTGTCAGCGATACCTGTAAAGTTAATCATTCCGTGCTTCACTTTTTTTACGCAGGTCATCAGCTGATCTACAGTACCACAGGCATATGGGCGCATAAATTTCATAGAGGACGGTAGAGCCCATTGCGCCCTGTCCGCATCATCCTGGCGAATACGTTTTAACCAGGCGGTGCCGGTATATAATGCAGCATGTGCATCGATTCCGGATTCGTGCAAAAGCTCATCCATTCTTGGCTGCATCGCCTCCGAAGTTGCTCCTGTAGGCAATGCAAAGTAGATTCCACCTTTTCGCGTTTCTTCACACGACTTCAACGCCGCATACATCGCAGACTCTGTTTTACCAGTTCCCATCTCGGCCTCAATCAGCATACAGTCAAAGTCTGCACCTTCTGCGCGTATATACTCTTCCACTATTTTCTGTAAAGGATTCAAGGTCCATTCCTTCATGAATGGAAAGACCTTTTTCATCGTATCCAGTATAGAATGTCGCTCAAAGTTCAGCTGATTTTCCGTGACATACTTCTCTAAACGTCGACATACCTCTTCTTTATAGTGGTATCGATCGTCAAACATATATACATTCAGTTCTTCAAGAATCTCATCCGAAGCTGTCCAGTCCGCTATCATCAGGACGCCCAGCACCAAGCTGCAAAAAGCGTCTGTATCTTCTTTTGCCAGTTCAAAATTTACCGGTTTAAACTCATCGCTCATTACTCTGGTAAGGTTATCCTGCGCCGCCGTCCAGAGGCTGTCCAGCTTGATGTTATCACCAGTAAGACCGATTTTCACATGGTGCATCGATACGATATCCGCAATTGCCTTTACGGCTCCTGCACCAAATTCATTTTTACCAAAATGCTCTTTAATATATGCCGCGCCATATAATTCGTGTCGAAATCCACTGCTGCCAGGCGAAATATGATTATCGATTGAACTGTTAAAGAAAAAATCATAATACTCCGCACTCTCATTTTTCATCTGAAACCATGGATGACACTTACCGATATCATGCATAGCACAGATAAACGAAACTGTCTGAATCACTTCACTTTCAGAAATATGCATCATCTCGGATAGCTGCGGCATATAGGTTTTGAGGGAGCAGTGCTTCATAAAATAGCCTGCTGTCCAGCCTACCTCAAGCATATGCGAGAGCAGTTTCTTCTCCGGAACATTTCTCTTCAGTTCCGCCGGTTTCGCCCACAGATAACGATATGCATCGCCAGATGTCGAAACTCTCGTCAGCAATTGTATTCCATCCCAGTCTTTAAACTTTCTGGAAGGGTTCCCTGTCGATTTAAATGAAAATCCCTGCTCCGTATTTGAGTTATAAATCATGATGGCATCGATGTCTGCCTGAGCTTCAAGATACTTCCAGATCTGTTCTCTGGTATTGACCGGAATATCTCCGACGAAAACAGAAGCTCTCAATTCTGTCATGAATCTTGTGAGCATTCCTCGCACTGCTGGTTCATAATTCTCAATCGATATCACTACCATATTGCTGACCATCCTTCATCGTATTCCGAAACCGAAAAGTCTCTCTATGTATTTTAATAATCACTTGCTTTCTTAATCATATAAATATTATAGCACTCAGCAGTGCAAAAAAACGCACATTTTACCCCAGGCAGAGTATGACCAAAATTGAAATTCGAAATGCTACTCCTCTAATCGCAAGTTGCATTTAGTCT
>CALAOB010000176.1 GCA_937927445.1 uncultured Oribacterium sp. | reverse complement strand
GAGGGACTGCAGAAGTATGGCTATGCGTCGGACGGTACGCGTCTCGTGACGAGCCGTACGGGTTCGAAGACGAGCACTTCCAATAAGACGAACAGCTCGAGCAACAAAAATAATAAGAATACGTCCACGAACAAGACGAATTCATCCAGCTCGAAGAACAACAGCTCCAGTAACAAGACGAATGCCGGCAACACCGCGAGTGTGTCAAAGAAGGATCTCGTGACGAATAAGATCACCGTCGGGAAGACGGACGCAAACGGCGATGGCACCACCACAGGCACCGCCGGCGCAGGCAGCAGTGCCAATGCTTCAACCACCGAGCGGGTGGATCCGAGCACGACCGCACCATCCACCAGCGGTTTCGGTCCATCGGTCCCGAAGAAAAACACGAGCTCCTCGAGCTCGAGCGGCCCGCAGACGGTCATCACGAACAGCGACGGCCCGAACCGCGGCAGCAGCTACACCACAGAAAACCGATAAAAAGTTTAACCGGCAGAGGGCACCCCTCTGCCGGTTTTCATTTCATTCAGGGGACCCGGAGGGGCAGCACTACCTGAACGGTTATACCTGTCTTCTTGCGTCGAGTTCGCCGGCGATGGATGCCTGAATCTCGTCGATTTCACGCAGCTCTTCTGCGGAGAAGCTGGTGTTCTCGATGGTGCCGAGGTTCTCGAGGATCTGCTGCGGCTTCGATGCGCCGATCAGCACCGAGGTGATCTCCGGGGCGCGGAGGTCCCAGGCGAGGGCCATCTGCGGGAGTGTCTGTCCGCGGCGCT
Source organism: uncultured Oribacterium sp. (assembly GCA_937927445.1). Classification (GTDB taxonomy): domain Bacteria; phylum Bacillota; class Clostridia; order Lachnospirales; family Lachnospiraceae; genus Oribacterium. Next base: position 1,570 of record CALAOB010000176.1, on the reverse strand, counting down.
TCGCGATCTCGTCAAGGCGACGGATGCCCTCCATCTTCTCCGGCTTGATGTCGTCTGCATGGAGGAAACGGCCATCCTTCGCGATGCGGGAATCGGACGGGATGCCCTTCAGGTACTTCTCGGACAGCATGCCCTGGGCGAGCGGCGAGAAGCAGATGACGCCCATACCGTCCTCACGGGCGAAGTCCTTGAGCCCGTTCTTCTCGATGGTGCGGTCCAGAATCGAGTAGCGATTCTGATTGATGATCAGCGGCAGGTGAATCTCACGGGCCAGCTTCCGTGCCTCAGCTGCGTGCGGGCCGTCGTAATTTGAGATGCCGACGTACAGCGCCTTACCGGAGCGTACGATCTGATCGAGCGCCATGATGGTCTCCTCGAGCGGGGTCTCCGGATCCATACGATGATGGTAGAAGATATCCACATAATCGAGCTGCATGCGCTTCAGCGACTGATCGAGCGATGCCATCAGATACTTGCGGGAGCCCCAGTCACCGTAAGGGCCGTCCCACATAGTGAAGCCCGCCTTCGAGGAGATGATCATCTCATCACGGTACGGACGAAGATCCGAGCTCAGGATCTTTCCGAAGTTCTCCTCTGCTGCGCCCGGCTCTGGACCGTAGTTGTTCGCCAGGTCGAAGTGGGTGATGCCGTGATCAAATGCTGTAAAGAGCATCGACTTCATCACGTCCATATCGGCCTCCGTACCGAAGTTGTGCCAGAGACCCAGGGACACCTTCGGAAGCTTCAGTCCCGACTTTCCACAGCGCCGGTAGAGGTTTCCCTCGTCGCTGTAACGATCTGCTGCTGCCACATATTGCTCGCTCATATTATTTTTCCTCCTATAAAAACCAAGAACCTTTACTTCTGATTATCGCTTATCCACATCGAATCCATGTGCTTCCACACCGGCTTCTCTGTGTTTCCATCAAAAGTAAAGGTTCTGTCTTACATTATCATCCGGCACCTACCGGTGCCTTCTTTATTTTACAGCTCCTGCCGGCTCATCTCAAGTGCCGATGCGATCACCTTATCCATATCATAATACTTGTACTCGCCGAGGCGGCCACCGAAGATCACGCGCGTCTCACTGTCTGCCAGCTTCTTATATGCCTGATAGAGCGCGCCGTTTTTCTCATCATTGACCGGATAGTACGGCTCGTCGCCCGGCTTCCACTCGCTCGAGAACTCGCGCGAGATCACGGTCTTCGGAAGATCGTGGCCCTCCGCGTCCTTGCCGAACTCGAACCACTTATGCTCGATGATCCGGGTCCATGGCGTCTCGCGATCGGTGTAGTTGACGGCAGCATTGCCCTGGAAATTCGGCTGGTCGAGCAGCTCCGTCTCGAAGCGCACCGAACGGTACTCGAGCGTGCCGAGCTGGTAGCCGAAGTACGCGTCGATCGCACCGGTGTACACCACCTTCTCCGCGAGCGCGTCATACTTCGCCTTCTCCGCGAGGTAATCCACACCGAGCTCCACCTCGATGCCGTCCAGCATGTTCGCCACCATCTGCGTATATCCCCCGACCGGAATGCCCTGGTAGAGAGCGTTAAAATAATTGTTGTCGAAG
>CALAOB010000175.1 GCA_937927445.1 uncultured Oribacterium sp. | reverse complement strand
GCGAACTCCGGACTTACACCGGTTAGAAACGTGCGCCGCCAGGCGCACCAGAAAAGGTCGTGGAGCTTCCGCTCCACGGCCTGTCTCATCACCTTATTACTGAGCGTCATCCTGCGCAGTTGCTGCCGGCTGCTGCTCCGCGGTCTCCCGCTGTGGCTCCGGCTGATACACCGCCGTGTTCAGCTCACGACGATTGCTGACGACGACATCGTAGGTCTGCTGCATGTTTTCCATGAGCGCCTGGTATCTCGACTGCTGCTCGACCATCGAATGGCTCATCAGGGTCTCGATGGAGGCGAGGATAGAGTCTGTGTACTGGATGGCGTTCAGCTTCATGTTGTTGGACTCCGCAGTCGCATTTGCGAGGATCTGATCTGCCTGTGCCTGTGCCTGCTGTACGAGCTCGTTCGCCTTTGCGTAGGCCTGCTGCATGATCTCGTTCTCGGAAACCATCTCCTCGGTCTGCTGCTTCGCATCCTGAATCATGCTCTCTGCCTGGTTCTTCGCATCTGCGAGGATCGCATCCTGCTGGGAAATGATCTTCTGGTACTTCTTGATCTCATCTGGAACACGGAGACGAAGCTCGACCAGAAGCTCCTCCATCTCTTCTTTATTTACAAGGATCTTCGAATTCGACAGTGGCTGATACTTACAGCTGTCAATGTACTCCTCAATCTCACCGATTAACTGCTCAATTCTGCTCATGTTTCTTAACCGCCTTAAATTTTTCCTTCATTCTATCCTGTACCTCAGGTGACACGAATTCCTGGATATCGCCGCCGAAGCTTGCGATTTCCTTTACGGTGCTGGAGCTGAGATAGGAATACTTCAGATTTGTTGTTAGAAAGATCGTATCGATATCCGGCGCGATGACCTTATTCGTCTGTGCGAGCTGAAGCTCGTACTCGAAGTCCGTCACGGCCCGGAGTCCTCTGACGATCACGGTGGCGCCCTCCGCATGTGCGAAGTCGACCGTCAGGCCATCGAAGGCCTTCGCCTCGACATTGTCGAGATGTTTCGTCAAATTATTAATCATTCTAACACGTTCTTCACTTGAAAACAACGGCGTTTTCGCGTTGTTTGTAAGCACACCTACGATGAGCTTATCGACGATTTTCGCGCCGCGCTCGATGATGTCCAGATGACCGAAGGTCACCGGATCGAAGGATCCAGGATAGATTCCGATTTTCATATAGTTTTTCTTTCCAGGCTACTATCTTATGCCTTTTTCGTCGTTTGACAAGTCTGATCTTCCGAAGTTTTTCTTATTTTTTATTACTTTTTCCGGAAGAAAACGTGCTTGTTCGTCTTATACAGCTTTTCACGTACGAGCGTGTAGCCGAGTGCCTCGATGTCTTCCGTCAGATCATCGTCGAGATCCGCCTCGATGATGAAGAGCGTATGCTCATCGACATAATCCATATCGTGGAGGATATCCATCGCCTTCCGCTCGAAGCCGTGATTGTATGGCGGATCCATGAAGACCACGCTGAAGTGGTAGCCTGCGTTCCGGAGGCGGTTCAGCGCCGACATATAGTCGGAGGCGATCACCACACCCTCGTCGGTGAACTTACAGTGCTCGAGGTTCTCCTGGATGCAGCGGACCGACTTCGGTGCGTTGTCAACGAAAACTGCACGGCGTGCACCACGGGAGATCGCCTCGATCCCGATTCCACCGGAGCCCGCGAAGAGATCGAGGAAGTCGATGCCCTGCACCTCGAACTGTAAAATATTAAAAAGGGTTTCCTTGATACGGTCCTGCGTCGGACGGGTATCCATCGAATCCACGGTCTTCAGCTGAAGGCTCCGTGCGCTTCCTGCAATTACTCTCATCTCTGCTCTCTTTCTATAAACACTTCTTTTTTCTTCTTAATATAAAGATGCACAGGCATCCCTGTCAAAGCATGCTTCCATCGCCCCATCCCGACCATCCGCACGAGGCCGCCATCCGGCATCCGTCGAAAGCGCAGGCCTTACAGTGTACAGCTCTTCGCGAGGAAGCGGTCGAGCTCGTGTCTCAGCTCCGTATGCTCCGGAAGCGAAAGCGCTGCATCCGTCTTCAGTACGAAGGCCGCATCCTCCGCTGCTTCCCGGAGAAGCGCGCCGTCCTCATAGATGTCCGCGATAGCGAAATCCAGTGCGCCCGACTGACGGACACCGAAGATATCGCCCGGTCCCCGAAGTTTCAGGTCCTGCTCTGCGATCTCGAAGCCATCGTTTGAGTGGGCGAGAATCTGCAGCCGCTGCTTCGACTTCTCCGAGTTCTGCGTATCGACGAAGATACAGTAGCTCTGATGCTCCGAGCGTCCGACACGTCCGCGCAACTGGTGCAGCTGTGCGAGACCGAAGCGCTCTGCATTCTCCACCATCATCACCGTCGCATTCGGCACATCGACCCCGACCTCGACGACGGTGGTCGACACGAGGAGGTCGATCTCCCGCGCGAGAAAGCGCGCCATGATGTCTTCTTTTTCTGCCGGCTTCATCTTACCATGGAGTTTCCCGATCTTCACTTCTTTTGGGAAAATTTTACGGATCTTTTGCACATAATCGGATACATTCTCGAGATCGAGCATATCGTTCGGTTCCACCATCGGACAGATGATGTAGGCCTGCCGCCCCTTTCGGATCTCCTCGTAGATGAATTTATAGGCATTTTTCCGATAATTCTCATCGACCACCGCGTTCCGGATCGGCAGACGGTCCGCCGGCTTCTCCCGGATCAGACTCACCTGCATATCCGCATAGACGAGCATCGCGAGCGTCCGCGGGATCGGCGTCGCCGACATCACGAGCGTATGCGGCCGCTGTCCCTTTTCCGACAGCTCCTGCCGCTGATTCACGCCGAAGCGGTGCTGCTCATCGGTGATCACGAGTGCAAGCTGATCATACACGACCTTCTCCTGAAACAGGGCATGGGTGCCAATGATGAGGTCCGCATCGTGGGTGGCGATGCGCTCATAGAGCGTCTTCCGCTCCTTCGCCGTCATCGAACCTGTCACAAGCACCGGTCGAAGCGGGAGGGCATACTCCTCGATCATCGCCTGCATCTTCGCATAGTGCTGCTCCGCAAGGATCTCTGTCGGTGCCATGAGTGCCGCCTGGTAGCCGCTGAGCGCCGTTTCCAGCATTGCAAGAAAGGCGACGATGGTCTTGCCGGAGCCGACATCGCCCTGCACGAGGCGGTTCATCACGAAGCCGGAGCCCAGATCTGTGGCGATGTCCTGCACCGCCGCCTTCTGCCCTTCGGTAAGCTGGAATGGCAGCTTCTCGACCAGCGCCGCCACCTCCGGATGCGCCTCGATCACAAAGGCCGATTTCTCCGCCGCATGATGCGCCTTCTTCTCCGCCAGCGCCAGGGAGAAGAGAAACAGTTCGTTAAACGCGAGCCGCTTCCGGGCCGCTTCGAACTGGTCCATACTCTCCGGAAAATGCATTGTCCGAATCGCGGTCCGCATATCCATCAGTGTCCGGTTATAGCGGATGCTCTCCGGGACGAAATCCGGCCGGATCACCGCAACCTCCATCGCCTGACGAACCGCCTTCAGAATCGTGTTGTTCGAGAGTTCCTTCGTCTGCCCGTAGACCGGCTCCAGTGTACCCAGCTTCGCCGTATACTCCTCCGGACGGAAGATCCGCGGCTGCTGCATGGTCTTCTGCCCCTTGAAGCTCGTGACCTTTCCGAGGAAGACCAGCACGGTCCCGGCCCGCAGTGTGCTCTTCAGAAACGCCGAGTTGAACCAGCTGAGGCGCAACTTGCCCGAGAGATCCCGGACATACGCGGTCGTCATGAGGAGGCCGTGGAGATTCAGCACCGTCGCATCCTTCTCGAGCATGCCCATCACCGCCTGCTGTTCGCCATCGACGAGACTGCCCACCGGCTGCGTCTTCGGGTAGCTGAGATAGGTATGCGGGAAATCGTAAACGAGGTCCTCCACGGTCCGAATGCCCAGCTTCTGAAACAGCTTTTCAGTTTTCGGGCCGATGCCCTTCAGTTCTGTAAGTTCCATGTTTTTATATAAAAGAGCCCCTGAGTTTCCTCAGGAGCTCCTCTTCGTTCATACGATTACTCGACCGACAGGAAATAGTAGTAGATCGGCTGTCCGCCGTACTGAAGCTCGGTCTCGACCTGCGGGTACGCCTTGCGGATACGCGCAGCCAGTGCCTCGGCTTCCTCCTCCGGGATGTCCTGACCATAGTAGATGGTGATGATCTCGGATTCGTCGTTCACCATCGCCTTGACCGCCTCCAGTACCGCCTGATCCTTCTCCTTCGCGACGGCCAGCAGACCATCATCACCCAGGGCCATGATGTCATCCTTCTCGATGGCATGGCCGTCGATGGTGGTGTTGCGGACCGCATAGGTGATCTCACCGGTGCGCACGCACTGGGAGGCGTCCTTCATCGCCTCAAGGTTCTCCTCCGGGCTCATGTCCGGGCTGAAGCTGATCATCGCCGTGATGCCCTGCGGGATCGTCTTCGTCGGAACGACGATGATGGTCTTATCCTCGATGATATCCTTCGCCTGGTTGGCCGCGAGGATGATGTTCTTATTATTCGGCAGAACGAAGATCGTCTCTGCATTGACCTGCTCGCAGGCGTTTAAGATGTCCTCGGTGGACGGGTTCATCGTCTGACCACCCTCGATGACATAATCGATGCCGATGCCGCGGAAGATCTCCGTGAGGCCCTCACCGGCGGATACAGAGATGAAGCCATACTCCTTCGCAGGCTCAGCCGGCTTCTCCGGTGCCGCTGCAGCTGGCGCTTCTTCCTTCTTCTCTTCCTCTGCGATCTTCGAGGCATCCTCGATGAGCACCTCATGATGCTCGAGACGCATGTTATCGACCTTCATCTTCGAGAGATAACCCATGGTGAGGCCCTTCTCGAAGGCATTGCCCGGGTGGTTCGTGTGGACATGGACCTTGATGATATTCTCATCCGAGAAGCATACGATGGAGTCACCGACCCCGCCGAGCCACTCGCGCAGGCTGTCGACTTCCTCGTCCGTGAACTCGTGATCACCGTTTACCATGAACTCAGTGCAGTAGCCGAACTTGATATCCGCCGTCGAGATCTCGCCACGGGACTTCCGCTCCACCGGAGCCTCGGCCTTCACTGCACCCTGATCACCGAGATCGAGGGTGACCTCTTCTCCCTTAAGTGAAGCCAGCGCGCCCTTGACAACCGTCATGAGACCCTGTCCGCCGGAATCGACGACGCCCGCCTCCTTCAGTACCGGAAGCATCTCCGGGGTCTTCGCGAGCACCTCGTCACCGTACGCGACAACCTTCTCGAGCATCGTCAGCAGATCCTCATCGGTCACCGAAAGCTCGGTGATACGATCCGCCATGCCCTTCGCAACGGTCAGAATCGTACCCTCCTTCGGCTTCATCACGGCCTTATACGCCGTCTCCACTGCACGGCTGAAGGCACGTGCCATAATCAGGTTATCGACTCCTGCCTCGTCCGCGTGCTCCCGAATCTCCTTCGTGAAGCCACGGATCAGCTGGCTCAGGATGACGCCGGAGTTACCGCGTGCGCCACGAAGAGAGCCGCTGGCCATCGCCTTCGCCACATTCTCGAGTGTCGGTGCGTCGATCGCAGCGACCTCCCGTGCGGCTGACATGATGGTCATGGTCATGTTCGTACCTGTATCACCATCCGGTACAGGGAACACGTTTAACTCATTGATCCACTCTTTCTTCGCGTTTAAGTTGTTTGCGCCAGCCAGAAATGCATTTTTCAGCTGTAAAGCATCTATCTGATTACCCACAGGTAATTCCTCCTTGTAAAGCCACTCAGTCAATGACGCGAACGCCCTCTACATAGACATTCACATCCTTCACCTTCATACCAGTATACTCTTCTACCTTGTACCGAACGTTCTCGATCAGGTTCTCCGCGACCGCCTGAATGCTGACGCCGTATGCCACGATGACATGGAAGTCCAGAGAGATTCCGTCCTCCTCCATCGTTACGAGGATGCCCTTGGACTGACTCTCGCGCTTGAGGAGCTTGACCAGGCCCTGCTGTACAGAAACCTTCGCCATACCCACGATGCCGAAGCACTCAACGGCGGTCATACCCGCATAGGCTGCAATAACGTCTGGCGTTATCTGAATCTCACCCATTTTGGATGCAATCGTTCCTCTCATATCGTACCTCCTGAATAAGGATCTATATTAAATCATAAACAAAATGATTATACCATATCTATAGAGAGCTTAAAACAGAAAAAAGGGCATTACGAATCGATCGTAATGCCCAATAATCTTTCAATCAAACGATCTCAAAATTAAGCGTTCTCTGTTGCAGCTACTGCCTCTGAAGCCTTGGCTGTACCGAATGCACGCTCAACCTTACCGGATCTTAAGCAGGAAGTACATACATACATCTTCTTTGTACCACCATTTACCTTTACTCTAACAGACTTAACGTTAGCCTTCCAGATCTTGTTTGATCTTCTATGTGAATGGCTTACCTGATTTCCGAAGTGAACTGCCTTCTCACAAATTGCGCACTTTGCCATGGTTGCACCTCCCTTTCAAATTAATCGAATCGAGACACAATCATGCCCCTGAATTCGCGACTCGCCTATAATAACAAATCTCCATTTGTATTGCAAGTACTTTTACGCATTTTTTCTAAAATATCATCTGCAAGCGTAACAGTTCAGCCAGGGTGAAGAAGTAATCCCGGCTCTCCTAGGAAGTTTGAG
>CALAOB010000174.1 GCA_937927445.1 uncultured Oribacterium sp. | reverse complement strand
GGTACGCACGGTGGTGTGAGAGGACGGCGGTTAGTCACCGCCTCCTACTCGATTGCCTCTTAGGGGTCTTGGCTTAGATTTTACCGGTCTCGAAGTACTGTGCTTCAGCTGCCGGCCTTCTGGGGTCCCCGGGCTCACCAAAAAAAGTTTCAAATTAATGCTTGACACCCGCCCGTCTGTCTGATAATATCTTACCTGTTGCTGAGGCAGACAAAACACAGCAACGAAAACAAAACATCGATGCGTGGCTCAGCTTGGTAGAGCGCTGCGTTCGGGACGCAGAGGTCGCTGGTTCGAATCCAGTCGCATCGACTACCCTTGGGACTGACTCGTAAGCATGGCTTACGGGTTTTTCTTTTTGTGTTCACAGTTTAATCATACATACAGGCCGGAATGTTCATTGATTCAGACCTCCGAAAATGATATTCTAAGAGCAAACAATCATTCGGCTGTTGCATCAGATCGGAGGCAAGATGAGCTGTATCAGAGAAGAACTGGAAGCGCTGGAGCGGGAGACCCTGTCGCCGTATGCGGCACTCTCCTCGGAATCGCAGGGAAGAGACCGTGCGGAGGAGCCGGACGACATACGCCCGTGCTTCGAGCGTGATCGTGACCGCATCATCCACTGTAAGGCCTTCCGCCGCCTCAAGCATAAAACGCAGGTCTTCATCGCACCGGAGGGAGACCACTACCGTACACGCCTCACGCATACCCTGGAGGTCAGCCAGATCGCCCGTACCTTCGGCAAGGCGCTTCGCCTGAACGAGGACCTCGTCGAGGCCATCGCCCTCGGCCATGATCTCGGCCATACCCCGTTCGGGCACAGCGGCGAGCATGTGCTGAACAGCCTCTGTCATGAGGGCTTCTCCCACGTCGAGCAGAGCGTCCGTGTCGTCGAGGTGCTGGAAAAGAACGGCCGGGGTCTCAATCTCACGAAGGAGGTGCGCGACGGCATCCTGAACCACCGCACCTCGGGCCATCCGAACACTCTCGAGGGGCAGGCGGTCCGTTTCGCCGACAAGATCGCCTACATCAACCACGACATCGATGATTCGATCCGTGCGGGCCTCATCCGGGAAGAGGAGATCCCGTCGGAGATCAGCGACATCCTGGGCCACTCGGTCAAGGACCGCTTAAGCGTCCTGATCCATGACGTAATCTATCAGTCGAAGGGACAGCCGGCGCTCACGATGTCGGCACCGGTGGAGCAGGCGATGCAGTCGCTTCGGGAGTGGATGTTCACGCATGTCTACATCGGCGGTGAGGCGAAACAGGAGGAGGTCAAGGTCCGGCGCATGATGACCCTCCTGTTCCAGTATTACATGGAGAACCCGTCGTCGATGACTGAGGAGTTCATCACCATGCTCGAGTCGAATCTTTCGAAGATCGCGTCGGACGACCCGGAGAAGGAGCTGAAGCGCCAGATCGCGCGTGAGCGCTCCGTCTGCGATTACATCGCCGGCATGACCGACGATTACTGTATCTACAAATTCAAGGAGTATTTTGTGCCGGTTGGCTGGCAGAAGTTTTAGAAGAACTGGAGAATCCGCTTGTATTATCCTGAAGAAGTCATAGAAGAAGTGCGATCACGCGCCGATATCGTGGACGTGGTCGGAAAGGTCGTCCATCTGAAAAAGATGGGCGCCAATTATTTCGGGCTCTGCCCGTTTCATGGGGAGAAGACGGCCTCCTTTTCCGTGAATCAGTCGAAGCAGATTTTCTACTGCTTCGGATGCGGAAAGGGTGGCGATGTCGTGAAGTTCACGATGGAGTATGAGAACCTCACCTTCCTGGAGGCCGTGCGCAAGCTCGCCGAGGAAGAGGGCTATCAGCTCCCGGAGGGGAATGTCAGCAGCGAGGAGCGGCAGAGCCGTGACCTCCGGAC
>CALAOB010000173.1 GCA_937927445.1 uncultured Oribacterium sp. | reverse complement strand
AAAGTGCGAACATAAAAATAGTTTCATCCATATCCTCCTTAATAAATCCTGATTTATCTTCCTGCTTTTCTATATCAATTCTACCATCCCGGCATCAAACACAAAATATAGGAATCCGGTCGGTTTTCGTTCTTTTTTATTAAGTCTTACTTTTAATATGACGGAAACCTGCCAAATGCGTTTCATCGGATGGATCACACGCCCTACCACATAATGAATAAACATAAGTGGTAACGCTAAAAAAGGCCTGTAAGTCTTTCAACTTACAGGTCTGAAAAATCAAGATGAGGCTGACGGGATTCGAACTCGCGACAACTTGATTAAAAGTCAAGTGCTCTACCGACTGAGCTACAGCCTCGCAAAACAGGGCCAGTTGGATTCGAACCAACGAGTGCAGGCGTCAAAGGCCTGTGCCTTACCGCTTGGCGATAGCCCCTCGATAAGCCTGCTGGCTAGGGTGGGTAATGGAATTCGAATCCATGATCTCCAGAACCACAATCTGGCGCGATAACCAACTACGCTATACCCACCATATTACGGCTGCTTTTCAGCAAACCAGTATTTAAATCTCTCGAGATGTCTCGAGAATGAGCCCGGGGGGATTCGAACCCCCGACCCACGGCTTAGAAGGCCGTTGCTCTATCCAGCTGAGCTACGGACTCAGACGACTCTTTATGAGCGACTCGTATATATTAGCGAATAAGCTTCACTTTGTCAATAACTATTTCAAAGTTTTACTCATCAAAATAATTTGTACAAGTCACTTGAAGCACATGGCTTCGCGCGTCTGTTTCATCCATCTATATGACCGTGCTCTCATAGGATACAAAATAAATCGCCGGAATGCAAGTCTGCATTCTGATGTTTCCGATTCTGCTTTGCTTCTTTTTTTACTTCCGGGCCACCCGCGTAAAAAATCCGGAGTCCTTCTTTCGAAGTCCTCCGGATTTTCCGTTCATATATATGATTTTGATATACAGAGATCGATGCGCTTATGCCTTATGTGTAAGGTCGTAAGCTTCCTGGCAGAGCTTGGTGATACCAGCCCAGTCCTTGTTCACAAGCAGATCCTTCTTGCATACCCATGTTCCGCCGACACCGACGATCTTATCGAATGCGAGGTACTCGAGAACGTTGTCAAGGTTAACGCCACCGGTAGGCATGAACTTGAGCTGTGGGAATACAGGAGCAAGAGCCTTCAGGGTCTTGAGTCCGCCGTATGCACCAGCCGGGAAGAACTTTACCATCGGAAGGTTGTAACGAAGAGCGTTTGTGATATCGGTCGGTGTGCAGGTACCCGGGCAGTAAGCTACGCCGTGGCCGAGTGCGCACTGAGCAACCTCATCAGAGAAAGATGGGGAAACGATGAACTGAGCACCAGCGTTGATCGCACGTGTGCACTGCTCACGATCGAGAACAGTACCAGCACCAACAACGACATTCGGGCACTCCTTTACCATAGCAGCGATCGCATCTGCAGCAGCTGCTGTACGGAAGGTAACCTCAGCCATCGGAAGATGACCAGCCTCGAGAGCCTGTGCAAGAGGAACGGCATCCTCAACGTGATCGATAACTACGACTGGACAAACCTTAATCTCGGCAAGCTTCTCCATGAAATCTTTCTGTGTCATATCAAATCTCCTTTGAATATTATCAAGCCCGAAGGAATTTCAGGCTTTGTAAACGCTTACAGTCTCTATTATATATGATTTATTTTTTACATACAAGAGAGAATCGCTTAGTCTTTTATATAAACCGGATGAAACTCGAAATCCCCCTCTTCGCTGACGTCGATCACCATATAGGATGGACGACGGTCGACCTGGCGCGGATAGCTGATGGAACCCGGGTTCAGGCAGGTCACGCCATCGACCGTTTTCAGGAACGGCTTATGCGTGTGACCAAACATCACGACATCACAGTCGCGGTTCTTCGCCTCATCGACGATGCCGGATACGCCCATATTGACGCCATAATAGTGTCCATGGGTCAGAAGGCAGCGATGCTTTCCGATCTTCACGACGATATCCTTCGGCAGCGAGGTGAAGAAGTCATTGTTTCCCTGCACGAAGTAGCACTTTACGCCATCACCGGCATACTGCTGGATCATACCCTCCGAACCCTCGGCATCTCCGAGATGGATGAGGATATCGATCATCCCGATGCGGCTCAGTACATCCTTCAGGTTCGCGTCGTTCCTGTGGGAATCACTTACGACGAGGACGGTCTGAAAGGGGCGGACAAGTCCGCTTTCCTCCCGGGCCTCTGCCCCGTCTTCCGACGTCGCGCCGCGTCTCGCAGCATCCTTTTCCAGGACATCCTTCAGCAGTTCACGCATCGCACGGAGCGCCTTGCCGCGATGAGAGATCGCGTTCTTCTCCTCCGGTGTCAGCTCCGCAGAGGTCTTGCCATACTCCGGAAGGTAGAGGATCGGATCATATCCGAAACCATGCTCCCCCTTCGGCTCATGGGCGATCAGGCCCTCGAAGATGCCTTCTGCGTGGAGGACACGTCCGTCTGCAAATGCAGCGCAGATATCGCAGGTGAAGTGTGCTGCGCGCTCATCCCCCTCCGCATAGCGAAGCTCATGGATGATGCGTGCATTCTTCACATCGTACGAGGTATCCTCACCGAGGTAGCGGGCACTGTAAATGCCCGGAAGTCCCAGCATGTAATTAACACAAAGGCCGGAGTCGTCCGACATGATGATGTCATCGTCCTCCAGCATATGATGTGCAAGCATATAGCTGCGAATGCCGACGGCCTTCAGCTCTGCGTTCTCCGCAAAGGTCTTACCGGTCTCGACGGGCTCGAAATCGATCCCGAGCTCACTCTTCGCAACGATATCGGTGGCCAGATCCCCCAGGATCTGGCGCACCTCTGTCATTTTATTTTTGTTATGGGTAGCAAATATGATTCGCATGCTTCACTCGTCTCTTTCTGCCCATATGCCTGATTAAAGATCAATCAAGGTACTTCTTGAGGGTGGCTCTCACGGCACCAGGGCCTGCCAGCTCCTCCTTAAAGAGATCCTCGATCAGATCGCCGATACCAGCCTCATAAAGGTCAGAGCCGAAAATGTTCGCGTTGCTGAGGATCGGACGAACCTTGTCGCCGACGCTCTCCGGATTTCCGAGAGTGATGCCCTCCAGCTGCTGAGACAGGGTCTCGAGCATAGGGTCTGCGGAACGCTCGAAAGCATTGCCCTCATCATCCACACCAAGAAGATAACGCAGCCAGCCTGCGATTGCAAGCGGAATCGCCTTCAGCCTCTTCGCATCGCCATACTTCGCAACATAGCTCTTGATGGTCTCGCCGTAACGGATGCCGACCTTCTGAGAGGTATCGGTCGCGATACGCTGTGGTGTATCCGGCATGAACGGGTTCGGGATACGAACATTGATGACCTCATCGACGAAGGCCTCCGGGGAAAGGATACCAGGGTTGGTTACAACCGGCATACCCTCAACCGGGCCGATGTCATGAACGAGCTTGTTGAGCTCGGTGTCCTTCATCTCATCTGCGATCAGTGTGTAGCCGAGTACGCAGCCGTATACAGCCAGTGCTGTGTGCAGCGGGTTGAGGCAGGTGGTCACCTTCATACGCTCTACCTTATTCACGATATCGCGGTCGGTCATGTATACACCGGCATCCTCGAGCTTCGGTCTGCCGTTCGGGAACTTGTCCTCGATGACGAGATACTGCGGGCCCTCTGCATTGACGAAAGGTGCGATGTAGGTACGCTTCGAGGTGATGACCGGAGCCATATCCTCGATGCCGAGTGCCTCGAGCTCCTTCTCTACAGACTCTGCCGGACGCGGTGTGATCTTATCGATCATAGACCATGGGAATGCAACCTTGGACTCATCCTTCAGATACTCTACGAAGGCTGCCGGAACGAAGCCCTTCTTCTCCCACTCCTCTGCCATGGTCACGATGGAGCTCATGAGCTTCTCACCGTTGTGTGAGCAGTTATCGCAGGAAACGATCGCTACCGGATACTGGCCGGCCTTGAAACGCTCGAACAGAAGTGCAGCGACGATGGCCATCGCAGCGCCCGGCTTTTCCGGACCGTTATCGATGTCTGCCTGTACGAACGGGAAGAACTGGCCGTCTGCATTCTTCAGAGCATAGCCCTTCTCGGTGATGGTGAAGGTCGCCATCTGGAAATCCGGGTTCGTGAAGATCTCCTTGAGGCGGTTCCACTCCTCCGGAACAGCGGACTGTGCCTTGATGGCCTCGGTCAGCGAACCGATGATGTGCTTCTCGGTGTTGCCATCCGCCTTCAGTGTTACGCCCAGTACGAGGTTGTCATATGGCTTGTAGATCTTATCGACGACATCGAAGTCGAAGGTCTCGACGCAGGTGATGCCCTTGTCGAGCTCGCCCTTCTCGATCAGTGTATCTGCGATGCTTCCGAGGAAGATACGGAAGATGTTACCGATACCGAAGTGTACCCAGCGCGGGGATTTCTTCGTATTCTCTGCAAGTGCAGCGACATCATAGGATGGCAGTGTCACACCAGCCTTCTCCCATGCAGCTTTATCCTTTAAACCCTCAAGTGTTAATTTCATTTTGCAAACTCCTTTCTGGTCTCTGCCTTATCGATGGCTTCCCAGAGACCCTGCAGATAGGTTGCACCAAGTGCACGATCATAGAGACCATAGCCCGGAACAACACCCGGCTTGTCGACCTCATCCCAGATCATACGACCGTGGTCTGGACGCATCGGGCCGTCGAAGCCGATCTCATAGAGTGCGCGAACGATCTCGTACATATCGAAGTTACCATCGCTGGAGATGTGGCACGCCTCCTGGAAATCGTAGTTCTCACGGGAAGTATCATTGAAGCGGAGGTTACGTACGTGTGCGAAGTGGATTCTGCCCTTCAGTGCACGGATCATGTGCGGAAGGTCGTTCTCGAGGTTGGTACCGTAAGAACCGGAGCAGAAGGTCACGCCGTTATGTACATCGTCGACCGCATTCATCAGACGAAGGATACCTGCCTCGGAGTTGATGATTCTGGTGAGACCGAATACGGACCATGCCGGATCATCCGGGTGGATCGCCATTTTGATGTCATACTTGTTGCAGACCGGCATGATGGCCTTCAGGAAGTATACGAGGTTCTGGAACAGCTTCTCGCCATCGATATCCTTATACATATCGAAGAGCTCCTTGATCTTCGCCATACGCTCCGGCTCCCAGCCTGGCATTACGGCACCGTTGGACATCTTCTCCATGGAAGCAGCGAGGTCATCCGGATCGATCGCGTCGATAGCCTTCTGGTTGTATGCGAGACCGGTGGAACCATCCGGGTTCTTACGTGCCAGCTCGGTTCTGGTCCAGTCAAATACCGGCATGAAGTTGTAGCATACGAGGTGAATGTCTTCCTTACCGAGGTTCTCGAGTGTCTCGATGTAGTTTGCGATGTACTTGTCACGGTTCTCATCGCCGACCTTGATGGAGTCGCAGACATTAACAGACTCGATACCGCTCAGGCGAAGGCCTGCAGCCTCGATCTCTTCCTTTAATGCATGGATTCTCTCCTGTGACCAAACCTCACCCGGGGTGGTGTCATACAGTGTAGAGATCACTCCGGTTACGCCCGGAATCTGGCGAATCTGCTGTAAAGTTACGGTATCAAACTTCGAGCCGTACCAACGTAATGTCATTTCCATTTTTTATACCCTCCGTACAAAATGTATACTAGTTTCTGTAGTTCCTAGAATAACCCGCTATGTTTTATCTGTCAACGGTATTTAGAAAAAAAGCCTGTTTTTGTCAGTTTTTATGTCAGATTGTGTTATTATTCACAATGTTAAGCCTTTCATCTCGACTTTTTCGTACATTTCGTCTTTCGCAAACGAATGTATACTAGATTTTCTGTTCTATCTGAGTATAATGAAACTATATCTATTTGATTTTCAGGAGTCCCTCATGAACGAGAACACGCGTGAAGTAATGAAACCGATTGTTGATCCCACGGATATTTCAAAACCGGAGGAGATCCATCATTATCTGTGGAATCGCATCTCGACGCTCGAACTCCAGCCGGGTACGAAGCTCAGCGAGGTGAAGCTCGCGCAGATGTTCAGCTGCAGCCGCATCCCGGTACGCGAGGCGGTGCGTCAGCTGAATGCCGAAGGTGCGCTGGACTCCCAGCCACAGCGTGGCAGCTTCGTGAGCCGCATCGATATGAATCGCGTGCGCCAGGTCCGTTACCTTCGAGAAGTCCTCGAGACCCGTGTGGTCATGGACGCCTATGATGCCGGTCTTCTGCAGCCACTCCTTCCGCTTCTCCGCAATATGCTGCAGGAGCAGCAGGATATGATCCGCTTCAACGAGCTCGTCAAGCTGACCGATGCCGATACGCGCTTCCACGATCTCTTCTATCAGCTGCAGAATAAGGAGTTTGTTCAGCAGCACACCGGTCGCCACGACATCCACTATATCCGTGCACGCCGCTTCGCCCTCGGCATCGAGCGCAGTGATGATGAGCGGATGGACGATAGTGTAAACATTGTCTCCCAGCACGTACGTATGGTGCACGCCATCGAGCAGGGTGAGCGCGACGCCCTCGAGCAGGAGCTCGTTCACCACTTCCGGAACATCAACCATACGCTGGAACGCGTGGTGAACGACGAAGCCTTCAAGACAGTGTTTCAGGTGAATGAGTAAGTTCATCAACTGTAGATCATCGCCGAAGTGCATCTGAAGATCGATTGAAGAAAAAATCTACATATAAAAAGACCGATGGTCTGTTCCTCTGAACAGCTCACCGGTCTTTCTTTATGTTTTTGTATCGATGTGATCGTCTGTCTCCGGATCTACGCGTCTAAAATCCGCACGTCTCCGCAGACTCTTCTATTTATATACGACGTATGTCACTTCAGCGCTTCATGAACCGCTGCTCGTAATCCCGGAGCGACGCGATCGCTTCCTTCGACATCGGGATCAGCGCGAGCATATTAAAGATCGTCATGAGGCCAATGCCTACATCGCCGAGATCCCAGACGAAGGTGTAGGCCGCCATGCAGCCGATGAAGAGGTTGATCAGCGCGATGATCTTATATACACTCTGTGATTTCCAGCTGTCGCCGAAGACATAGGCGACATTCGAACGGGCATAGAACAGGACGCCGATGAAAGTCGAGAAGCTGAAGAGCCAGAGGGTGATCGCGATGAAGATCACACCTGCCTGGCCGAAGTGATAACGCATCGCCGCCTGGAGCAGGTCCATGCCACCAAGACCGGCCACCGCATCCTCCGGAACGAGAAGCATCACGAAGGCGGTACAGCTGCAGATCACGATGGTGTCGATGAAGACGCCGAGGGCCTGCAGGAGGCCGGACTTCACCGGATGGTCGACATCCGCTGCGGCCGCAGCACATGGTGCGGAGCCGGAACCTGCTTCGTTTGAGAAGAGGCCGCGCTTCACACCATTCATGAGGACGGCACCGAAGCCGCCCGCCACCGCCTGACGCAGACCGAAGGCTTCACGGAAGATACGTGAAAACACCGCCGGAAGCTGGGTGAAGTTGTTGATGATCACGAACACGGTCAGGAAGATATAGAAGCCTGCCATGACCGGAACGATGATGTCGAGTGCCTTGACCGTGCTGTTCTTTCGGAACACGATCACAGCCGAAAGCAGACAAAGTACAACCGCGGAAGCGATTGGTGGCACGTGGAAAGCATTGTCAAAGGCAGACGCGACGGAGTTACCGATGACCTGGCTGATACCGCACCAGCACAGGAGGCCGGACAGCGCAAACAGAATCGCGATGACGCTCTTCCGCTTCTTCCCGGCAAACATCTTATGGATGTAGTAGGCCGGACCGCCGCGGTACCCACCGTACAGGGGATCTTCTTCCTTATATAACTGGGCGAGTGTCGCCTCGACGAATGCGGTGCTGGAGCCGATCAGGGCCGTCAGCCACATCCAGAACACGGCACCGGCACCACCGGCAGAGACCGCTGCGACGACGCCGACGAGGTTTCCCATCCCGACACGCGTTGCGGTCGAAACGATGAGGGCCTCGAGTCCCGAAACCTTACTGTTCTTTTCCGGATCGACGCTCTTCTCTGCCGCGACGCGACACATCTCCGGGAAGAGACGGATCGGGAGGAAGCGGGTACGGACCGTACAGAAGATACCCGCCGGAATCAAAAGAAGAACCAGGAGCGACAGCCCGAGTGTCGAGCCTCCTGGTAGTGGAATCGTGATGAGGTCTCCCCAGAGGAGATTGTAGATAAACTGAATTACTGCCATAACACTTTCATCCTTTAAACTATTAATTACTTTAAAGTATAGCAGATATTCCATGAGAAACAAGAAAGAAAAAAGCGGAAAGCTGATTTCTCAGCTTTCCGCTTGATGCGGGAGATGGGACTTGAACCCACACGTCCTA
>CALAOB010000172.1 GCA_937927445.1 uncultured Oribacterium sp. | reverse complement strand
CGTCCCTTAAAAATCAGCCGGGGTGAAGAAGTCACCCCGGCTGAACTGTTACAATTCTTTTCTGATTACTCTGTGGTACGACCATTGAGATAATCATCGATGCCCTTTGCAGCAGCCTTACCGGCACCCATCGCAAGGATAACGGTCGCCGCGCCTGTTACGGCATCACCACCGGCATAAACAGCGGTCTTGGAGGTCTGTCCGTTCTCCTCCTTCGCGATGATACAGCCATGGGAGTTGGTGTCGAGACCAGCGGTTGTATCCTTGATGAGCGGGTTCGGAGAGGTACCGAGGGACATGATGACCATATCGCAGTCCATGTCGTATACATCACCAGGGATGGCTTCTGGTCTGCGACGTCCGGATGCATCCGGCTCACCGAGCTGCATGCGCTGGATCTGTACGCCCTTTACCCAGTCATTCTCATCGGTATAGATCTGAATCGGGTTCTCGAGGAGATCGAATATGATACCCTCTTCCTTCGCGTGGTGAACCTCCTCACGACGTGCAGGAAGCTCTTCCTCGGAACGACGGTATACGACATGTACCTCTGCACCGAGACGAAGTGCGGTTCTCGCAGCATCCATCGCTACGTTACCACCACCGACAACAACGACCTTCTTGCCAACCTTGATCGGGGTATCGGAATCCTCACGATAAGCCTTCATAAGGTTATTACGTGTCAGGAACTCATTTGCGGAGTAAACACCGTTTGCAGACTCGCCCGGAATGTTCATGAAACGAGGAAGTCCTGCACCGGAGCCGATAAATACAGCATCGAAGCCCTCTTCTGTGAGGAGATCATCGATGGTCAGAGAACGACCGATGATGACGTTGGTATCAATCTTTACACCGAGCTTCTTTACGTTCTCAATCTCTGGCTTTACGACACGATCCTTCGGAAGACGGAACTCCGGGATACCATATACGAGAACGCCGCCTGGCTGATGGAAGGCCTCGAAGATGGTTACATCATAACCCATCTTTGCGAGGTCACCTGCGCAGGTCAGTCCGGAAGGACCGGAACCGATCACGGCTACCTTCTTCCCATTCGGTGTGCCCGGCTTCGCAGCTACATAGTCATGCTCTCTCGCCCAGTCAGCGACATAACGCTCGAGCTTACCGATGGAGATTGCCTCGCCCTTGATACCACGTACGCACTTACCCTCGCACTGTGTTTCCTGAGGGCAGACACGTCCACAGACTGCCGGAAGTGCAGAGGACAGTGCGATTACATCTGCTGCTGCCTCGATATTGCCTTCCTTTACGTGATGGATGAAGCCCGGAATGTTGATGGAAACAGGGCATCCCTTCACGCACATCGGATTCTTACACTCGAGGCATCTGGTCGCCTCAAGATGTGCTTCTTCGTCATTATATCCGAGACAAACCTCTTCGAAGTTTGTTGCTCTAACCTTCGCATCCTGCTCGCGGACAGGAATTCTATTCTTAACGTCCATTCTCTGCCTCCTGATTATTTATCTGCTTCGCAGCCGCCGGAGTGTGTAGCACCCTCCTGTAATGCGAGCATCGCTCTTCCCTCTTCATCCTTGTACTGTCTCTGACGCTTCATCGCAAGGTCGAAGTCTACGAGATGACCATCAAACTCAGGTCCATCTACGCAGGCAAACTTCACCTTATCGCCGACGATCAGACGGCAGGCACCGCACATGCCGGTACCATCGATCATGATCGGGTTCATGGAAACGATGGTCGGGATGCCGAGATCCTTTGTGGTGAGGCAGGCAAACTTCATCATGATGACTGGTCCGATGGCTACGCACTTCGTGTACTTCTTGCCCTCTTCGTTGACCAGCTTCTTCAGAATGTCGGTTACGACACCCTTCTCGCCGTAGGAGCCATCATCTGTACATACATAGACATTGGCCGCTACCTTACGAAGATCCTCTTCCATGATCAGAAGGTCCTTATTTCTGGCGCCGAGGATGACATCCGCCTCGATGCCGTGCTCATGCAGCCATTTCACCTGCGGATAAACCGGTGCAGCACCGACACCGCCGGCGATGAAGATGAACGACTCCTTCTTCAGCTCCTCGATCGGTGTGTCGACCATCTCGGACGGTCTGCCAAGCGGTCCTACGATATCCGTGAAAGAATCACCGACCTTCAGGTGGCTCATCTTCTCGGTGGAAGCGCCCACTACCTGGAATACGATGGTGATGGTCTCCGCCTCTCTGTCGTAATCCGCGATGGTAAACGGAATTCTCTCGCCCAGCTCTCCGAGCTTCGCAATCATAAACTGACCAGGTTCACACTTCATGGCAACAAATGGTGCCTTGATGACCATAAGCCAGTCCTTGTCAACAAGGTGCTCAACTTTGGTTATTTCGTACATGATCTCCTCCATGTTCTTCGTTCTCTGAGATTCCAGGACGCAGAGCGACTTCTACGCCTGAATCACAATAGTTTCATTATAACATTTATCTTCGTAATCTCAACAAAAGTTTCACAAGATTGCTGTTTATTTAACGATCTTTTTTATCTTCCAAAAAAAGGTTGCCATATCGAAATCGAATTTTTAAAATGAGAAGAGAAGTAAACGGTATGCAGGGGCCTCTGCCCTCATGCATAGATCAGGAGGTGCGCCATGGATGAACTGAAGCAGCAGGATGAAGAACGCAAGCTGAATCAGGAAACAAGCGCTGCAGGAAAGTCGGTTTCGAATGTCGATCCCCGTTCACGGGAAGACGATGAGCCGGAGATCCCGGAGGAGTCGCGTCCGAACCTGACCGACCTTTTCGAGTCCATCCCGGATGATGATAAGAAATCGGACGATGATGATCGAAGCCAGATTCATACCGATACCGATGATTTCGATGAGGACCGGGCCGACGAGCCGGAACGTGAGGACGAGCTCGAAGAGCTCATCGACGAAGGTAATAAGGAAGAGATCAGTGAGTACTTCGAGGAGATGCAGCCGGCCGACTTCGTCGAAGAGGTCGATGACCTCGATGATGAGGACCTGCAGAAGCTCCCGAAGTTCTTGAATACCGAGCAGCTGACCGAGATCATGGAGGAGGCGGACGATGACACGCGTCAGCGTATCAGTGAGCACCTCGATGATGACACCCTGCTCGCCATGTTCGAAGACATGTCGAAGGATGATATCGTAGATATCCTGGGCGAGATGGAAATCGCCCATCAGAAGCGACTGCTGAACCGCATGAAGTCCGGTGACCGCCGAATTATTCATACCCTCCTGCAGTATCCGGATGACAGTGCCGGCGGTATCATGACCACCGAGTACATCGCCCTCCGTGAGGACCGTACCTGTGCCCAGGCACTCGACACGATCCGTGATATCGGTCCGAAGACCGAGGTCATCGAGACGATCTATGTCACCGACGAAGAACGCCTGAAGAAGCTGGTCGGCACCGTCGACCTCCGGGATCTTCTGAGCTCTCCACGTAACACGAAGCTGTCCGAGATCATGGACGATCAGGTCGTTTCCGTCGAGCCGGAGGTCGATCAGGAGGAGGTCGCCCAGGTCGTATCGAAGTATGACCTGCAGGCCATCCCGGTCGTATCCAGCAAGGGCTCCATCCTCGGCATCATCACTGTCGATGATATCATCGATGTCATCAACGAGGAGCACGATGAGGATATCGCGCACTTAGGAGGTACCTCCGCAGAGGAGGGTCTCGATACGACCCTCTGGGAATCCGTACGTATGCGACTGCCATGGCTGCTCATCAATCTGCTGACGGCCTTCCTCGCCTCCTTCACGGTCAAGATGTTTGAATCGACCATCGCGAAGGTGGTCGCCCTCTCCGCAACGATGACCATCGTCTCCGGTATGGGCGGCAATGCCGGCACCCAGACCATGTCCGTCATGGTCCGTGAGCTCGCGAATGACGAGATCAGCTTTAAGGAAAACTGGAAGTCCTTCGTAAAGGAGATCCTGCTCGGCGTCGTCGATGGTGCCGCCACCGGACTCGTAACGGGCATCGTGGTCGCCCTTCTCTATGGCAATGTCTATCTCGGGCTCATCATCTTCCTCGCGATGATCGGCAACCTCGTGGTGTCCGGCATCTTCGGCTTCCTCGTACCGCTCACCCTCGAGAAGCTGCATGCCGACCCAGCCCTCGCGTCAAGCATCTTCGTGACGACTGCGACGGATGTCCTCGGATTTTTCATCTTCCTGGGACTCGCCAGCGCGTTTCTGCCATATCTGGAATAATCTGAAATGTAATGGGAGCCGGGCCTCAGAAGGCCCGGCTCCTATTGTTTTACCCAAAAAGGAACGCCGCCCGGATGGGCGGCGCTCCTTTTAAGAGAAAAAGTCATTGACTAAGCTTGCGTATGGATCAGATCAGGTCTGATTAGAAATCTACCTCTGTGTCATAGTAGCATGCCTTGAGCAGCTTCTCCATCTCTTCCTGAGACGGCTGACGAGGGTTGGAACCGGTACATGCATCACCGATTGCTCTCTCTGCGATGCCAGGAAGTCTCTCAAGGAATACATCCTCAGGAACGAAGCCCTGCTCTGTCGGATAGGAATCTGCGCCATAGTTCTTGATGCAGTGCGGAATGTTCAGCTCGTCGTTCATCTTGCGGAGATACTTGATGAGGTTTGCAACCTTCTCATCATCGTTTGCGCCCTCGAGGTGCATGTAATCAGCGATGACACCATATCTCTTCTTCGCAGTCTCGTCCTTTGCGTTGAAAGCGATAACCTTCGGAAGGTACATAGCATTTGCAGCACCGTGGATGATGTGTGCGCCGTAATCAGCGAATACAGCACCGGTCTTGTGTGCCATGGAGTGAACGATACCGAGCAGTGCGTTCGAGAATGCCATACCAGCGAGGCACTGTGCATCATGCATGGTATCACGGGCAGCCATATCCTCGTTGTAGGACTTTACAAGGTTGTTCTGGATGAGCTCGATTGCATGGATTGCAAGCGGATCCGTGTAGTTGCAGTTTGCGGTAGAAACATACGCCTCGATCGCGTGTGTCATCGCATCCATACCGGTGTGAGCGACGAGCTTCTTTGGCATGGTCTCTGCAAGATCAGGATCAACGATGGCAACATCCGGTGTGATCTCGAAGTCAGCGATCGGGTACTTGGTGCCCTTCTGATAATCAGTGATGATTGAGAATGCAGTTACCTCGGTTGCGGTACCGGAAGTAGAGGAAATCGCACAGAAGTGTGCCTTATGGCGAAGCTCTGGAATACCGAATACCTTACACATATCCTCGAAGGTGCAATCCGGATACTCATACTTGATCCACATTGCCTTCGCAGCATCGATCGGTGATCCACCACCCATTGCGATGATCCAGTCAGGCTGGAACTCGATCATGGCTGCAGCGCCCTTCATAACGGTCTCAACGGATGGATCCGGCTCGATACCCTCGTAAAGCTGAACCTCAAATCCAGCCTCCTTCAGGTACTCCTCTGCTCTCTGGAGGAAACCGAAACGCTTCATGGATCCACCACCAACGCAGATCATCGCCTTCTTACCCTTGAAGTTCTTGAGCTCTGCTAATGCGCCCTTACCGTGATAAATGTCTCTTGGTAAACAGAATCTAGCCATAAGATATTCCTTCTTTCTTTTTGTCAAACCTCTGTTACATCACGAGCGGAATGCCCGCCTGCCGAGGCTTGTTATTTCTTTAACATTCGCAGACATTATAACATTCTGCTCAGTCGATAGCAATGGCAATTAAGTAATTTGGTATATTTTTAACAAAAAATTCACAATATTTTGACGATATAGCCAAAATGGATGCGCCGATCCGTCAGGGGACCGGGATCGCTGGCAACGAAAGCCATACGAAGAGTCCGTTCGAAATCAAGCCGGGTCCCGGACGATCGTTATTCCGTTTCCCAGTGATATCTGTTAATATAGAAACATTGACCCAGACGTAATCGAAAAATCGATGCATATAAGAAAGAGGTATACATGTTAAAGATCGAAAGAACATCCGTGATGAATCTGGAGAACGCGATGCGCGGTGCCCGGAACCCGATGAACTCCTGGGCGCGCTCCGACAGCTACTACGATGAGGACGGAAACTATGTGCTGGGACCGAACGATCTCTCGCTCGCGAAGCGTCTCCGTCTCGCCGGCTCCGATCACCGGAAGTATGTCCGCCAGATCTTCGTCTGCTGTGATGTTACAGCGCCGCTTTACTGGTGGAAGGAGTACGATACCTATAAGGTGGCGACCGTCGCAAACTCCACCTCGACCATGCATAAGATCCACAGTAAGCCGATCGAGCTCGAGGATTTCTCACACGATCATCTGACCGACGATGCCCTCGAGATCATGAAGAAGTACATCGCGGAGATCGAGAAGATCCGCCTCCGCTATATGGAGAACGGGAAGGACAAGGCCGACTGGTATAATCTCATCGAGATGATCCCGGAGTCCTATAACCAGATGCGCACCATCTCCCTGAACTACGAGACCCTGATCAACATCTACTTCGCGCGGAAAAATCATAAGCTCGACGAGTGGCATACCTTCTGCCACTGGATCGAGACCCTCCCATATGCGAAGGAGATCATCCTCGCAGAGACGGAGAACACCGATTCGGAAGTCTGAAGCTATATCCAGGACTGATGTTTCGCAGAGACCGGGCCCGCAGACGCAGAGGCCTGAGGCCTCTCCTGCGTCGATGCCTGATGTAAGCATTGGCCGAACAGACCGTACATATGTATAGAGAAAGACCAGACGAGCGACTGCCCGCCTGGTCTTTTTATATAGTTATGAAATATCATACCGGAATCGCCTGCTCGAGGATGATGGAGTAGATGAGCTTCTCCTTCACCCGGAGGCCGGTGATCTTCTCGAGGGCCTCTGCGTAGAGCTCGAGCTGCTTCCGGTAGCGCCCGATCAGCGTCTCCGCCTCCCGGACATGGTCCGACTTATAGTCCACGAGGACGATCTCACCGTCTTCGATGAAGAATGCGTCGATGATGCCCTGCAGGATGACCGGCTCCGGACTGTCACTGCCCGGGAAGAGGTAGTCATTCGGCACCTGTTTCATGAAATGCTGCTCACGGTAGAGCGTACCCGCCGCCTGCGCCTTCCGGAAGCGCGCTGCGAGCGGTGACTGCAGAAAGGCCTGAAAACGCTTCGGATTGACGAGCTTGACTTCCGCTTCCGGCAGCTTCTTCTCGAGCTGCGCCATGAAATCTGACGTATCAAGATAATCGTACTTCTCCAGCGCATGATGATAGGCATCGCCGACATCTGCCCCCGCCTTTTCCTGGTAGTGCACCGGCTTCTCCTGGGTCCTGCCGGACGGATCGGTCTCGCTGTGATCCACTGTAAGATGCCAATGCTCCCGGCCGGCACGTGCATGGTCTTCCTCGAAGGCCTCCATCGCCGTTTCCTTGATCTCGGAGACGGAGTGCTTCGGGTAGAGCCGGGTTGCGGCTTCGTGCGGATAGCGATAGGAAAGGTCCTCCATGGCCTCCACATACGATGGCGACGCTGCGTCCACCGAACTGACCGCCTGCTGCAGCTTCTCCTCCCGACGAAGACGGTTCAGCGCCGTCTGCTCCGCGGCGAGATGGATATCGTGCAGGGTATAATCGAAGAGCTCGATGACATCCCGCATCGCGCCGACCCACTGCAGCTTTTCAGCACCCTCGGCCATCATGATCCAGTCGAGGTAACAGCTCGCACTCTGCAGCTCCGTCCCGGAGAGCGGTGCCTCCGCATCCGGATACTTCTGAAGGAGCTTTTCGATATCGCCTGTCGTTGCGGTCAGGATCAGCTTCTCCTCGGCACGGGTCATCGCGACATAGAGCACGCGAAGCTCCTCTCCGAGCTGGTCGGTCTCCAGCTTTTTCCGAATCGCCGCCCGCTTCAGGGACGGGATCTTCACTTTATTTTCCAGATCCACATAATCACAGCCGATGCCCAGCTCCGCATCCACCAGCACCGCATCGTTCAGCGAGCGCGTGTTGAACTTCCGGCTCATACCGGAGAGGAAGACCACCGGGAACTGCAGGCCCTTCGACTTATGGATCGACATGATGCGTACGAGATCATCCTGGTCGGAGAACACCGTCGCCTCGCCCTGGTCGCTGTCGTACTTCTTCAGCTTCTCGATGTAGCGGATGTAGTCGAAGAGGCCCTTGTATGAGGTCTTCTCGAAGGAAAGCGCCATATCGATCATCGCGTCGAGGTTCGCCTTGCGACGCCGGCCCGCCGGCATCGCGGAGACGTAGTGATCGTAGCCGGTCTCGTCGAAGATCCGGTACAGAAGCTCGTGAATCGACAGGTAGTGGGCCATGGCACGGTAGCGCGCGAGCTCTGCACAGAAGTGATCGAGCTTCGCCTGCAGCGCCGGTGCAAGCGGCGGCTTCGCCTCGTTTTCCGCGGATGCGCCGGAAGCGGTGCCCTCTTCCACGCAGGTACCC
>CALAOB010000171.1 GCA_937927445.1 uncultured Oribacterium sp. | reverse complement strand
GTATTAATCGATCTTTGATTTTCAAGGTTCGTTATGCTTTCTTTGCGACAGCTTGCATATTTTATCAAGCTGTTTTATGCTTGTCAAGCACTTTTTCAGAAATTTTTGATTCATCTGGAAGCGAGACGCTTCATTTGAATCTCCGTTTTCTGGTGACGAGAAAATACTTTATCAAAAAGTGTTATCTCTGTCAACAAGAATTTTCATATCTTTCAGATGTTTTTCTGTCAGAAGAAAACTCTCAGCGGAGTAGGAGGGATTTGAACCCTCGCGCCGGTTTTATCCGACCTACACCCTTAGCAGGGGCGCCTCTTCGGCCTCTTGAGTACTACTCCGAATTAACCTCTGATCCCTGCCAAGGGAGATGAATCATCTCAAACCGGGAAAATGGTTAATAAAAGCACCCTTTTAAGGATGCCTAGCTATAGTACCAATAAATTTACATGATGTCAACCCGCATTTTACCTTTATTTCAGCGGAAATTCGCTGTTTTTCAGCCTGTTTTTCAGCCTACAATCAGATTTCCCTGAGGACAGTCATCAAAAGCCATACGGAGAGGTCGTGAAGAATCAAAAAGTCACCCCTTAGAAGTACTTGGAGTAATTTTCCTTAGCACCCTCTGCAACGCTGAGTTTTCATAAAGAAAACTCAGTGATTGCAGAGGGCCTAGTACTTCTTAGGGGTGACTTTTTAGAGTCTTCCGAGCGCGCAGTATTGTGCTTTCGGTGAATGCCCTCAGGGGTTTGATATCAGCTGTTCAACTCGTCAGATTCCTCTGGATCTGCTTCGGTCTCTGCGAGCTCTGCCTCATAGGCTTCGGTCGTTGATTCACGTACCTTGGCGATCGATGCGATCACGGTCGTGGAATCTGGATCGATGTTCATGAACTTCACGCCGGAGGTATTGCGCCCGATATCCTTCGCATCCTTCAGTGACATCCGGATGATGACACCTTCGTTTGTGATGAGCATGATCTCGCGTTCCTTCGACGTCAGCTTGAAGCCGACGAGCTTACCGGTCTTCTCGGTAATGCGATAGCAGTGGAGGCCCTTACCGCCACGTTTCTGGGCCTTGAACTCATCGACGTGGGTCAGCTTGCCCATACCCTTTTCAGATACAACCAGCACGTAGTCACCCTGGCTGAGCTTCTGCATGCCGATAACTTCATCATCCGCATCGAGGCTGATGCCGCGTACACCCATCGAGCTTCGACCGGTGACACGAACATCTGTCTCGTTGAAACGGATCGCCATACCGTTTCTGGTACCGATCATGATATCTTCACCAGCATCGATCAGCTTCGCTTCGATGAGCTGGTCATCGTCCCGCAGCGTCATCGCGATGAGACCGGTCTTACGGATATTGGCATAATCCGCAATCGGAGTCTTCTTCACCATACCGTTCTTCGTCGCAAGCAGGAGATACTGATCGGAGGATGGATAGTCATCCGTCAGCGCGAAGCTGGCGGTGACATGCTCATCCGGTCCGAGCTGCAGGAGATTCACGAGTGCCGTACCACGGGAGGTACGGGATGCCTCCGGGATATTATACGCCTTGATGCGGAAGCAGCGTCCGGTGTTTGTAAAGAACATGATGTAGTGGTGGTTCGTCGCCATGAACAGATCCTCGATGATGTCATCATTGATGGTCTGCATGCCCTTGATACCCTTACCGCCACGGTTCTGCTGCTTGAAGTTCTCCGGTGACATACGCTTGACATAACCGAGTCTGGTCGCTGCGATCACGATATCATCATCCGGAATCAGATCCTCATCCTCGAGGGAATCATCGTAGCCGAACTTCGTGAGACGATCATCGCCATATTTATCTGCGATGACGTCGATCTCACCCTTGATCACGCCGAGCATCTTCTTCGGATCACCGAGAATCTCGTTGTAGTATGCGATTTTCTTTTCGAGCTCGTCATACTCATCCTTCAGCTTGTCGCGCTCGAGGCCGGTCAGGGCACGCAGACGCATGTCTACGATTGCCTGTGCCTGTCCGTCGTCGAAGCCGAACTTCGCAGAGAGATCCAGCTTCGCCTGCTCTGTGTTCGCAGCTGCACGGATGGTATGTACGATCTCATCGATATGATCGACGGCGACGAGGAGTGCCTCTAAGATATGCGCACGCTCCTGCGCCTTATTGAGATCATACTTCGTGCGTCTGGTGAAGACATTGACCTGATGCTTCAGATACTCGTCGAGAATCTGCTGGAGGTTCAGGATCTTCGGCTCGCCGTTCACGATGCAGAGCATGATGACACCGAAGGTAGTCTGCAGCTGGGTATGCTTATAAAGCTGGTTCAGGATGACATTCGGGTTCACATCCTTCCGAAGCTCGATGTTGATCTTCGCTGTGGAGCCCTTACCGGAGGCATCGTTGATATAAGTGATGCCGTCGATTTTCTTATCCTTGACCAGATTTGCGATATTTTCGATGACCCTCGAACGATAAACGAGATACGGAAGCTCCTTCACCACGATGCGATGCTTGCCGTTCTGCATCGGCTCGATCTCGCACACGGCACGAAGCTTGATCTTGCCGCGGCCGGTACGATACGCCTCCTCGATGCCCTTACGACCGAGGATGATCCCACCGGTCGGGAAATCAGGCCCCGGGATCACCTTCATGATATCCTCCAGGGTCGTTTCCTGATCCTTTATGCGATTGTCAATGATGAGGTCCACCGCGCGGATGACCTCCCGGAGATTATGTGGCGGGATGTTCGTCGCCATGCCGACCGCAATACCCGTGGCACCGTTCACGATCAGATTCGGGAACTTCGCCGGCAGCACCGTCGGCTCGTCGTACTCGTTGGAGAAGTTCGGCATGAAGTCAACGGTGTCCTTATTGATGCCGGCAAGCATCTCACCGGCCAGCTTCGACATCTTCGCCTCGGTATAACGCATAGCGGCAGGAGAGTCGCCATCATCCGAACCGAAGTTTCCCTGCTTATCGACCAGGACATGGCGCATCGACCAGCTCTGGCCCATATAAACCAGGGCACCATAAATCGAGGAGTCACCATGCGGATGGAATTTACCCATACACTCACCGACGATGGTGGCACACTTCTTCGTTTTCTTATCCGGGGTTACACCGAGTGACTGCAGTGAATAGAGTACACGGCGCTGAACCGGTTTCAGACCATCCCGGACATCCGGAATCGCTCTCGATACGATGACACTCATCGCATAATCGATATACGAGTTTTCCATGGTCTTCTTGAGATCTACATCCTGGACCTTATCAAAAACATTTGGTTCCAAAATTTTATCCTCCGAATTCACTAAAATCAGACATCGAGATTCGTGACGTACTTCGCGTTCTCTTCGATGAATTCACGTCTTGGTTCGACCTGATCGCCCATCAGCGTGGTGAATGTGACGTCGAGATCTGCCCGATCGTCATCATTCATATTCACACGAAGAAGCGTTCTGGTTTCCGGATCCATGGTGGTCTCTGCGAGCTCCTCTGTATCCATCTCACCGAGTCCCTTGAAGCGGGATACATCCGTACCCTCGGCACCGATCTGCTTCAGGATATCCTGGTACTCCTCATCGGAGTAAGCGTAGTAGTGCTTCTTGTTCTTCGTGATATTGAAAAGTGGTGGCTGTGCCAGGTATACATGCCCCTGCTTGATCAGCTCCGGCATGAAGTTGTAAATAAAGGTCAGCATGAGGGTCGCGATATGTGCACCATCGACATCGGCATCCGTCATGATGATGATCTTGTTATAGCGGAGCTTCGAGATATCGAAGTCTTCGTTAATGCCGGTACCGAAGGCGGTGATCATACCCTTGATTTCCTCGTTCGCATAGACGCGGTCGAGGCGTGCCTTCTGTACATTCAGTACCTTACCACGGAGCGGCAGTACCGCCTGGGTATGTACATTTCGTCCATCCTTCGCAGGTCCCAGTGCAGAATCTCCCTCGACGATGAAGATCTCGCACTCATTCGGATCCTTCGAGTTACAGTCGACGAGCTTACCCGGAAGACCGACACCATCGAGCGCCGACTTTCTTCTCGTAAGATCACGGGCACGACGCGCCGCTGCACGCGCACGCTGGGCGAGTACAGACTTCTCACAGATGGCGCGCGCTACACTCGGGTTCTGCTCGAGATAGTAGGTGAGCTGCTCACCGACGATGTTCTGAACTGCGGTCTGCGCCTCGGAGTTTCCGAGCTTCTGCTTGGTCTGTCCCTCGAACTGCGGATCCTCGATTTTAACAGAAATGACGGTCGTGAGACCCTCACGGATATCATCACCACTCAGATTCGGCTCCGATTCCTTCAGGAGCTTATTACTGCGGGCGTAATCGTTAAAGGTCTTCGTGATTGCGTTTTTAAAGCCGGTGAGGTGGGTTCCACCCTCCGGGGTATTAATGTTATTGACGAAGGTATAGGTATTCTCGGTATAGGAGTCGTTGTGCTGCATCGCGACCTCGACGAACACATGATCCCGCTCGCCCTCACAGTAGATGACGTCCGGATACAGTGGCTCCTTGCCCTTGTTGAGATACTGTACGAACTCCTTGATACCACCCTCGTAGTGGAAGGTCTTTTCCTGCTCCTTCCCTTCACGCGCATCGAGCAGCGTGATTTTCAGCGCCTTTGTGAGGAATGCCGTCTCACGGAGACGAACCTTCAGGGTATCGTAATCATATACGGTCTCTTCGAAGATCTCCGGATCCGGAAGGAAGTGAACCTTCGTTCCATGCTGACTCTCATCGCACTCACCGATGATGGTCATCGGCTGAACCACCTTACCGCGCTCGAACTTCATGTTGTAGATCTTTCCGCCCTTGAAAACGGAAACCTCGAGCCAGCTTGAGAGAGCATTGACGACGGACGCACCGACGCCATGGAGACCACCGGATACCTTATAACCGGAGCCGCCGAACTTACCACCTGCATGCAGGACGGTGAAGACGACCTCGAGTGCCGGCTTGCCGGCCTTCTTCTGAATGTCGACCGGAATACCTCGACCGTCATCCTGTACGGTGATGGAATTATCCTTCTCGATGGTGACGGTGATGCAGTCACAGAAACCCGCCAGGGCCTCATCAACGGAGTTGTCCACGATCTCATAGACGAGATGATGGAGACCACGGATGGAGGTGCTGCCGATATACATGCCAGGTCTCTTCCGAACTGCTTCGAGTCCTTCCAGAATCTGAATCTGATCTGCGCCATAATCAGACGAGCCCTTCATGAGCTCCTCTTCACGCTGCAGATCTTCATTTTCATTTTTTTCTATTGCCATTGAAGCTTTCTCCTTTGACTACCCGCCTGGAACAGCAGGAAACTGCAATTGTTACTATCCTATCGTGATACATGCCATGGAAAGGTATGCATACACGCATTTTATTTTTCTGACGTGCTGTACAGCGTCTTCAGATTTTCAACCTTCGTCGCCGTTCCATTAACCACATGAAAGAGCTCATCGATATGAAAACGATGATTGACGAACTCATCGAGGCCGGTACAGGTGATGATGTTCTGCGTATCAGAGAGAAGATCCAGAAGATAATTCTGTCTCTTCGAATCCAGCTCTGACAGTACATCATCGAGCAGCAGAATCGGATGATCATCGATGCGCTGCCGCACAAGCTCGATCTCACTCAGCTTCAGCGCCAGCGCTGCCGTCCGCTGCTGCCCCTGCGATCCGAATTTCCGGATGTCCTTCCCATCGATCGTAAAGCAGAGATCATCACGATGTGGTCCGACCAGTGTCAGATGCTGGCGTTTTTCCTGTTCACCGTTTCGCTCGAGCGCCGTCGCAAAATTTTCTGCTGCGACATTTCGATCGTAGCTGATGCTGAGCTCCTCGACACCTCCGGTCAGCTGATGATGAATGCGACCGATGATACTTTGAAGCTCCCGGATAAATTCCTCCCGGATGGTGATGACCTGCTCGCCATAGAGGCAGAGCTGTTCATTCCATACCGACAGCGTATCGGCCAGGGCCGGTCGAACGATCATATCCTTCAGCAGCTTGTTCCGCTGATTGAGTGTTCGATTATAGCGGGCCAGGTTGTACAGGTACACCTTATCCAGCTGGCAGAGCTCGAGGTCCATGAAGCGGCGCCGAAGCGCCGGTCCATCCTTGATGAGACTGAGATCCTCCGGACTGAAGCAGACGACGTTCGCGATACCGAAGAGTTCCGAGGCATGACGGATCGGAATCTCATCGATGGCGATGCCCTTCGGTTTATTTTTTTTCAAGTGCATATCAACACGGTAGGGAACCTTGCGTTTCCGGGTCTCCATCTTAATATGCGCTTCATCATGACCGAACTGGATCAGATCCCGGTCATGGGTGATCCGGTAGGATTTCGATGTACAGGCCAGAAAGATGGCTTCGAGTACATTGGTTTTTCCCTGTGCATTGTCGCCGAAAAAAATATTCGTTCCGGGACTCAGCTCTAATTTCAGATGGTCATAATTTCTGTAATTCTTTAATTCCAGTGTTTCAATTATCATTCTATAGCACGCGAGAGCAGCGCCCACAGGGCGCCGGGTCGCTATGATGTCTGTGTGGCAGGCAGATCAGTATCGTGTCATCTTTTTATGGCGCATAATTATAAATTTTATTCATGTATAATTATGCATGTATTCAATATGCGTCTGCGTTAAAGTTTACCGGCAGAATCATATAATTGTAGGTCTTCTTATCATCACGGATGAAGCAAGGAGAACGAGGAATCGACATGTAGATGGTAACCTCCTCATCCTCGATGGCACGAAGTGCATCCACGAGGTACTTCGGATTGAAGCCGATCATCAGATCGTTTCCGGTTTTCCGGATGGCGATTTCCGCATCCATCGTACCGAGGTCGGTCTTGATCTTCAGGCCGAGTACATTTTCCTCGATCTTCAGAACCAGCGGCTGCTTGTCATTATCCTTTACGAAAATCGTCGAACGATCGAGACAGTCGAGGAAGTTCTTACGGTTTACGATGATCTTCGTCTCATAATCCTCGGACAGCATCTGTGCTACATGGAAGTAATCACCATCGATGAGTCTCGTCACGACGAGTGTGTCATTAAACTCAAACATGATGTGATTCATGGAGAAGTAGACGATGACTTCATCATAAACTCCACCGGACAGAATTTTACTGAGCTCGTTCAGTGCTTTACCAGGAACGATGGCCTTGGCCGCATCATAATTCTGATTCAGCTTGATGCGACGGATCGAAATACGGTGACCATCGAGGGAAGTGACGGTGAAATCATCGCCATTGACCTCAAAAAGTTCACCGGTCATCTTTTTATTACTGTCATTGGCAGCGATGGAGAAGATGGTCTGTGAAATAATCTGGCGCAGCATGAACTGAGAGAGTGACACAGACTGGTTTTTATCGATTTTTGGAAGGGCAGTGAACTCATTACCATCACGACCGGCGATCTTAAATACAGAATTCTCACAGGTGATGATGGTATTGTTACGCTCATCGGTCTCGATCGTGACTTCGATTCCGGATGCTTCCGGAAGACGGCGGATGATCTCAGAGAAAATCTTCGCTTCCAGCGCAACCTTACCGGCTTCGATGATCGTACCGTTACATACCGTCTGGATACCGAATTCTGCATCGTTACCTACGAGTTCGATTTTTCCATTGGATGCATCGACGAGGATACACTCGAGAATCGACATCGTGGTTTTCGACGGAACAGCTTTGGATACGATATTGATCGCGTTGATCAGATCAGTTTTCTTGAATTGCAGTTTCATGAGGCGGCCTCTCTTTATATTTAATTAATTCTTTTAATTGCTAGTACTATTATTAGGGGCTGTGGAAATGTGAAAAAGTCATTTTCACGGCATAATTACGTTATTTTGAGCATCTGACAACTCGGTTGACAGTTGCTTTACACACTGTGAACAAATCAGGTCACGATCAGACGCTCAAGGTGAGATTTTTTTCTTCAGGGTCTCAATTGTGGATTTCAATTGTTCGTTTGTGCGTAATTCTGTGGATATCTTATCGATACCATGCATAATCGTCGTATGATCGCGTCCGCCGAGGTACTCACCGATGGTTTTCAACGGCGCTTCGGTCATCGTACGGCAGAGGTACATCGCAAGCTGTCTAGGGTAGACGATCTCCTTGCTTTTCTTCTGCGAAGCGATCTCGAGATTCGTGATGCCGAAGTGTTCTGCAACGGTCGTGATGATCAGCTCAGGGGTCACTTCCTTCGGTCCATCCGGTGTGATGTGATCCTTCAGAAGATCCTCGGCGAGCGGGAGATCGATGGACTGGCCCTTCAGGCGGGACATGGCCACGATTTTCGTCAGTGCACCCTCGAGCTCACGGATGTTCGACTTGATATTCGTCGCGATATACTTGATGATCTCGTTGTCAATGTTTACATTCATAAGCTCTTCCTTCTTGCGAAGGATAGCCATACGTGTTTCGAAGTCCGGCATCTGTATATCGACGATCAGGCCGACCTCGAATCGTGAACGGAGTCGATCCTCGAGATTATCGATGTCTTTCGGCGGTTTATCGGAAGCGATGACGATCTGCTTCTTATTTTCATACAGGGTATTAAAGGTATGGAAAAACTCTTCCTGTGTTCCTTCCTTACCTATAATAAACTGGATATCATCGATCAGCAGAACATCAAGCTCGCGGTAACGGTTACGGAAGTCGGCCGGCGACATGTTGTTCTTGTTTCGGATGGAATCGACGAACTCGTTAATGAAGGTTTCCGAGGTGACATAACGGATCTTCGCGTTCGGATTGTTTCTTAATATAAAGTGTGCAATCGAATGCATCAGATGCGTCTTTCCGAGACCGGCGCCTCCATAGATATAGAGCGGGTTATAGATCTCGCCCGGTGATTCAGCGACCGCGAGGGATGCTGCATGCGCCAGGTTGTTACTCGAACCGACGACGAAGGTGTCGAAGGTATATTCACTATTCAGATTTGCTTCCTTCAGTGTTTCTGCAAACAGCACTTCCGGATCTTTTTTCTCGCTGGAGATGCCCTGAAGATGCTTCACATAGTCGCGGGCATCTTTTTCCACCATAAAAAGAATCTCGACAGGAATGCCGGTCTTTTCTTCGACCGCTACCTTTAAAAATAAGGAATACTTCTTATCGAGATACTTGATATAGCCTTCTTCCGGTACGAGAATCAGCAGCTGACCGTTGATAAAATCAAACAGTCTGAGCGGTTTCAGCCATGTATCAAAGGATACAGGGAGGATGTCATGCTCCTCCTTCATATTCTTCAGAATATCATCCCAGTTTTTTCTAATCGTCTCAAAATCGTTCATGAGATGCTCCTTAAACGATAAAATCACGAATAAATTATAAACGATTGTGGATAGAATAGCAAGGCAATGCCACTTAGTATGTGGATAAGCACTTGTGAACATCTGTTTTTCCACATCAAAATGACGCAATTCTGTGCTTTTTCAAAATTCCGGTCAGCCTGGTACTCCACTTATCCACATTTTGTACACAATTTGTGGACAGATTTTTATACTGTTGAAAAGTGGATAAAAATGTTGATAAAGTGTATAAATAAAGGATTGACGAAAAAAAAGCTTTTCTATATAATATACAAGCGATGTTTACCCTAGATCTGAAGTTGCTTCAGGACGAAGGGCTATTAAAGGAGTCCAACATTGAAAACTGAAAATTCAATGGAGTCCTGAAAGATTATCAGAAAAGGAGGTGTCAGTATATGCACAAGGGAAAAATGACTTTACAGCCAAAGACCAGACAGAGATCCAAGGTTCATGGATTCAGAGCCAGAATGGCAACCGCAGGCGGTAGAAAGGTACTGGCTGCCAGAAGAGCAAAAGGTAGAGCAGCATTAACCGTTTAATCCACGACATATGATGAAGACCGCTTTTGAAAGCGGTCTTTTTTCATATAACAGTGTCTGTTTTCCGAGGGGGTTCTGCGGGCGCGCTGTGCCTGAGAACACCGTTCGGGAGGAGACGAGTCGACAGCATTGAACAGAAATACACAGGCGGGAGAGGTTTTTTGAGAAGATGAAGCGATTTCCATCCGTAAAAAAGAATAGTGATTTTCAGAGAGCTTATCAGACCGGCCGATCGTATGCGTCGAGCGCGCTCGTGATGTATGTTTGTGAGAACGGATGCAGGCACAACCGTTTAGGTGTTTCCTGTTCGAAGAAGATCGGAAACTCGGTCGTGCGTCATACATTTGCGCGGAAGATGCGTGAAATCTTCAGATTAAATGATTTCAGAGTGAAACAGGGGCTAGACATCATCATCGTGATTCGCGGAAAGGCGAATTACTGTACTTATCAGCAGATTGAGCAGCAGTATCTCAATCTTTTGAACAGGCATCATATCTTAATTAAAGATACGGAGGAAAAACAGAAGCCGACCGTATAATATGTATTGAAGTGGGACAGTGCGATGCGTGTGTATCAATATGTAGATAATCGTAATCTATATATTGATATTATTATAGGAAAAAACTCGTTTCGTTTAGAGAAAATGGACGTGAAACCTTAAAACGGGGAAAGACGCATCGGAAGGGAGTATATATGATTTCGAAACTCATGGTCGTGATGATCCGTGGATATCAGAAGTGTATCTCGCCTTACATTGGTGCTCACTGCAAATATACACCGACTTGCTCTCAATACGCCATTGAAGCAATCAGAAAGTACGGGTGTATCAAAGGTTCATTGTTGGCGGCATGGCGCATCCTGCGATGCAATCCATGGGCCAAGGGCGGTTATGATCCTGTTCCCTAATCCGGAGGTAAATCTTGGACTTTTTATCCTTAGTTGTACTTACAAAAAATACGTCAACGATTCCTATTCTGGGACCGATCTGGAATGCAATCGTAAATGTGCTCGGCGCGATCATGAACGTGATCTATCTTTCGCTCGAGAATATCGGTATCGGTAATATCGGTCTCGCGATCATTATCTTTACCCTTGTTATGAGAATTCTTCTTTTCCCGACCAGCCTTAACCAGCAGAAGTCTTCCCGTATGATGCAGATCATGCAGCCGGAGATGAAGGCGATCCAGGATAAGTATAAGAATAAAACGGACAATGCGTCCATGATGGCGCAGCAGGAGGAGATGAAGGCCCTCTATGAGAAGTACGGTACATCCATGACCGGTGGATGTCTGCCGCTCCTTCTTCAGATGCCGAT
Source organism: uncultured Oribacterium sp. (assembly GCA_937927445.1). Taxonomy (GTDB): domain Bacteria; phylum Bacillota; class Clostridia; order Lachnospirales; family Lachnospiraceae; genus Oribacterium. The sequence goes on along the minus strand of CALAOB010000171.1, from coordinate 18,216 downwards.
CATCTTCGCGCTGTATCGTATCATCATGAACATCCCTGCCTACGTTCCGCACGTATACTCCATCTACGAGAACGTCATGAATGCCATCGGTGGTTCGTCCGCAGCCCAGAAGCTCGTGGATTTCGCGACCGATAACGGCATGAAGAACATCCTGACACAGCTTCATAATCTCGGTATCGGTGAGAATGTCTCCTACACGGCGGATCAGATCGGAAATTTCATCATCGATTTTCTGTACAAGCTGAACCCGAGTCAGTGGACCGCACTTCAGGGTGTGTTCACCGACGCGAATGCGGTCAATGCGATTCAGACCGCTGCAGAGCAGTCCGCACATATCAATAACTTCCTCGGTATCAACCTCTCCACCGCACCGAGTGCGATGGGCTTCGTACCGAACGTTTACTGGATCATCCCGATCCTCGCCGGTCTTCTGCAGTACCTGAGTGCGAAGCTCATGTCTGCACAGAATGCAGGTATGGCAGAGGGCAATGATCAGTCCGCGCAGATGATGAAGAGCATGAACATGATGATGCCGCTCATGTCGGTATGGTTCTGCTTCACCTTCGCATCTGGTATCGGTCTGTACTGGTGTGCTTCTTCCTTCTTTATGATCATTCAGCAGATCATGATGAACAAGTACTTCGGTAAGTTCTCGGATCAGGAGCTTCTGCAGGCTTCGATGGAAAAGACCAATAAGAAGCGTGCGAAGAAGGGTCTCCCGCCAATCGATGAGAAGTCTGTAGAGAAGCGCATCGAGAAGGCAAAGGCGATGGCAAATACGGCCGAGGAGAACCGCATGGCTGTCATTGCAAAGCAGAGTGCGAAGACGAAGGAGTCCACAGAGTATTACAATCGTAATGCAGCACCAGGATCTCTGGCATCGAAGGCCAATATGGTTCAGATGTATAATGAGAAGAACGAGAAGAACAAGAAGTAAAGAGGTTTATCATGGATAAAATCAGAGTTTCAGCCAAAACAAAGGATGAAGCCATCACCAAGGCCCTGATTCAGCTTGGGATCACATCTGATCGCCTGGATTACACTGTGCTTGTCGAGGGTAAGTCGGGTCTCTTCGGTATCGGTGCGAAGCCATGGATCATCGAGGCTTCCGTAAAGGCGGCTTCTCAGAAGTCCGATCTCGAGCGTCTCGAGAAGGAGATTCATAATATCACGAGCGGTAAGGCAGCGGAGAAGAAGCCGGCGCCTGCAGCTCCGAAGAAGCCGGTCGCTGAAAAGCCGGCAGCGCCTGCAGAGAAGAAGGCCGCGGATGCGCCGGTCGATGCTGCTGATAAAAAGGATGAGCGTCCGAAGTCCGAGAACAGAGCGGATACAGATCGCGCAGCACGTCCGGAGCGTCGTGAGCGCAGTGATCGTGGTGAGCGTCGTCCGAGACGTGATCGTAATGATCGTAATGAGCGCGGTAATCGTGGTGAGCGTCGTAATGATCGTGTTTCCGGAAAGCGTTACCCGCGCGGTGGCTATGAGATAAAGGATATGTCGATCCTGAATACCCCGGAGCCGGAGCATAAGGTACACGAGATCAAGCCGGTTTCCCCGGAAGAAGCAGCGGCAGCACAGAAGCAGGCCGAGGAGTTCATCACAGCGCTGATGAAGGGGATGAACATGGATGTCAACATCAGCGCTTCCTTCGATCATGCCAATAATGAGCTTCTCCTCAATATGGAAGGCCCGGATATGGGTATCCTGATCGGTAAGCGTGGACAGACACTCGATTCTCTGCAGTATCTGACCTCCCTCGTGATCAATAAGGAGCACAAGGAGGATTACATCCGCGTAAAGCTCGATACCGAGGACTATCGTTCAAGAAGAGAGGCGACTCTTCGTAATCTTGCAAGAAATATCGCCTATAAGGTTCGTCGATCCAGAAAGCCGGTGGCACTCGAGCCGATGAATCCGTACGAGCGTCGCATCATTCATAGTGCACTGCAGAATGATCGCTATGTAACCACCCGTTCCGAGGGTGAGGAGCCGTTCCGTCATGTCATCATCTACATGAAGAAGAAGGACCGGAAGCCGTATCCACAGGATGAGAAGCGTCAGGAGAAGCCGGTAACAGCGGTCGAAGCAGAAGCTCCGGTCGTTGAGACGCCAGTTGCAGAAGCAGCAGCTGTGGCTGAAGAGACAACAGAAAATGCATAATCCACCGAATCGGAGCTTCCTTCGATAAAAATGTGGATAACAGGATCCCGTATGCGATGCATGCGGGATTTTTGTATGCTTTTAAACGTATTGCAAATAAGCGGATTAGCTATTAGAATAAGTGGAGTTTTAGGATGATTATGGTGGATAACTGTCCGCTTTTTTGAAGGGAGACGAGATGAGAGAGGATACGATCTGTGCACTGGCGACGGCTGCCGTCGAATCCGGTATAGGAATCATACGTGTCAGCGGGCCGGAAGCGGTTCCGATCGTGTCGACACTCGTCCGTTCGAAGAGCGGTCACGCAGTGGATATCTCGGAAACGCATCGCATCAAGTATGGGTTCATCTATGATGGTAAGGAGCCGCTCGATGAAGTTCTGATCCTGACGATGCTTGCGCCGCGTTCGTATACGGGTGAAGATACGGTGGAAATCGACTGTCATGGCGGTGTGCTCATGATGCGGAAGATTCTCGATGCCGTGGTGCGGGCCGGTGCACGTCTTGCGGAGCCTGGAGAGTTTACGAAGCGTGCGTTTCTGAATGGGCGTATCGATCTTTCAGAGGCAGAGGCCGTCGGCGATATCATCACATCTGAAAATGAAAACGCACTGAAAGCATCCGTTCGTCAGCTCCGCGGTTCGGTTTCGAGAGAAATCAAGGGCTATCGTGCGCAGATTCTCGAGGATGATGCCTTCATCGAGGCGGGACTCGATGATCCGGAGCATATCTCGCTCGATGGATTTACGGATCAGTTAAAAACACATGTCGAGATGATTCTGTCCGGTATACGACAGCTGATCGCCAGCGCGGATGACGGACGTCGACTTCGGGAGGGCATCCGTACCGTCATCCTGGGGAAGCCGAATGCCGGTAAATCCTCCCTGCTCAATGCACTCGTCGGTGCAGATCGTGCGATCGTCACCGATATCGCAGGCACGACACGCGATACGCTGGAGGAGCATATCAATCTGAAGGGCGTCAGCCTCACCATCGTGGATACGGCCGGTATCCGTGCAACCGAGGATACCGTCGAAAAAATCGGTGTGGAGCGTGCGCTGAAGGCGGCATCGGATGCAGATCTCCTGATCTATGTCGTGGATGCGTCGGTACCACTGGATGCGTCGGATGAACAGATCATCGGGGAGCTCGGCGATCGGAAGTGCATCGTATTGATGAATAAATCAGATCTTCAGGCAGTGATCAGCGAGGAGGAGCTCGAGAAAAAGACGGGCCGTCCGGTGCTCTCCATCAGTGCGAAGCAGGAGACCGGGATGGACCTCCTGGAAGAGAAGATACGAGCGATGTTTTTCCATGAGGAGCTCCGCTTCAACGATCAGGTGATCATCACAAACGAGCGTCATAAGTACTGTCTCGGTGAAGCCGCGAAGGCACTCGAGGAGGTGCTGCGCTCCATCACGATGGATATGCCGGAGGATTTTTATACGATCGATCTGATGCGGGCCTATGAGGAGCTCGGCTATATCCTCGGAGAACAGGTATCCGAGGATCTGGTCAATGAAATCTTTTCGAAGTTCTGTATGGGTAAGTAGAGATAGGAGACTGGAATGTCAGTAGTAGAAGAGAGATATGATGTGATCGTCGTCGGGGCGGGCCATGCCGGATGTGAGGCAGGACTTGCGACCGCACGTCTCGGACTGGAGACTGTGGTATTTACGGTGAGCGCCGACAGCATCGCTTTCATGCCATGTAATCCGCATATTGGCGGCAGCTCGAAGGGGCATCTCGTTCGTGAGCTGGATGCGCTCGGCGGTGAGATGGGAAAAGTCATCGATCAGACCTTCCTGCAGTCGAAGATGCTGAATAAGTCGAAGGGACCGGCGGTACACAGTCTGCGTGCACAGGCGGATAAAAAAGCCTATACCGATGAGATGCGGAAGCGCCTCGAGAATCAGCCACATCTTCTGATCCGTCAGGCGGAGGTCGCGGAACTGATCACGGAGGAGGTGTGCGATGAAAACGGAGCGCCGGCAGCAGATCATCATAAGAAGGTGACGGGTATCCGGACGACCTCTGGTGCCGTCTACCATGCCGACGCCGTCATCCTCTGTACCGGAACCTATCTCAACTCCCGCTGTCTGACCGGTGACCTCATCGAACATACCGGTCCGAACGGCTTCAAGGCAGCGACGAAGCTGACGGATTCCCTGAAGGCAAACGGGGTACGGATGCTTCGCTTCAAGACGGGAACGCCGGCGCGTGTCGACAAGCGTACACTGGACTTCTCCCAGTTTGAGGTGCAGAAGGGCGATGTACCGGTGATTCCGTTCTCCTACTCGACGGCGTTCGAAGAGGTGCAGCGACCGCAGGTCGACTGCTGGCTCGTGTATACAAACGAAAAGACGCATGAGATCATCCGTGAGAATATCGAGCGTTCCCCGATGTATAACGGATCGATTCAGGGCGTGGGACCACGCTACTGTCCATCCATCGAGGATAAGGTCATGAAGTTCCCGGATAAGAACCGACATCAGATTTTCATCGAGCCGGAGGGACTGTATACAAACGAGATGTACCTGAGCGGTATGTCGAGCTCGATGCCGGAGGATGTACAGTATAAGATGTACCACTCCATGAAGGGCTTCGAGCATGTACACATCGTCCGCAATGCCTACGCCATCGAGTATGACTGCATCGATGCGACCCAGCTTCGCTCGAATCTCGAATTCATGAACATTGACGGCCTCTTCGCCGGCGGACAGTTTAACGGTTCCTCCGGCTATGAGGAGGCAGCGGTGCAGGGATTTATGGCCGGTGTCAATGCTGCCATGCGCATCCTTCATCGTGATCCGGTCGTCCTCGATCGTTCGGAAGCCTACATTGGCGTACTGATCGATGATCTCGTCACGAAGGAGAGTACAGAGCCGTATCGTATGATGACGAGCCGTGCAGAGTATCGTCTTCTTTTGCGTCAGGACAATGCAGATCTCCGTTTACGGAAGATCGGCCATGCCATCGGTCTCGTATCCGATGAGGAATATGAGAAGACCGTGGAGAAGCGGAGAATGATCGATGTCGAGGAGGAGCGTCTCCGGAAGACTTTCATTGGAAACAATGATGAGGTAAACCGTTTCATGGAGGAGCATGGATCGACGGCGCTCAGCTCCGGCGTTTCCCTCGCAGAGCTCATCAAGCGACCAGAGCTCGATTATGAGAGCCTGAAGGCACTGGATCCGAAACGCCCGGAGCTTCCGTATGGCGTACGTGAAGAGGTCGGCATCGAGATCAAGTACGAGGGATACATCCGGCGGCAGGAGCAGCAGGTCGAGGGATTCCGCCGCATGGAGAATAAGCGCATCCCGAAGGATATACGCTATGCGGAGGTCGGAAACCTCCGTATCGAGGCGAGACAGAAGCTCGAGCGCATCCGTCCGGAAAACATCGGTATGGCGAGCCGTATCAGTGGCGTCAATCCGGCAGATATTTCGGTGCTGCTGATCTACCTCGAGACGTACCACGCATCGAAAAAGGATGCAAATACGTAAAATAATCCCAGCGCCGAAGGACGATCCATCCTCTTTTCTGAAAAGAAACAGATGGTAAGAAGGATCGATCAGAGAACAGATAAAACAGTAGAAAATACAGGGAGCAGTATGACCGATACATTTTACAGTCGACTGAAGGAGCAGGCGGAAGCACTAGGCATCCAGCTGAGCGACACGCAGATCGAACAGTTATTTACATATTATGAGATGCTGGTGGAAACCAATAAGGTGATGAACCTGACGGCCATCACAGAGGAGTCCGAGGTCGTAACGAAGCACTTCATCGACTCCATGGCCATCGTAAAAGCCGTCGTAAAAAACGAGAATGTTTCACGTGAAACATTGAGCGGAAAGACCCTGATCGATGTCGGAACCGGTGCGGGTTTCCCGGGGCTGGTGCTGAAAATCGTATTTCCGGAGCTGAAGGTAACACTGAGTGATTCACTGCAGAAGCGTCTTCGCTTCCTCGAGGATGTCATCGCAAAGCTCGGACTTCAGGAGGTCGAGACCATCCATGGAAGAGCCGAAGACCTCGGGCATCAGAAGCAGCTTCGTGAAAGTTTCGATTTCTCAACCTCACGGGCGGTGGCAAACATGTCAACATTGAGCGAATATGATCTGCCGTTTGTGAAGAAGGACGGCTACTTCATCGCATACAAGTCGGGCGAGGTCGGCGAGGAGCTGACGGCGGCGGAGAGTGCGATCCGAAAGCTCGGTGGCAAACTGGAGCAGGAGGTAGAGTACATGCTTCCGGAGTCGGATATCCGCCGATCACTGATCACGATCCGGAAGGCGAAGGAAACACCGAAGACCTACCCGCGAAAGGCCGGCACACCGGCGAAGGATCCGCTGAAATAAATCGAATATTGATAAACACAGGAGATGAGAGTAAATTACCATGCATGGCGATTTACTCTTATATTTGGAAGGAAAACAGTTTTAATATGAAGAAAAATCGGATTGCATTGATTTCAAATTTACTGCTCCTGCTGACGGCAATCATATGGGGTTTCGCGTTCGTCGCGCAGAGCGTCGGCATGAATTATGTCGGGCCGTGGACCTTCGTATTTTCGCGCTTCATCATCGCGGCGATTCTGCTCCTGCCGCTCTCGGCATTTTCGGAGAAGAACTATCGTGCATCGCTGCCGGAAGCAGTGGAAGAGAAGCATTATAAAACGGAAGCACTGCTCGGTGGGGCAGTCTGCGGACTCTGCCTGGGGGCAGCGAGTATCACGCAGCAGATCGGTATGCAGACGACCACCCCGGGAAAGGCCGGATTTATCACCGCCTGTTATGTCGTCATCGTGCCGGTGCTCGGTATATTCATAGGAAAGAAACCGAAGAAAACAATCTGGCTGAGTGTGGCGCTGGCGCTGATCGGTCTCTACCTCATCAGTATGCATGGCGGCATGACGATCGAGCGGGGCGATGCGATGGTGAGTCTCTGTGCACTGCTGTTCTCGTTTCAGATCATTTCCGTCGATTATTTCTCGGAGAAGGTGAATCCGATCCGGCTGTCGAATATTCAGTTTTTCTTTGCATCCGTCGTCGGATTGATCGGTATGATTCTCTTTGAGAGGCCGGATATGGCGGGTATCCTCGGTGCGATGCCGTCGATTCTGTATGCGGGTGTGCTGTCATCGGCGGTCGGCTATACGCTGCAGGTGCTGGCACAGAAGAATACGGATCCGACGATCGCGTCGCTGCTGATGTCGCTGGAGTCGGTGTTCTCAGTGGTCGGTGGCTTCCTGATCCTTCATCAGATGCTGTCGATGCAGGAACTCGTCGGATGTGTGATCGTGTTTGCTGCGGTGATCATCGCACAGCTCGTCTGATCGTTGACAACTTTTGAAAGAGGTTCGGAGGACCGGCAACAGAAGCACAGTACTGCGAGCTCGGAAGACGCATGGATGAGAAAAGTTGGTACGTGGTGGTGGCCAAAATTTGACACGTATATATGTATGGGGTAAAATATCGACAGTGATAGTGTTTCACGTGAAACATTATCACTGTTTTTTCTTTAAGATGGATGTTACATCTAATGGTAAATGTTTTTAAATATCTGGTCTATGTTTCACGTGAAACATTATCAGTTCACATTAAATCGATCACGGGAGAGTGTAATGGGTAAAATTATAGCGATTACGAATCAGAAGGGTGGCGTCGGGAAGACGACGACGGCAGTGAATCTGGCGGCGACGCTTGCGGAGGCCAATCAGCGGGTTCTTCTGGTGGATTTCGATCCGCAGGGGAATGCGACGAGCGGGTTTGGTGTCGAGCGTGATGAGGTCGAGCATACGATTTATGATGCGATGAGCGGCAGCTGCACGATGGATGAGACGATTCTCGTGGAGGTGACGGAGAATCTGGATCTGATTCCGGCGGATATGAACCTGGCAGCGGTCGAGGTGGAGTTCGCGGATCAGGAGGATAAGAATCAGATTCTGAAGAATCTGCTGACGCCGTATAAGGAGCACTATCACTATATCCTGATCGACTGCCCGCCGAGTCTCGGTACGATCACGGTCAATGCGCTGACGGCGGCGGATTCGGTGATTATCCCGATTCAGTGTGAGTACTATGCACTGGAGGGCCTGAACCAGGTGCTGAATACCATCGGACTGGTGCAGGAGGGTCTGAATCCAGATCTCGATATCGAGGGCATCGTGTTCACGATGTACGATGGTCGGAACAAGCTGTCACAGCAGGTGGTGGAGTCGGTCAAGCAGAATTTCCAGGGCAATATCTATGATACGCTGATTCCGCGAAATGTACGTCTCGCGGAGGCACCGAGTCATGGTGTGCCGATCACCGAGTATGAATCATCGTCGACGGGTGCCGAGAGCTACCGTAGACTGGCAGCAGAGCTTATGAGTAAGGGGGACGATATCTATGGCTAAGGAGCATGGACTGGGAAAGGGCCTCGGGGCCATCTTCGGAACCAGCACAACGGTAAAATCGGATCGTCCGAAAACAGAGCATCGTTACAAGACGGTCGCAGAGAAGGCGGCGGAACAGTCCGGGACAGCGGAGGGACTCGCGGAGCCAATGCAGGCGACCGGAGAGACTTCTGCTGAAGCGGAGAAGAGTCTCAACGCCAGAAAAAAGCGGGTGACTGCGGCTGCAAAAAAAGAAACGACGAAGAAGAGTGCAGAAAATACAGGTATCGTGATGGTAGGCGAAGAGATCGTGCATGAGAATACGGTCACGAAAGATGCGAAGAATGTTCGCAGCACTGAAACCGTGCATGATACAGAGCAGGAGGAAATGCTGCTCGTGAAGCTGAGCCGCATCCAGCCGGATCCGGATCAGCCGCGAAAGAACTTCGATGAGGAGAAGCTGAATGAGCTTGCAGATTCCATCCGGACCTATGGGATGATTTCACCGATCGTGGTGAAAAAGCGTGGCGCGTTCTACGAAATCGTCGCTGGTGAGCGCCGCTGGAGAGCTGCACGCATCGCGGGGCTCAAGGAGATTCCGGTGGTGATCAAGGAGGTCGATGAAAAGACGAGCCGTGAGCTGTCCATCATCGAGAATATCCAGCGTGATGACCTGAATGCGGTCGAAGAAGCGAGGGCGTATCAGTCCCTGATCGAGGAGTATGGACTGACCCAGGAGGAGGTCGCTGCCCGTGTGGCGAAGAATCGTTCGACCATCACGAACAGTCTCAGACTTCTGAAGCTGGAGCCGGAGATCCTCACACTTCTCCAGGATGAAAAGATCACGCAGGGACATGCCCGCGCACTGCTGGCGGTCGAGGATACGGAGCTCCGGAAGAAGATCGCAGAGAAGTGTACGAAGGAAAATCTCTCCGTACGAGAGATCGAGACCCTCGTCAAGCTCGATAAGCTCTCGAAAGCCAAGAAGGAGAAGAAATCCTCTCCGGAGGCCCAGGAGCTCCGGCGCCTCAAGGTCATCTATAAGGATCTCGAGCGGAAGATGAAGACGAAGCTCGGTACGAAGGTCTCCATCGTCCCGAAAAACACAGAGCGTGGTACACTCGAAATCGAATATTATTCGCAGGATGATCTGGATCGTATCTTTATGATCCTGAACTCCAGCAGAAATGATTAAGGGAGCGAGGAAATATATGATCGTAACAGAAACGCTTCTGCTCGGAATCGCAGCCGCAGGGCTGCTGATCGGCCTGATTTCTCTGATTCTGGCCATTCGGGCAAATGCAAAATACAAGAGACTGTATCGCCAGTATGATTACTTCATGCGCGGCAAGGATGCAGAGACCCTGGAGGACTATTTCGTCGATCTTCAGCAGCATGTGGAGGCACTCGAAAAGGAGGACCTCAAGAACAAGGACGTCATGCGTGTACTCAATAAGAATATCCGTGCGTCCTTTCAGAAGCTCGGCATCATCCGGTACAACGCCTTCGGCGGCATGGGCGGGAACATGTCCTTCGCCATCGCGATGCTGGACAGCACAAACAGTGGCTTCGTCATCAACTCCGTGCACTCGAGAGAGGGCTGCTTCTTATATATAAAGGATGTCGATGCCGGTACCACCGAGGTGGAGCTCGGGGCAGAGGAGCAGCTCGCGCTGGAACAGGCGCTGGGCTATAGAGAGAAAGAAAAGCAGCAGTGAAAAAACAGACACGAAAAAAACTGAAAAAATTCCTGGCGATGGGTGCGGTATTTCTGATCGCACTCATCCTCTATTTTTACCGATCCTGGCACTCGATGGAAAGGCAGAATACGGTATACTCCACGATGGATGAGCCGAGTCTGCCGGTGGCCTATGTTTCGAGCGGTGATTACCTCATGAATCCGATGCATGCCTATCTTCAGGATATGGGGAAGCAGGCAGCCCGCGATATGATCACGGTGCTGCCGCAGGATCGTCAGCTGAAGCTCGTCGTGCAGGAGTACGATAACATGGTGGCTTCTGCCAGCTACGAGATCCGTACACTGGATCTCAGCCATCTCATCGAAAAGGGAACGGTCTCCGACATCAGCCGGAGCGACGGCAACGCAAGCCTCGTCCTGCCGATTCAGAATCTCATCAATAAGGATCAGGCGTACCTTCTGCATATCACGCTGGAGACGGGTGCCCACACGCTGAACTACTATACACGTATCCTTTGGACGAACCGTGATTACACGAAGGCGATGGAGGATGTCGCGTACAGGTTTACGACGGGCAGCTTCGATAAGACGAACAGCAAGGATATCACGACCTATCTGGAAACGAAGGATACGGCGGATAATTCGAGTCTCGGACACGTCGATCTGCACTCGAGCTTCAACCAGATCACCTGGGGACAGACCGGGATGCAGCCGAAGGGAAATTTCTATATGACGCTCAAGGAATTTGACGGCATGATGGGCGAGATTCAGATCAGCTACGAGTCGTATATGACGGATGAAAGCGGAGAGGAGAAGCACTTCCTGAATGAGGATAACTTCGTCTTCCGAAACGATCCGGAGCGGGTCTACATGATGGATTTCGACCGGACGACACATCAGATATTCGACGGCGACAGCGAGGATTTTGCGGGGAAGCGGATCACGCTCGGCGTCGGAAATACGGATGATATCGCCGTGCAGAAATCGGAAAATGAGCATTATATCGCGTTTAAGACGGATCAGGGGCTCTGGCGCTACGATCAGTCCTCGAAGAGCGGACATGCGGTGAATATCTTCAGCTACCGCTCGGATACGGATGATGGCGTCCGCGCAAACTATGATCAGCATGACATCAAGATCCTGTCGGTATCCGATAAGGGCGATGTGGATTTCCTCGTGTACGGTTATGTGAACCGGGGAAGTCATGAGGGCTATAACGGTATCCTGTACTACCGCTATGACAGCTCGGATGATACGGTAACGGAGAACTTCTTCATCGCGATCCCGGAGGTATATGATCAGATCCGCTGGAATCTCGAGCAGCTCGCCTACCTGTCCGGTGACGGACTCCTGTATCTCTACTACGGCGGCAGCATCTATGGCATCGATACGAACAGCCTTGAGGTCGTCACGATCGCGACAGGACTGCAGGAGTCGGGCTTCGCAAGCTCGGATACGCAGCAGTACATCGCTTACCAGAATCCGGATGCGGAGGACATCTATCACGCCGCAAAGATCACGCTCGTAAATCTCGAGAGTAATCAGTCCAGCGAGATCCAGGGCGGTGGCTATCTCCGTGTAATCGGTTTCAACCAGGATGACCTGATCTACGGTGTCATCAATCCGGCATACGCCAGCATCTATACCGAGAAGCATAAGATTCCGATCAGCGAGATCCATATCGTCGGACCGGATCTCAGCGATAAAACGAGCTATGCGAAGGACGGACTGCTCTTTACGAACGTGCGTGTGAGCGGAACCCGCATTCACTTCGATAAGATCCGCCCGGTCGAGGGTGGACGCTATGAGGCTGCCGGTGAGGATACCATCATCTCGAATCGTGAACAGAGCGATGCACGTCTGAGCGGTGTCGGCTCGTACACGGATAAGGTCCTTCAGAAGGTCTGGTATATCGAGATCAAGGACCTCGGTACGAAGCATGTGCGGAGCACGGCACCGAAGAACCTCTCCCTCGAGCGAGCCTCCTCCATCGATCTCAACATCACGGAGGATAAAAATGCGATGCAGATGTTCTATGCCTACGCGCACGGTCATTTCAAGGGCCGCACACGGACGCTTGAAGAGGCGTACGAGCTCGTGTACGATGACTTCGGTTATGTGCTCACCGCCGATGGGGAATTCGTATGGAATCGTGTGGATAAGAGTACGATGGTGACGATCCGGAACGCGACGGTCCTCGCCGAGGAGCCGCTTACGAAGCTCTCGAAGCTGACCACGATCGACACCTATGATTCCTACAGTATGGTCAATGCTTATGGCATGGACCTCAGCTCCGCCCTGTACTTCCTGAATAAGGGCTATCCGCTGATCGCGTATCTCGGGGACAGCTGCTATCTGATCTACAGCTATGACTCCTTCAATATCCGTTTGGTGGATCCGGTGAGCGGAAGCCAGAATGTCGTCGGAAGAGAGGATGCGGAAGCGATGTTCCGTCAGGATGGCAACCGCTTCGTCGGGATCGTGCCACACAAAACCTGAGTCAGAACTCCGAAGGGCCGGCAACAGAAACACAGTACTCCGCGCTCGGAAGACTCTAAAATCCCACCCCTAAGAAGTACTAGGCCCTCTTCAATAGCTGAGTTTTTTTGAGAAAAACTCAGCATTGACAGAGGGTGCTAAGGAAAAATTACTCCAAGTACTTCTAAGGGGTGGGATTTTGATTCTTCACGACCGCTACGTATGGTTTCTGTTGCCGGTCCTTCGGAGATTCTGTATCAGTCCTTCGATTGAAAAGCCACCAGTGCGTCTGCGAGTGCGGCGAACTGTGCGAGGGTGAGGGCTTCGCCGCGGATGGTCTCGGAGAGACCGAGGGAGGCGAGGGCTTCACGGGTGGCGTCCTTCGGGATGGAGACGAGGGAAGAGAGTGCGTTCAGCAGTGTCTTCCGGCGCTGTCCGAAGGCGGCCTTGATGATCTGGAACATCCAGCGCTCGTCCTCGACCTGTACCGGTGGTTCTGTGTAGCGCTTCAGCCGGATGACGGCGGAACCGACATTCGGACGCGGGATGAAGCAGTGCGGCGGCACCTCCTGGATGATGTCCGGCTCGGCGTAGTACTGCACCGCGAGGGAGAGGGCACCGTAATCCTTCGTGCCTGGTCCTGACTGCATACGATCCGCGACTTCCTTCTGTACCATAACGGTGATCGACTGGATCGGTGCATGGCTCTCGAAGAGGCCCATGATGATCGGGGTCGTGATGTAGTAAGGAAGATTCGCGACGACCTTCACCGGATTTCCGTGGTTGTAGGTCGCGATGACCTCGTGGAGATCGAGCTTCAGTACATCATTGTGGATGATGGAGACATTGTCATAAGCATCTAAGGTCTCGTGGAGAATCGGGATGAGGTTCGCGTCGATCTCGACGGCGACGACATGGCCGGCTGCTTCAGCGAGGGCCTGGGTCATCGTGCCGATGCCGGGTCCGATCTCGAGGACACAGTCGTCCTTCGTGATTTCCGAGCTCCGGATGATGTTCTGGAGCACGCTTTCGTCGATCAGGAAGTTCTGACCGAAGCGCTTCTGGAAGCGGAAATCGTTCTTCTGTATGATTCTGATGGTTTCCTGTGGGTTGATTAATTTATTCATAGGCGTAGTGTACCATAATTTATAGAAAAAATCTCCCGGATTACTCCGGGAGATTCAAATTCTTCATTTCATCCTGTACGAAGTACAGCTTCTGGTGTTCGTCCTCGAAGCCCTGTTGGCTGAATCCGATCAGTGGCTGCGGCGTACGACGCGGGCGACGCGGAGGCGGCCACGGTTCAGCAGGAAGCAGAGGCGTGCCCAGCCTTCAACGGCGTTTGCGAAGGACTCCTGTGCAGCGACGGTCTTGTCGCTGAGGGTCAGGATGCAGCCGAGACGAGAGGTTGGAATCGAGGTGGAGAGTGGGAACATGTGGCTCCAGATCGCACGCTTCTCCTTATAGGAAAGGTAGAAGCCCTCCTTCTCTGCATTTTCCACCGCGTCTTCCGGGTGATAGAAGCAGTACCAGCGGCCGTCATGGATGGTCTTATCCACCTTATGATAATCAATCAGGCAGAAATCATGCAGAAGACCTACACGTGCGGCACTGTCCGGATCGACACCGATATGCGGCGCGATTGCGGCCGCCATCTTCGCGACACGAACCGAGTGATCGTAGGTGTTCGTGCTGCCGTGACGAGGCACGGACAGGAGCTTTCGATACTCACGGTTCTCGGTGATCGACGGGTACTGCTTCGCAAACTGCACTGCGTCATCATTTAAAACCATCGGCATATTCCTTTCTGATGCAAGGCATCGAGACAAAAAACAAAAGAAGTGAATACGGGCGTCGCCTGCAGTCCGTGCAGTGCGGCCCATACGTCGCAGGCTTCGTTCAGAAGTTTCAGAACAGAGCGTGCAGCACGTACAACTGCTCGTAGTTACCAAAACTATATACGAATGCACGAAAGGCCGTCAATTATATTTAGTAAAATTTTAGAAAAGAGTATGTAAAAAGCAAAAATCTTAGAGATTTCTGCACATTGTGAAGACGTTTCGGGATGACTACACTAGAAGTCGATTTGAACTGTATACAAAAGGCTGGGTGCCGCATGTATACATTGGACAAAAAGCATCGAGGTCAGCGTGGATCCGTGTCATCTGAACTCGATCTGTAGCGAACCTTAACCGAGGCTTTATCATGAAGCGTTTTTATCATAGACACAGAGCCGCCGTCCTCGATATGACGACCGTCGCGGCGGTAATTCTTTCCTTCTTTTCCGCCCTCCTCCTGTTCAGCCTGCGCTGGCTCATGAACACCTGGTCCGAACTCACTGTGGACGAGGTCCTGTATCACCTCTTCGCGCCGCTCCAGGGCAGCAGCACCGCGATGGTGCATGAGTACATCCTGAAATGTGCGATTCCGGCCGGCATCATCGCCATCGTCATCATCGCGATCTTCATCGTCTGCCGTCATAAACAGAACTACCGGAAGCTCGTGACGCTGGCCCTGCTCGCCGCGTTTTTCACCACCGGCTTCACCGTGGTGGATGCCTGGGACGACCTCGACATCGGCGCCTACATCAAGTCACAGCTCGAGACCTCCCGTTTCATCGACGATCATTACGTCGATCCGAAGAACGTGACGCTCCGTTTTCCGGAGAAGAAGCGAAACCTCATCTACATCTTCATGGAGTCCACGGAGGTGACCTTCGCCGACCAGGCCTCCGGCGGCGCGTTCCCGCAGAACACGATCCCGGAGCTCACGAAGATCGCACAGGACAATGAAGACTTTTCGGGTGCGGCACCCACCCTCAACGGTGGTTACGCTATGCCAGGTGCGACCTGGACGATGGGCGCCATGTTCGCACAGACCTCCGGACTGCCGCTGAAGATCTCCATCGATCAGAACGCGATGGACTCGCAGAAATCCTTCTTCCCGGACATCCTCACGATCGGCGATATCCTCGAGAAGCAGGGCTATACCCAGGAGCTGATGCTCGGCTCCGTCGGCTACTTCGGCGGCCGCAAGCTCTACTTCCAGACCCACGGAAATTACGCCATCAAGGACTTCAGCTACTGGAAAAACCAGCACAAGTTCCCGGCGAACTACTGGGTGAACTGGGGCTTCGAGGACCGGAAGCTCTACGAGTACGCACAGGAGGAGCTCACCCGCCTAAGCAGCAGTGAGCAGCCCTTCAATCTCACGATGCTGACCGTCGACACGCACTTTCCGGACGGCTATGTCTGCCCGCTCTGCCCGACGACCTTCGATGACCAGTATGCGAACGTTTACGCCTGCGCATCGAAGCAGCTCGCCGGCTTCCTCGACTGGTGCAAGCAGCAGGACTGGTACGCCGACACCACGATCGTCATCTCCGGCGACCACCCGACCATGGACCACGACTTCTGTGACGATGTCCCGGAGAACTACGAGCGTACCGTCTACACGGCGTATGTCAATGCTGCCGTCCAGCCCGTACGTACGGAGCGCCGCGACTTCACGACCTTCGATGATTTCCCGACGACCCTCGCGGCCCTCGGCGTCGACATCGTCGGTGACCGCCTCGGCCTCGGCACGAATCTCTTCTCGGATGTACCGACGCTCTCCGAGCAGTTCGGACGCGCGAAGGAGAAGGAAGAGCTCGAGAAGAAATCCGAGCTCATGGAGCAGCTCGGCCAGATCGACGAGCAGGCCGCCATCGAGTCAAAAGAGGCGAAGGAACTGAAGGAAAAAGAGAAAAAAGAAAAGGCAGCCGCAGAATCACGCGCGGCTGTAGAGAACCGTACATAAAAACAGTGCAGGGCGCCGCCCTGCACTGTTTTTTATTCCTGCGCGTTTCTCTTCAGTATGTAGTCGATCGCATCCGCGATGCCATCCTCGAGGATCGTCGGGCAGATGTAGTCCGCGACGTCCTTGCACTCCTTCTTCGCGTTGCCCATCGCGATGCCGAGCCCGCAGTGTTCGATCATCCCGACATCGTTCCAGCCATCCCCGATCGCAGTCGCCTCCTCGAGCGAGAAACCATAGTCCGCGAGGATCGCATCGATGCCCGACACCTTCGAGATGCCCTTCTTCGTGAGATCGAAGCTCATGCCGTCGGACCAGCGCACGAGCTCGCACTCCGGCACCCGCGTCTCCATGAGGTCCGCCTCCTCCAGCGTCATGATCGGAATCATCATATAGATCGGATTCTCCAGCGCCTCCTGTACCGGCCGCACCGGCGGCTGCGCCGAATTGATGTGCTTCAGCACTGAAAGCAGCTCCGGCGTCACCATGTTGGCGTAGATCGCACGCTCCTCCTCGAAGAGACAGGCGAAGGGCTGCTCCTCACAGAGCGCGAGCACCTTCTCCACCGCCGAACGCGGAATCTCGATGCGCTGCACGACCCGCCCGTTCCGCGGATCGAAGTACGCCATCGGCTCCGGGCTGTCCTTCACATCGAAGCGGAACGGCTCATCGTGCCGGAGATGCTCCCCGCGCGCGATCGCCGCGTCCACCTTCTTCGGATCCAGCACATAGCAGAACTCCCCGTCCATGGTCACGAAGGCATCGAAGCGCATCCCCTCCGTGAGGTTCTCGTTCCGGATCTCCATCCAGTGCCGCCCCGTCGCGATCGCACAGAGGATCCCCGCCTCATGCGCCCGCTGAAGCGCCGCCTGCGTCGACGCCGGCACCCGCCCCGTCTCGAATGGCCGCAGTGTGCCATCGATATCAAAAAAGATGATCTTAATCATAAAATTCGTCTCCTCCAGTTGTCGTTTTATGGGCCAATGCTGTCGGTCCGTTCGCCTGGGACCCGGCCTCTGCTTCGGTGGCGGCAGGATGCCTATCTGTCGCGGTCGCGCCATCCGATTTCATATCGAGCTTCATCCCACGCTGTACTGTGCCGGCACCGAAGCGCTCCTGCAGGGTCTTCGACAGGGCCTGCAGCTTCCGCTCCTTCTCGGCCTTCCGGCGCGTGTCCCGGATCTCCGCCTCGATTTCCGCGCGGTTTTCAGCGAGCTCCTCGAGCGTCATCTGACGGAAATCGCCATGGTCAAGATTTGCGGTGAAGATCGACATCAGGCGAACCTTCCGTCCCTGCCCGAAGAGGCCGTCCGGCGCATCGAGCATCTGATGCATGAGCGCGACGGCGACCGCGAGGATCTTCTCCGGATCCTGCGTCGGGTCCGGCAGCTTCTGCTGTACCGAGCGTCGCCTGAAATCATCGGTCTTCGCCGAGAAGCCGACCGTACCGGCGTAGAAGTCGTGCTTCCGGAGCCGCCCCGCGACCTTCACCGCGAGCGCCCGCATGATTTCCATGCCCTCGGTCTCGAGATTCTCTGCATCGATATCCACCGTCGTCGTGATCTCGTTCGAGATGCTTTTCGCCTCCTCTTGCACTGCAGACACCGCGCGCGTCGAGAGGCCATGGGCGGCCGCATGAATATAGCTGCCTGCATTGGCCCCCAGAAGACCGGTGAGGATCGTCGGGTCGAGGCGGGCGG
>CALAOB010000170.1 GCA_937927445.1 uncultured Oribacterium sp. | reverse complement strand
GACAGGGAGTAATGGCGGCGTTTCCTGGCAGACAGCCCGGCAGCGGGCGATGACTGCGCAGCGGACGGAGGCATTGGCCACACGATACAACTGCACAGGGGACGCATGGACGCGGTGCAGGAAGGATAAAAATGATGACGGAACAGAAACTGAATGAGCTTTACGAGCGCTTCGGCTACCGGAAGTTCAAGATGACGAAATTTGAGCCTTATGATCTCTACGCGGACAACCGGGATTTCCTGAAGTCCAGCCAGCTGATCACCTTCACGGACCTCGATGGTTCGCTGCTCGCGCTGAAGCCGGATGTGACGCTCAGCATCATCAAGTCGAACCTCGGCGGGGAGGAAAAGGTCTACTATAACGAGACGGTCTACCGTCCGAAGGACAACCACTACCGCGAGATCCTGCAGTCGGGCATCGAGTGCATCGGCCGGATCGACGCGTATTCGGAGGCCGAGGTGATCGCGCTCGCGGCGGAGTCGCTGAAGCTGATCGGGGAGCGTTTCGTGATCCGCGTGTCGGACGCGGCCTTCCTGCAGGAGATGTTTGCGACGATGGGGCTCAGCGACAGCACCGTGGCGGAGGCGCTGCGTCTCTTCTCGATGAAGAACACGGCGGGCTTCGATGCGCTGGTGCGCGAGGGGAAGCTCACGGAGGCGAGTGCGCGGACGCTGAAATCGCTCGCGGATCTGTACCGGCCATTCCGGGAGGGTGCCGCCGAGCTTCGCAGCTTTGCGATTTCCAATGCTTCCGCCCAGATGGCAGATCACCTCGCGAAGCTCTGTGATATCCTCGACGCTTTCGGTGTGCTCCAGTACGTTTATCTCGATTTCTCCCTGGTGAACTCCATGGACTATTACAACGGTCTGATCTTCCAGGGTGCGGTCGAGGAGATCCCGTTCACCGTGCTGTCGGGCGGACGCTATGATCGCCTCCCGGAGAAGATGGGAAAGAAGGTCGGCGCGATCGGCTTCGCCCTCGACCTCGATACCGTGGCGAACTACAGCTCACAGCGCCGGGATGCCGACGTCGATGTGCTCGTGCTGTATGACATGGGCGACGAAGCGACGCGAGTGGCCGCGGTCATGCGCACGCTCAGTGCGCGCGGTCTTCGGGTGCGTAGCCTCCGGGTGGAGGAGCAGGCGCGCGTCGAGCATAAGATCACCGCGCGGCAGACACTGACACTTGAGGAGGCGGAGAATTATGATTAATGTAGCGTTAGCGAAGGGCCGCCTCGGGGACAAGACCTACTCGATGATGGCGAAGGCCGGCTTCGACTGTCCGGCGATCCTTGAGAAGAACCGGAAGCTCACCTTCGAGAATCCGGAGAAGGGCATCCGCTACTTCTGGGTAAAGCCGTCGGATGTCGAGATCTATGTCGAGCGTGGCGCAGCGGACATCGGCGTGTGTGGCGCGGACATCCTCCTCGAGTACGAGCCGGATGTGTACGAGCTGCTGGACCTCGGCTTCGGCAAGTGCCGGATGTGCGTGGCGGGCCCGAAGGATTTCTATGATAACGAGGAGCGGACGCTCCGGGTCGCAACGAAGTTTGCCAATGTTGCCAGCCACTACTATGAATCCATCGGCCGGGACATTGACATCATCAAGCTGAACGGTTCGATCGAGATCGCACCGATCCTCGGCCTCAGCGATGTCATCTTCGATATCGTCGAGACGGGCAATACACTTCGGGAGAACGACCTCGAGGTGCTGACGGAGGTCGTGCCGATCAGTGCGCGGCTCATCTGTAATAAGGTAAGCTACCAGTTCAAGCATGACGAGATCATGCGGCTCCGGGACGGCCTCGCAGAGATCGTTGCGAGCGGCGAGAAGGTCGAAGCCGTGAAGCTGGAACACTGATGACAACGTCCAGAGATGAACTTTCGTGACGGGAAGAGCGGACGGATTTGATGAATCGTGATAAAGAAGCAGAGGCATCCACCGGCGCTGCCCGGGGATGAGGTATAGAGCGACATGACGAGGTCGGGACAGAGATATTGGCCGACAGCGCCGGAAGGATGGGAGAGACATGATTAAGATTTTCGAGATGGGAAAGATCAGAGACGAGGAGATTTTCGCGCGCTTCGAGCCGACCTCCAGCGTCGAGGACATCGTGAAGGGCATCATCGCGCGCGTGCGTGCGGAGGGAGATGCGGCACTGCGGGCGTACAGCGCGGAGTTCGACCACGTCGACATCGAGGATTTCCTCGTCAGTGAGGCGGAGATCGAGGCGGCGCTTGCGAAGGTGGAGCCGGAATTTATCGCGGTGCTCGAGGAGGCGGCGGCCAATATCCGCGCCTTCCACAGTAAGCAGGTGCGGAACAGCTTCATCCTAGCGGACAAGCCGGGCGTGATCCTCGGACAGCGGGTGATTCCGCTCGAGAAGGTCGGCCTCTATGTGCCGGGCG
>CALAOB010000169.1 GCA_937927445.1 uncultured Oribacterium sp. | reverse complement strand
ACGGTACGCACGGTGGTGTGAGAGGACGGCGGCTAGTCACCGCCTCCTACTCGATATAAAAGAAGATGAGTGCGCATAATCAAATATTGATGTATGCTGTAACATGCGCATAATCAAATCCGAGAAACTTGATTTTAAAAGATAATATAGTTTGCATATCGGCATAAATGACGTTCTGTTTATAATAATTGCATTACATTTTACGACTTGTTTGATATTTGGAACATTACATCATCGTGCAGAAACGATATTCTTATTAAGATATGTTAAAAGATAAGGACATCCGTGAGCCGCTGTTTGCTTTCCTGGAGGAGAGCTGGGGGCGCATCCGGATCATCGAGGAAAAGAATATGGGCGGGAGCCGTGCGGATGTCATCATGGTGACGCCGGACAGCTTCGTGGGGATCGAGATCAAGTCGGATGCCGATACCTACACGCGGCTCGCGGGGCAGGTCGAGGACTACGACCGCTACTTCGACACGAACATCATCGTTGTCGGTACGCGTCACGCGATGCACGTCGAGGAGCATGTGCCGGCGAGCTGGGGCATCATCACCGTCGAGGAGGTCGAGGGGCGCGCGGATTTCTACGTCCTGCGTCGTCCGAAGCCGAATCCGGGGATCGATCCGGCGCGGAAGCTGAGCCTTCTCTGGCGTCCGGAGCTGCAGCACATCGTGGCCCGGCACCTGAAGCATAAGTACGAGCGCATCTCGAAGAAGGACGTCATCGCGAAGATCCTTGCGGGTGTGCCGTATGAGACGCTCCGCCTCGAGATGTCGGAGGAGCTGTTCGAGCGCGACTACACCCGCATCTTCGACGAGATCAACCAGTTCCGCGTCGAGCGCGAGGGGAAGAAGCCGCGCCGCCGGCGTCGTCAGCTGCACGCGAAGCTTCATCCGGCCAATGCCTCCGACGCAGCATCGTCACCGTCACCGGAAGCCTCCGTCACCGAAAAGCCGAAGCGCGCCGGTGCGACGCGGACGGCCCGCCGTCGCAAGCCGAATCTTCATGTAAAGCATGTGGTGAAGGGGCGGAAGAGTCCGACATCTACTAAAAAATCTACATAGCAGGATGTCTGTTCGGACAGGCAGCCTAAGAAACAGAGCAGAAGCATCCGGAATATTCGGATACACAGCGGACATTCTGAACAAAATAAGCAGCAGGAGTTAAATTCAGGGGGAAATATGGGAAGCTTTTTCGTGGCGGCGAACGCCGTCGTACCGTTTATTTGTTATATGTCGTACGGATATCTGATCCGTCACCTGGGCTTCGGCGATGAGGCGTTCTACAAGCGTCTGAACCAGATCGTCTTCAAGGCCTTCTTCCCGCTCATGATGTTCAACAGTCTCTATAATTCGAAGGCGGATTTCCAGACGAATACGAAGCTGGCGCTGACGGCGGTGGCGATTCTGCTGGTCGCGATCCTGCTCAGTGTGCTGCTGACGCCGCTGTTCGTGAAGGAAAACCCGCAGCGAGGTGTCGTGGCGCAGGCGACCTGGCGGTCCAACACCCTGATGTTTGCATTGCCCCTCGCCGTCAGCATGTACGGCGACGAGGCGGGCTCGCTGGCGTCCATCGTGATCGCGTGCTGCGTGCCGATCTACAATGTCGCGGCGGTATTCATCCTCGAGTACTTCCGGCGGACGGAGGGAGAGAAGACGAGTGGCGCGAAGATGCTTCGGAACATCCTCACGAATCCGCTGATCATCGGTGCCATCGCCGGCCTCGTGTTCCGGGCACTGCATATCCCGCTTCCGGCCTGCATCCTGAAGCCGATCAAGTCGATTTCCGATATGACCTCGCCGCTCGCAATCTTCATCTGCGGTGCGACGCTGGCACTTCCGAACATCCGGAAGAATATAAAGATTATCTCGATCTGCACCGCGCTGAAGCTCATCGTGATGCCGGCGATCGTTACGACGATCAGCTACCTGCTTGGCTTCCGAGGTGTCGAGCTCTTCATCCTCTTCTCGCTGTATGCGACGCCGCTTGCGAACGCGATCTTCCCGATGAGCCAGAGCATGGGCGGCGACGGCGAGCTCGCCGGGGAAATGCTGGCGATCAGCACCGTGAGCTCCATGTTCACGATCTTTCTCTGGATCATCGCCCTGAATTCCTTCGGTGTGTTCTGATCATAATCAAATATCATCATCTACGACAAAGCCCCGGTGGGCTGATCTCGGAAGAATAGTACTTCCGGGACCGGCCCGCCGGGGCTTTTCTGCATCGTAGGCATTTTCTGCATCGTAGGCATGATGTGACCGGAAAATGCACATCATGCCTGCTTTTTTATACTGTACCCATAAGTGTGGACACAAAATAAAGTAGGCACCCCCATTTA
>CALAOB010000168.1 GCA_937927445.1 uncultured Oribacterium sp. | reverse complement strand
TTTTAAATTCAGATCGTACATCGTCGTGCCGCCCATATCTGCACAGACAAACCACAGCCCCTCTTTCTTGAGTTCGTCCATGGCTGCTCCAAGATTCGTCACTTTGGCAACCGGTGTGAAATTCAGGGCACCTGCGGATGTTCTGGCCACGGTGGCGGTCAGACCTACGGCGCGGTGCTTCGGAATGATGACACCATGGGCACCGGCGAGGTTCGCGGTACGGATCATCGCGCCGAGGTTATGCGGATCCTCGATGCCGTCGAGGATGAAGAGGAACGGGTCCTCGTTCTTCTCGTGGGCAGCGTCGAGCATCTCCTGCACGCTGCTGTAGTGGAACGCCGCGAGGTACGCTGCCACACCCTGGTGGCTTGCGCCCTGCCCGGCGATCTCATCGAGGCGCTCCTTCTTCACGAATTCCGGCTTCACACCGGCCTTCTTCGCCTCACGTAAAATCGTGGAAATCGGACCATCGTGGAGCCCGTCCTGTACGAACAGACGATCGATCGCCTTGCCCGCACGAAATGCTTCGATGACCGGATTTCGTCCGATTAATGTAAATTCTTCATCTCTCATGCTTTCATTTTCTCCTGTACTCGTATCCATGTCCGCTTCCGAAAGCCGGTGCGCTTCGGAAGCTGCTTCCGCGATCAGATGCGATGTTTATGTCGGTAAAATACCGTTTTCCGACCGATTTACTCTTCCTCTGTCTCTGGCACTTCTGCCGCCGGTTCGTGCCGGATTTCGCCATAGCGGTCCTCGAGTTCCTGCAGGTGGGCGATGCCTCTCGCCTCGAGGTCGATCATGCGCTTGTACTGTTCGGTCAGATATAAGTAGCCGATGAGCGCCTCGAAGCCCGTTGCGCGGCGGTACTCCTGAATCGAGCTGTTCTTGCTGTGCGTCGCGGACTTCTGATTACGGCCACGACGGTAGACGGACATCTCCTCCTCCGTCAGCACGCCCTGTCCGATCAGATAGCCCATGATCTCCGACTGCGCATGTGCACAGACGAAGGTCGTTTTCTTCTGGTTGACTGCATTGACCACACCCGGGAAGTTCGACACCATGTACTCGCGCACGGCGAGGTCATAGAGACAGTCGCCGATGTACGCGAGAATAAGCGGTGAAGTCGTCTGGACATCCACCGCTTTCAGATTCAGCTTTTCCTTATACAGCTTGAAAATCTCGAAATCCATCAGGCACGACTCCACTTCACGCCTTCTCTGGTATCCTTCAGGACGATACCCATGGCGAGCAGCTGGTCACGGATTTCATCCGCCCGGGCGAAGTCCTTCGCCTTACGTGCTGCCTGACGCTCCTCGATCAGCTTCTCTACCTCACTGTCGAGATCATCCTTCTGAAGCTCGGTACGAAGTCCGAGTACACCCATGAGAAGCTCGAGCTTCGCAAGTACATAGTCTACGTATGCCTTTGTGCTCTCTTCGGTCGCCGTGATGTTCGCCACACGAACGAGCTCGAAGATCGCCGTGATGGCATCCGCGGTGTTCAGATCGTCGTCCATCTTGCTGTTGAAGGTCTCCTGCAGCTGATCGACCGCCTTCTGATCCTCCAGCTCCTTCTCCGTCATCGCCTCGCCCTGTGCCTTCGCACTCAGCTCACGCAGACGCTCGAGCGCCGTGTAGATACGGTCGAGGGAGGTCTTCGCGGCATCCATGAGCTCCTTACTGAAGTTAAGCGGATTGCGGTAGTGAGCACTCAGCATGTAGAAGCGGAGGACCATCGGATCGTACTGTGCGGTGATGTCGCGGACGGTAAAGAAGTTACCGAGGGACTTACTCATCTTCTGGTTGTTGATATTGATAAATCCGTTGTGCATCCAGTAGTTCGAGAAGATCTCGTGGTGCGCACTCTCATACTGTGCGATCTCGTTCTCGTGGTGCGGGAAGATGAGGTCCTCACCGCCGGCATGGATGTCGAGACGTCCGCCGCAGTACTTCGGTGCCATGACGCAGCACTCGGTGTGCCAGCCCGGACGACCCTCGCACCACGGAGACTCCCAGTACGGCTCGCCGTCCTTCTTCGGCTTCCAGAGTACAAAATCGGTGGAGGTACGCTTGCCCTCCTCGCCGGATACCTTCAGATCACGGAAACCGGACTGCAGCTCATCGATGTTCTTGTGGCTGAGCTTTCCATAACCGCGGAAGGAGGTCGTATCGAAATAAACGGTACCGTCGGCTGCGACATAAGCGTTACCGCCCTCGATCAGGGTCTGGATCAGATCGATCATGCCCTGGATCTCCTCGGTCGCCTTCGGGTGTGCGCTCGCCGGCTCGATGTTCATCGCGTCCATGTCCTTCTCGACCTCGGCGATGTACTTCTTCGTGATCTCGCCGCAGCTTACGCCCTCTTCGATGGACTCCTTGATGATCTTATCGTCGACATCGGTATAGTTCGAAACATAGGTTACCTTATAGCCCTGATACTCCATATAGCGACGGAAGGTATCAAACACGATCATCGGACGCGCGTTACCGATATGGATGAAGTTGTAGACCGTCGGTCCACAGACGTACATACGGATCTTGCCTTCCTCGATCGGCTTAAACTCTTCCTTCATGCGGGACATCGTATTAAAAATCTTCATAGTATCTCCTCTACCCATCGCGCGCTGTCCGCCCGGTACATTTCTATGACGGTACATCCTGCGTTCGCCAATGCTTCTGGCGTTACATCATCGCTTCTCATGGGGTCATATAAAACCATTTTACGGCTTAAAGGCCCGCGCGTCAATGACAATGAGGGCTTGCCGGTTACCCGACAAGCCCTCTGAATACGTTCGCCACTAGGGCATCCATGCGCCGCTCCGTCCTTCGGACGGCCCTCTCATGGATCATCGTTGATACTGGTTGAAGAACTGCTGGAACTGCTGCCACAGCTGCTCCTGATCTGTGCTGTCGGAGCCGCTGGAGCCCTGACTGCCATTTGAACCGTTGCCGCTGGAGCCATTACCATTTGAGCTGCCGCCGTTCTGTGAGAACGGGTCATTTGCGGAGCCCTGGTTCTGCTGGCTCTGGGTGCCGGACTTCTTGTTGGTGTTCGAGGTCTCGGAGGAACCCAGGGTGACGTCGACGGTTACTTCATCGTACTTGTTGCCGTTCGGACGCTTGACGGTGACCTTAACGGTTTCGCCGGCCTTATACTTCGAAAGAAGGTTCGAGAGATCGTCGTAGGTGTTGACGCCCTGACCATCCAGTGCGGTGATGATATCCTTCTCCTGGAGGCCGCTGTTCTCAGCATTGGACCCTTCTGTAAACTTATAGATGAAGACGCCCTGTGGCATGTCGAAGGTCTGTGCGGTCTGTGCGTCGATGTTCTTCACCTGGATGCCGAGGTAACCGCGCTCATCCTCCGGAACGGCCTGACGTGTGGTCAGTGTGGACAGGGAATCGATGACCTTTTTCGCCTTGTCGGACGGGATGGAGTAGCCCATGCCCTCGACGTCGGTGTCACTGTACTTCGCGACGTTGATGCCGATCAGCTCGCCCTGCATATTGAGGAGTGCGCCGCCGGAGTTGCCCGGGTTGATGGCGGCATCGGTCTGGAGAAGCCCGGACTCGCTGCCTTCACTGGTCTGAACGTCTCTGTCCTTTGCGGAGATGATACCGGTGGTGACGGACTGACCGTAGCCCAGTGCGTTACCGATGGCCACGACCTGATCACCGACCTGGATGTCATCACTGTTGCCAATGCTGATGACCTTCAGCGCATCCATCGTCGCCTGCGGGATATCGGAAAGCTTTACAGCGACCACGGCGAGATCCGCGGAGGCATCGGTGCCCTTGATTTCCGCATCGACACTCTCGTTATCACAGAAGGTGACGGAGAGGGAGCTCGAATCGGCGACCACATGGTTATTGGTGACGATCAGAAGCTCGGTATCATTCTTTCCGACAATGACACCGGAACCACTCGCCGGTACCTCGGTCTCATAATTCTGGTAGTTCCCGAAGAGGGAGAAGCCATTCGCCTGATACTTCATCATATTGGTGATGGCGACGACCGACGGCATCGCGTTCTTCGCGACCTCGGTGACGGAGCCATACCCCATCGTGGATGCCTGTGCGGCACCACTGTTCTGCGTGCCCGCTGCCTGTGTTTCTGCGGCGGCCTGGGTCGCGGCGGCGGTGGTCTCCGGTGTGACTGCCTGGGCACCACTGTCGCTCTGGTAAACGATGCCGGCCTTCTGGGCGGCGACATTGACACCGACCATGGATGCACCGGCGACGGCACCGAATAAAACAGCACCTAAAACAATTCCTGCTACTTTTTTCATCATGAACCTCCTGAGAAAGTGTAGTTCCTGATCGATCGTATATGTTCATTCATCGTAATCTGGTAAAGCCGGACTGCGATCGCCACCAGACCTTCTGCGTTCTGCTGCCGATCGTCGCCTCGACGATTACGGATGATGCTCATTCACATCAGCTATCTTTCTGTTTACATCGAGTATGATACGTGATTTCTGTGTTGAAAGTGTGTCTTAGATTTGGAGAAATTGTGAAATGCCAAAATCAGTTTATAGTCTTTTTAGAGATAGAGCGACGGAAAAATGCTATAATTTTTCCATATAAAGCTTCGGAGGAAGTATGTATTATTTCATCATCAATCCAGAGGCCTCAGGTGGGCGCGGGCGAAAAATCTGGGATAAGATACTTAAATATTTGAAACGGACACATAATACGGAGAACTTCGAGGCCTTTCTGACAGAGAAGGCCGGCGATGCGCGCCGCTACGCACGGCAGCTGTCCGAGCGCTGTCCGGAGAAGCGGACGATCACTGTGATCGGTGGCGAGGGCACACTGAACGAGGTCGTGGATGGACTGCACATGGATAGTGACCGTGTGTCCATCGCCTATATCCCGACGAAAACAGATAATGACATTGCACGCTGCTATCGGAAGCGCTATACACTGCGTTCGCAGCTGAAGCGCCTCGGGAATCCATCGGATGAGCTGCTGCTCGATTATGGCGTGCTGAACTGTGCGACCATGAATCGCCGCTTCGCAGTGAGCTCCGGGATCGGCTTCGATGCGGCGCTCTTTCCGGCGCTGTATGCGGATGCATATGCCTGTGCGGCGGATGCGAAAAAGCCGTTTTTCCGGCGTCGGCGGGCGAGCTATTTCCGTATCTTCGTGCGGGAGCTGATCCATGCGCGTCCGAGTCACGGCTATGTGGTCCTCGATGGCGATAAGCGCCACGAGTTTAACAATATCCTCTTCATCTCGGCGCATGTGCATCCCTTCGACGGCGGCTACATGGTCTGCCCGAAGGCGGACGGCGCGGACGGCTACCTCGATATCTGCATCGTGAGCACGAAGTATAAGTGGCGGCTGCTTCTCATCATGCTGGCGAGTATCTTCGGAAAGCATGTCACGCACACCGGTGTGCACCTCTACCGCTGCCGTGAGGCCGTGATCCATACGGATCGGGCGCTTCCGGTGCATGTGGACGGCGAGCCGATCGGCGAGCAGACGGATTATACGCTGACCTGCATCCCGAAGAAGCTGAGGCTGAGGCTCTGAGTTTATTTTCGTCAGAGGCCCGGAGGGCCGGCACCAGAAGCACAGTACTCCGAGTTCGGAAGAATCTAAAATCCCACCCCTAAGAAGTACTAGGCCCTCTGCAATAGCTGAGTTTTCTTTATGAAAACTCAGCATTGACAGAGGGGTCCATGGAGAGATAACACCAAGTACTTCTAAGGGGTGGGATTTTGATTCTTCATCGAACTCTACGTATGGTTTCTGGCGTCGGCCCTCCGGGCCTCTGCCTGAAATCTAAATCAGCAGTGCGACAGCCTGTGCGCTGATGCCCTCACCGCGGCCGGTGAAGCCGAGGTGCTCTTCCGTGGTGGCCTTGATGGACACCTGGTCGACGGAAAGGTTCAGTGCCTTCGCGACATTCGCGCGCATCTCCGGGAGATAGCTCATCAGCTTCGGGCGCTGCGCGATGATGGTGGAGTCGATGTTCTCGACGCTGTAGCCATGGGCGGCGAGGATGAGGCCGACCTCATGAAGCAGCTGTACGGAATCGGCGCCCTTGTAGCGCGGATCCGTATCCGGGAAGTGCTGCCCGATATCCCCGAGCGCCGCTGCGCCGAGCAGTGCATCCATGATGGCGTGCACGATCACATCCGCATCGCTGTGGCCGTCGAGGCCGAGTTCATACGGGATGGTCACGCCGCCGAGGATCAGTGCACGTCCCTCGACTAATTTATGTACATCATATCCTGTTCCGATTCTCATAAATAACCTCCTTTTAATCTGCTTATAGAATGATCGCCTTCATCGAGGCTTACCTTCGGAAGCCTCGATGAAGCGGGCAGAGGTGCTTCGCACCTTGCCCACCGGAGGAAGCATCAAACGGAAATGAATATAAATGTTCATTTCCGTTTGATGCTTCCTCCGGTGCTATCCAATTACATGAATGACTGTGGATCCACATAGCTTCCGTTTTCGCGGATGCCGAAGTGGAGATGTGGTCCGGTAGAGTAGCCGGTGGAGCCGACGGTGCCGATGCTCTCGCCCTGCTTGACTTCCTGCCCCTCGGAGACGCCGAGACTCGCCATGTGCATGTAGACGGTATACACGCCGCTGCCATGGTTGATCATCACGTAGTTTCCGGCGGATGCCGAGTAGGTCGCGATCACGACCTCACCGCCCGCAGAGGCCACGACCTTCGAGCCGCTGGAGGCCGCGATGTCGATGCCCTTATGATAGGTGCTCGCGCCCTCGGTCGGCGCTTCGCGGGAGCCGAAGGTACTGCTGATGCGTCCACCCGACGGAACCGGCCAGGTAAATCCGCCGCTCATCGTGCGCGTCGTATAGTCCGGCTTCACCTTCTCGACCGAATCCGGATCCTTGCCGGCGGCGATGGCTGCCTTCCGTGCGGCTTCTTCCTTTGCCTTCGCCTCGGCTTCCGCCTTCTTCCGGGCCTCCTCTTCCTGCCGCCGGATTTCCTTCTCCATCGCAGCGATCGTGCTCTCCTGCTCCTCGATATCCGCGTAGAGCGCATTGATCTCGCCCTGCTGCTGGTCCGCCGTCGACTGTGCCGAGCGGATCTTCTGATTATAGGCCGCGAGCTCCTGATTCTTCTGCGCGAGCAGGGTCGCCACACTCTGCTGCTTCGCACTCGCGGACGCCTGCATCGTGACAAGCTGCGCCTGCTCCGCCTCGAGCTGCAGATTCGTGTTTGTGATGAACTGCTTCGTCGTCGCAAACTCGTTCAGCTTCTGCCGGTCATACTCCGTGATCTTCGCGATGTACTCTGCCTTGTTGAGAAGATCTGCCCAGCTCTCGGCATTCAGGATCATGTCGATGAAGCTCGCATCGCCCTTCTCGTACATGAAGCGGATGCGCAGCTTCATGCTGGCGTACTGGTCCGACTCGGTCTGCGTCGCCTCGGCGAGCTGCTGCTGTGTGAACTGGATGTCCAGCTGCTTCTGCGCGATGGAAGCATTGAGCTCGTTCACCTCGTTCGTGAGCTCCGTCATGCTCTGGTCGAGCGTCTTTATGTAGCTTGCGGTATCCGCCTTCCGGTCCTTGAGCCCGCTGATGGTATCGTTCACCTTCGCCTGCTCTTCCTTCAGCGCGTCGATGGCCGCCTGATTCGCGTCGATCGTTTTCTGCGCCGACGCGATCTGCTTCTTCTCCGTCTCTGCTGCGAGGTTCGGCTTCGCCGTGCAGCTTAGGGACAGCACGAGCGCCGCCGCAAGCATATTCAGTTTCGCTGATTTTGTTTTCTTCATACTTACTTTCTTTTGACCAATGCCTTCGCCCTTCGCATCTTCACGCCGCGGATCGTCTTTCAAACCGCGACGTATCGACGTGGCTTCGCACCGCTTTGCGTTACACCCGGAGCGACTTCCGGATCGTCACGAAGGAGACGATGAAGCCGACGCCGACACCGAGGCCCAGTGCGACCGCAACCATCTGCGGATAGATGGTGCTGATCGGAATCGGCTGGAACAGCGTCGAGATAGAGACGAAGTGGCTCGTGACATAGCGGACGGCCTTTTCATAGATGAAGTAGATGCCGGCCAGCGGGATCAGTGCACCGACGAGGCCGAGCATCACACCCTCGACGAGGAATGGCAGACGGATCATGAGATTCGTGGCGCCGATCATCTTCATGATCATGTTCTCGCGTCGACGGAACTGTGCCGCGACGGAGATCGTGTTGCTGATCAGGAAGACGGACACCGCCAGCAGGACCGCGATGATCACGGCGCTGAGCAGCGAGATGATGCGGTTCAGTGAGCTCAGTCCCGTGACGGCGGCATTGGAATAATTCACCTGACGCACGACCGGGAAGCTCTGGAGCCAGTCCACGATGCTCTGCTGATCCTGGATGTTGTGCAGGAAGATCTCGTAGCTCTGGGAGTTCGCGAGCGGGTTATCTTCCGCGAACGCCTCGGCGAGCAGCTCATTGTTGTCGAAGTAATCACTCTTGAACTCATCCCAGGCCTCCTCGGCAGAGGTATAGTGGGAGCTCTTCACCTCCGGGCGGGCCGCGATGGCATCGCCGACTGCATTGACCTCCTCGCTGCTTGCGTCATCGTTAAAGAAGACGGTGATGCCGACCGTGGTTTCAGCGGTTTTTGCGATGTGCTGCACGTTCGTCACGATCGCGAAGAACAGACAGAACAGGAAGATACAGGCCGCGATGGTCGCCGTGGAGGCGGCGGAAAACAGCTTGTTATGCAATATGTTTTTGAATCCGGAACGGATACAGTAGCCGATGGCGTTCGCTTTCATCTGACCTCACCTCCCTTTCTCCGGCTGACATGACGCGGACGGTGGCTGCCGCCGAGACCGCGTGGGCGGGATGGTGCCGGCGCCTCTTCCGCGCCGGAATCGGAGACGATCTCGCCGTCGGCCATGTGGACGGTGCGCTTGTTCATCATCCGGACGAGCTCGAGGTCATGCGTGATGACGATGACGGTCGTGCCCTGCTCGTGGATGCTTTCGAGCAGCTTCATGATGCTGACGGCGTTCTCGTGGTCGAGGTTGCCGGTCGGCTCATCCGCGATCAGAATCTCCGGACGGTTGATCAGTGCGCGGGCAATGGCCGTACGCTGCTGCTCGCCGCCGCTCAGCTCGCGCGGATAGGCATCGTGCTTGTCGCTGAGACCGACGCGCTCGAGCATCTCTGCGACATCGGCGCGGATCTCCGGGGTGGATTTACCGGCGATCAGCTCGGCGAAGCCGATGTTCTCGTAGACGGAACGGTCCTCGAGAAGCCGGAAGTCCTGGAAGACGACGCCGAGGCGGCGACGGTACTTCGGGACATGGCGGCGTTTCATGTGCTGCAGTGCGAGCTCATTTACGATGATCTCGCCCTCCGTCGGCTCGAGCTCCTTCGTGAGCAGGCGGACGAGCGTGGATTTACCGGAGCCGCTGCGCCCGACGATGAAGCAGAACTCGCCATCCGCGATGGTGAGACTCACATTGCGGAGGGCCTCAACGCCGTTTTTATAGCTTTTGGAAACGTTTTTAATTTCAATCATTCTTATAGAAGGTCCTTTGGTAGGATGTTACACATAGTATATGGCGCAAAAGCTCGATGAAATTGACGAACTTTGCGCCCGTGCGGTTTTCGGAAAGCGCGCGGAGGCGTTTCCGGAAGACGATACGCACCATGTAAAATAATAGCAAAAACCGGTCCATGGTGTATACACCACGAACCGGCTAAATCATGTCAATAATCTTAAGATTTTTCAGAGACAGCGGCTGTCTCCGGACAATGAGTGAAGCGTCGATGAATCGAAGGATTAGTAATCGATGGTCTCCATATACTTCATGTACTTCACAACCATGAGTGCGATCTTGAAGGTGATAGCATCATCGAATACACGAAGGTCCAGACCGGTGGAACGCTGCAGCTTATCGAGACGGTATACCAGGGTGTTTCTGTGGATATACAGCTGACGGGAGGTCTCGGAAACGTTCAGGTTATTCTCGAAGAACTTGTTGATCGTGGTCAGGGTCTCCTCGTCGAACTCATCCGGAGATACGTTCGTGAAGATCTCGCGGATAAACATCTTGCACAGTGGCAGCGGCAGCTGATAGATCAGACGACCGATACCGAGACGGTTGTAGGCGATGATGTTCCGCTCTGCATAGAAGATCTTCCCGACCTCGAGGGCCATCTTCGCTTCCTTGTAGGACTTCGACACATCCTTGATCTCGTTCACTACAGTACCGTAGCTGACACGGGCATCGATCATCGCCTCGGTCTCGAGCATATCGAGGATGGTCTCGGCTACGTGGTGGAGCTCATCCGTGGTCTCGGTCGGCTTCACTTCCTTTACGACGATGACATTCTTCTCATCGACAGCCGTGACGAAATCGTGAGTCTTCGCTGCAAACAGTGTCTTCAGTGCCTCAAGTGCCCCGGAATCGCTGGTGCTCTTCTTGGTCTCGATGATGTACACTACGCGCTTCACGCTGACATCGATATGCAGCTTCTTCGCACGGTTATAGATGTCGACCAGAAGCAGGTTATCGAGCAGGAGGTTCTTGATGAAGTTGTCCTTATCGAACTTCTCCTTGTACGCAACCAGCAGGGTCTGGATCTGGAAAGCGGCGAGCTTGCCGACCATGTACACGTCGTCGCTGTCGCCCATCGCGATCAGCACATACTCGAGCTGGTGCTCGTCGAAAATCTTAAAGAACTGATATCCGCCGACGGCCTGGCTGTCTGCCTGTGATTCCGCAAAAGACGAAACCATCGATTCTGTATACTGGTTATCGGTAAAGGTCGATGCAAGTACCTTTCCATCAATGTCCGCAATGGCGATATCAACTCTTGTAATACTCTTGAGAGAATCAATCGTGCTCTGTAAAACCTGATTTGAAATCATTCTCTACTCCTTCTGCACTTAACGACTAGATACGACTAGTACTCCATAATTACTGATATTTTACTAGATTCGATTTCTAAAATCAATCATTGTATCGACCCGACGGCTGTCATTTTCCGTTGTTTTCCGTCATTTTTCGTCCTTTTTCACGTGCATCCGTGCATGAAATCATAGTATTCCATAAAAAACACCCGGTGGGAAAACCACCGGGTGTACTCAGATCAATATCAGTTTGTGATGGTCTGCTCTGTTTCCTTATCGAAAACGTGGATCTTCGCCTCATCAAGTGCGAAGGTAACGGTAGAACCGGTACGAGCAGCGGTCTTCGGGTTTACTCTTGCAACCCAGCCTGCATCAGCGAGGTCGAAGTAGAGAAGGGTCTCTGCACCGAGCATCTCGTATACCTTGATCTCAGCCTGTACGGTCTGCTTCGGGTGAGCGGCTACGAAATCAGCCTCATCGTGCAGATGCTCCGGACGGATGCCGAGGATGACGGTCTTGCCGATGTATCCGCCGTCCTTCAGCTTGGCAGCCTTGGCAGCGTCGAGGGTGATAGTGTGACCTGCGAAAGTAAGGGTGACGTCATTGCCGTCTGCCTTGCACTCTGCGTCGATCATGTTCATCTGCGGCGATCCGATGAAACCTGCAACGAACTTGTTGCATGGTGTATCGTAAAGGTTCTCCGGGGTATCTACCTGCTGGATGATACCGTCCTTCATAACGACGATTCTGGTACCCAGTGTCATCGCCTCGGTCTGGTCATGTGTTACGTAGATGATGGTGGTCTCGAGGGACTTGTGGAGCTTTGCGATCTCTACACGCATCTGTGCTCTCAGCTTCGCATCGAGGTTGGAAAGCGGCTCGTCCATGAGGAATACCTTCGGTCTACGAACGATCGCACGTCCCATCGCTACACGCTGTCTCTGTCCACCGGAAAGAGCCTTCGGCTTTCTGTCGAGGAGATGCTCGAGGTCAAGGATTCTTGCAGCCTCATGCACCTTCTGATCGATCTCATCCTTCGGAACCTTACGAAGCTTCAGACCGAATGCCATGTTGTCATATACAGTCATATGAGGATACAGAGCGTAGTTCTGGAATACCATCGCGATATCTCTGTCCTTCGGCTCTACATCATTTACTCTCTTGCCATCGATGATCAGGTCACCGCTCGAGATATCCTCGAGACCTGCAACCATTCGAAGGGTGGTTGACTTACCACAGCCGGATGGTCCGACGAAGATGATGAATTCCTTATCCTTGATATCGAGGTTGAAATCCTTAACAGCGACGAAGCCGTTCGGATACTTCTTGGTTACATTTTTAAGCTCAACACTTGCCATAATCTTTTCTTCTCCTAATAGGGCACAAACGTTTCGTGATCAGGTTCCCCAGGCCTTTTCAACTGTACTCATCGTACTCTTGCGGGCCTTTTTTCTCAACGGCATTTGTTCCTAGAAAAAACCGGTCGATTTTATACAAACTGTCGAGCGATTTTATAAAAAAGTCAATATACACAAAAGATCGAGGTCTTTGTGATTTTAATTCTTCCTTCTTTAAGCAATTTGCCCACCGCGCGCTTGAAAGCAGCCTTCGACATACCGAAATCGCGCATAATTTCGTCAGGTTGAACAGTTTTGTCGGTGTAAGGTACATGTCCTTCGAACTTTTCCGTCAGGATCGCGAGAACCTCATCGGCATTTCGCTCATAATGATAGGTCTTAATTTGATCATTCTGTATAACCGTCGCCGCTTCGTGCTTCTTTGTATACATCGTGGCGGCGAGACGCTGGCTGTGATCGACGTACAGATAGACCTCGACCTGGTCGCCGGCCTTGATCTCGTGACGCATCTCGTGGTATGGCAGAAGCACATCCCGCTCGAGTCCGATGTCCACGAACGCACCGATCTTCGTCACATCCTTTACGGTCACCTTCGCGATATCGCCGACCTGCATGAGCGGCTTCCGGGTCGTCGCGATCAGACGGTCACTCGAATCCTTGTACACGAATACGGAGAGCTCATCTCCGATCGTCTTCCCCGCCGGCACCTGCTTCTTCGGAAGCAGCACCGATGCGCCCTCGCTGTCTGCGAGATACACACCGAAGTCCTTCTCGCGCGCGATCTTCAGTGTCTGGATCTTTCCTAATTCAATCATGTTTTTCCTCTTCTTTCTATTGATCACGGGCTCTCCGCCTGACGCGGCAATTCCCGTATTTCCTCTGTATTTCAGGCCAATGTCTCCATCGGTGTGCATCCTTCGGTCAGGGACCGACGATCTCCACCTGCTTTGGCCAATGTCTCCATCGGCACTCCGCCCGTTCAGCTGCGGATAAACTCTACATTACAGTAGACATCCCCCTCCGGGTTCTGGAGGCTGACGATCAGCCCGCCGTCCGGTGACGATCCATATTTCGGAAGCATTGTATCCCCGAGCACGGCCGCCTTCCGATACTCTGCTCGGATGCGACCGGCGTGAAAACGCGCCTGCCCGCCGGAGGCTTCGGTGAGCACCTCGTCGGCGATCGCGATGTACTGCGCGTTGTTGACGTGATGATTACTGTCGATGTGATGCGGCTGCACGAGGATCGGTGCGGCTTCGGTGAGCTCGTCCGGCTCCATGATTTTCCGCTCGCTGGCCGGGAGCGCGAGCACATCCCGCATCTCGCCGAACGGCGTCAGCATATCCTCGGTGATCTTCGCCGGGCGCATGCGCTCGGTGTCATAGCAGAACCAGAGGCTGTCGGCACACAGGATATAGGCACCGGCTTCATCCTTGATCCAGAAGTTACGGTGCGCCAGCACGCCGCGGAAGGCATGCGGGCAGGTACCGATCGTGAGGCGCTCACAGAGCTTCGGCATGCGCTCGATGTAGATGTCCCAGTAGCTGAGCAGCCAGGCGCGCTTCATCTCCCGCAGATAATCGACCGTCAGGCCGACCTCCGTCGAGTGGAAGGTGCTGCAGTCCTGCAGGTAATTGACGACCGAAAGTATCGTCGCCTGCTCATGCTCGTCCGTCTCGGAATAGCGGACCCGCTCGTTAAATTCGTACATGCTTACTCTCCTTCTGTGATGTTATTTTCCAGGTCCTCGGTGGCACGGGCACGTGCTTCGGCGTCCTCCTCGGCGGAGTGCGTGTGCATGTACGGCTTATCGAGCTGGATGATACAGCGTACATCCGGATTCTCGATCTGCATCCGGTTCTGGATGCCATGCAGAAGCTGATTCTCCTCTTCCTTCGTCAGGTTCCATGGCGTGATGAGGTCGAACACCAGATAGATGAGCTTCTGCGTCTGCGCACCATTGCTGCCTGCGACGAAGCTGTGCTTCGTATGCTTCTCTCTCGTCAGCTGTGCGCCGTCGGAGGCATGCCGGATACGGAAATCGTGGAAGCTGCTTTCAGGAGAGAGCTCGGCGAGGATGTTCGCCAGCATTGCCCTGTAAAAGCGGGTCTCATCGTCGTTGTGGATCGGGTCCATGTGGATCACCAGGTGGACACCGAGCTGTGTCTCGCAGTCGTGCTCGATCCGGTCGACGAGGTCATGGGCACTTTCGATGTCGCTGCGGCCGTCGACCTCGGCGTGAATGGTGGCCATGTACTGATTCGGGCCATAGTTGTGGACGATCAGATCATGGCTTCCGAGGATGCCTGGATAGCGCTCGACGAAGTCGATGATGGTGTAAAAGAGCTCCGGATCGATGGAGTCGCCGATCAGCGGTGCCAGGGTCTCCCGCGCGATGCCGACGCCGTTCCAGATGACGATCATGGAAACGAGTAGGCCGACATAGGCATCGATGTTCCGGTCGAAGAAATGGAAAATCAGGAGGGACGCGAAGGTCGTCGCGGTCGTCAGGATATCCATGAAGGCATCCTGGCTCGACGCACGGTAGATGTTTGAGTCGATTTTTTCTGCGACGCGGCGGTAGAACAGCGCGAGGCCAAGCTTCACCTGCATGGAAACGAGCAGGATCACGACGGCATAGATGCTGTAGTGCATCATCTCCGGGTGCAGGATCTTCCGGAAGGAATCCTGCAGGGAGCTGAGGCCGACATTGAGAACCAGGATCGAGACGATGAAGGCCGCGATGTACTCGATGCGCCCGTGTCCGAAGGGATGGTCCTCATCGGCTTTCTTCCCTGCCATTTTCGAGCCGACGACCGAGATCACGGAGCTGCCGGCGTCCGACAGGTTGTTGAAACCATCGGCCATGATCGACACGGAGTTGATGATGATGCCGATGGAAATTTTGAATACAAAAAGGAGCAGGTTGCATACGATTCCCGTCAGACCTGCTCTCTCAGATATTTTCGTTCGTTCAGTATGTTCGTTCATATTCGCCTCTGTTAACTCATCCAACAGACTCATGTTACGGCTGATGTCACCGCCCTCACTCACCTGGCGCTGTGCGATCCGCACGCTGCGGATCCATGCGCTACTGCCCTTCGGCAGGCTGCAGATAATAAAAACACCTGTGAGCGTTTTAGAATCATAAACGCTCGCAGGTGTTTCGTCAAGCACTATATTTTATGCGTGGCCATCGCGGCGCAGGAGCCTGTAACAGTTCAGCCAGGGGGGACCCGGCTTGATTTCACACGGTCTCTCCGTATGGCCTCCGTTGCCGCCTCTTCGGGTCCCGCCAGTCTGTCTT
Organism: uncultured Oribacterium sp.; assembly: GCA_937927445.1. GTDB lineage: Bacteria > Bacillota > Clostridia > Lachnospirales > Lachnospiraceae > Oribacterium. Next base: position 6,703 of record CALAOB010000168.1, on the reverse strand, counting down.
TATTTACTGAGCTCTGCCGGATCGATCTGGAAGCCCTCGAGCTTCGAGGTGCAATGCGGACAGCGGGTCGCCTTCACGTCGATCTCCGACATGCAGTACGGGCAGATCTTCGTGGTCGGAGCGGCTGGTGCCGGCTCCTCCTTCGGCTTCCGTAAGTGGTTGATCTCCTTTACGAAGAGGAAGACCACCAGTGCCATCACGAGGAAGGAAATCAGCTCGGCGAGGAAGGCGCCGTACGCGAATACCGCGCCCTGCTCGACGGCCTCGCTGTAGACCTTCGTGTTTCAATGCTTCGATCAATATACCAGTACGCCATCGGCACCGACATAGTGTGTGCCGGTGTAGTCAGAGAAGGTCAGGTTCTTATCCATGAAGCCATTTGCACCGATGTGGTAGAGTTTGCCGGAATCCACGATCCACTTACTGAAGACCGGTGCGCCGTTTACGAGGTAAACGTGGCCGATGCCCCAGTCGGTGATGGTACCGTTCGTGAGGAAGTCACCGCTCGTGTCGGTCGACTGTGTCGCCGCTGTGCTGGTGCCGGCAGGAGCTGCGTTTGGTGTCGCTGGTGTGGTGGACGTGCCCGGCATCGGGATGGAAGACCCCGGTGTCTGGCCGTTATTTGTATTTACACCACTGCTGGTTGCTGCGGTGGATGAAAGCTTCTTCATCGTATCTTCATCGATCTCGTAAAAATCGGACTCGGACTCGGAAAGCTCTCCTTCAGATTTGCCATCCTCATTCTTGCTCTTCGATTTCGCCTTGATCTTGAAGGTGTAATCACCGGTCTTGCCATACTTCTTGATCTGCTGTGTGAGCTCGACCGATCCCTTGGTGGTCGTGGTGGTCACGGAAATGCCGGTCTTCTTGTCATCACGGGTTACGGTGATGGTTGCACCGCAGCTGTCGTCGGAAGCATCCCAGGTGGCATAGATATGAATCTTGCCGTTGGCGTCCTCCTGTACATCCCAGTCCGCACCGCCGATGTTATAGTCCTTTGACTTGTCCTTGTCGCTGTCTGCATAGGCTGTGATCTGGCCGAGTACTGCACCGGCTGGTGTCGAGGTCGCGACAACAGCCGCCATCATGATTGCGCTTAACTTACGTAACTTCATATTGTTCCCTCCATGGTGTTCATGTAGTTTGGGGGGTATGCCCCACTTTTCCCTTATGCTCCTATGTTAGCTTTTCAGAGGGCAGATGGCAAGGAACATATTCTGTTCTTTTTCTTACAAAAAAGGAATTTTGTACCGATCCCGCCATGCTTTATTTCCGAAGCTGCGATGGGACATTTTCGATGCCGCTTCCTGCGACTATTTGCATGCATGAACAGCACAAAAAAATCCCAGGACCTTGATGATCAAAGTTCTGGGATCTTTCGCAGCGCTACCAGGATTCGAACCTGGGAATGACGGAATCAGAATCCGTTGCCTTACCACTTGGCGACAGCGCTATGTGTTTGTTTGTGTCGCTCGCTTCAAGCGACTCGTATATAGTACTTGACTTTAAATCATTTGTCAACAACTATTTTTAAAATATTTTTCGGGGCCCCGGAGGGCCCCAAAACGCTATGCTTTCGTGTAGTTCAGGAAGCCGTCCGTGTACTCCTGGTGGCCGTCGGCGTCGATCCACATGGCTTCGAGGTCCTCGACCTTGAACCCGGCACCGAGTGGGCTCGTGTCCTCGCGGATGGACTGGATCAGTGCCTTGCCGTCCTCGACCGACATCATGAAGAGCGCGGTCGACAGGGCGTCGGCGAGGCCGGAATCCTCGGTCAGGATCGAAACACTGCGATGATACTTCGCCGGATACAGGGTATCCGGATCGATGATGTGATGATAGCGCTGGCCGTCCACGACATAGTAGCGCTCATAATCACCGGAGGTGACGAGGGAGCGGCCATCGAGGTAGCAGGTGATCGCATACTGGTCGCCGGTCTGGCTGTCGCGGTATTCCGGACTCTCCACCGGGCAGACCCACTTCGAGCCATCCCCCCGGATGCCGATCGCACGTACATTCCCGCCGAGGTTCAGGAGGAAGTTTTCCGAGCCTTCGTTCTTGATCAGTTGTGCGGCATTTTCCGTCGCATAGCCCTTGCCGATGCCACCGACATCGAGACTCATCTCCGGGTCCTTCAGATAGAGGGTGCCGGCCGCTTCGTCGATGATGACATCCTCGATGTTCGTATGCTTCGCGGCTTCCTCCAGTGCGGCCTGATCCGGCAGCTCGGCATGTGCCGGATCTTCGATGCCGGCGTCCCGCTTGTCATGCCAGAGACGCAGAACTGCGCCGTAGGCGATATTGACCTTGCCACCCGTGAGGGTGTAGACCTCCTTGCCCCAGTTCACGAGAGCGATGAGGTCCGGATCGACCTTTACTGGCTGGATGCCGGCGCTGTCATTGACGGTTTTCAGATTGTTGAGGCCCTCGTAGCTGTTATAGATGTCGTAGAGCTTATGCTCCTTCAGAAGCTGTGCGTGAGAGCTGTCGTAGCACTTCTGGAAGTCCGCTTCACTCTTCTCGAAGCCGATCTCCATGGAGACGGTGTCGAAGACATCCAGGAACTGCCTGTTGTAGCGCTCGAGCTTCGGCGTCCGGCTGCAGCCCGGCAGGCTGCAGGCCAGTGTGAGGCCGGCGCAGAGAAGGGCCAGCATCTGTTTCAGTTTTACGTTTCTCAATCGATGTTCTCCTTATACTGTCAATGCTTGATGATCTTCCGGATCACGGAAAGGATGAGGCCGAGGCCGCCGGCCATGAGGATCATCGCGCGGTTCACGACGAGGCGGGTGGAGGCGATGGCGAGGCCGACGATGACAGGCTCCGCGGATTCCATGATCGGGCTCAGGAGCATGGCGATCACTTCCACGAGGAGCAGGAGGATGAAGGCGGTCATGCCGCGGCCGGTGTCAATCGTTTCCAGCGTGCCGTAGCGCACGTATTTCTTTCTGGAGAGCATCCAGAAGAGGGAGATCAGGCTGAACAGTGTGATGCCCGCGAAAACCGAGATGAAGGTGATTTCGGCGACATTGTGGTCCGTAATCATCGACTCGATCGGGCCGAGGGCGTTCAGATTTTCGAGCGCCGGCACGACCATCAGAAGGTACAGGAGGATCAGTGCGGCCACGGAGAAGAGTTGCAGGACGCGGTTCACGCCCATGAGCATCCGGTCGCGCATACCGCCGTCGACCGGGCCGTCCTCCTCTTCGTCGCCATACTCCGTGTCGCGGAAATAGGCGTCCTCTTCCTCCTCTTCCTGTTTCGGAAGTGGATTTGCATGGCGGTTCCGTACGATGTCTGGCCGTCCGGTAGACGGTTCTGCTGTGATATCAGAAGCAGCGCGCGGCGTGAAAGGTCGTGTGCTGCCGGAAATCATGCCTGTTGCGGAAGATGCGGTGTCCGCTGCCGGGATCGTGATGGTCGTGGCGTTCAGCGTAGAGCCGGTGGATGTGGACGGGTGCGTCAACTCCGGCATGTTCAGCCCAGACTGCACCGGTGCGTCCGTTCCGGTGGTCGGCATATAGGACGGGCTCAAAAGATGCGCGGCTTCGCCGTGCTTCGCGAACCAGTCCACGGCGTAGCTGCAGCTCGGATACGCCTTCAGCTGATTCCGCTCGAGGTAGGCGATGAGCCGTGTCATGAGCTTGCCGGCGAGACCGCGCCCGCGCAGACTCTCATCGACATAGGTATGGGTGATTTCGACCGTGCCCGGCTCCTCTTCCATCGCCGGGAAATCGATCTCGGCCAGTGCCTGCTCTTCGTCATCCACCAGCACGATGCGGTTTTTATAGGTTCTGAATTCCATAGTTCACCTCCGATAGATGACAGTATTATAGCATAGGCGCAGAAAAATCCACCTTACAAAAGCATGAATATAAAAAGGCCACCGCGTGCGCGATGACCTTTTATGATGTTTTTCTGATCTGCGTCTGCAGTACGACGTTTCTTCGATGAAGCGGGGGATGATGTGCCTCAGAGCTTCTTCAGCATCGCGAGGATGTCTTCCTTCGGGCAGTAGCCGATCGACTGGTCGATCATCTTTCCGTCCTTGATCAGCGCCAGCATCGGGATACTGGAAACATTGAAGCGCATCGCCAGTTCCATCTGCTCGTCGACATTGACCTTTCCTACCTTCAGCGTATCCGCATGCTCCTCGGCAATCTCATGCACGATCGGGGCCAGCATCTTGCACGGTCCGCACCAGTCCGCGTAGAAGTCGATCAGCACCGGCTTCGCAGAGTGAAGCACTTCGGTTTCAAAATTTGTTGCAGTGATTTTAAGCTCAGCCATACAGGCTCCTTTCTCTTTTAGTCCTTCAGTGATTTGTAGTACAGCATGCAGTGACAGAAGCCCTCGTAGTTCGGGTCAGCGATCTGTTCCTTAAATTCCTTACACATGCACTTCGTATCTTCCGTACGCTCGAGGCGGCATGGACAGTAGCCACCGGTGCGCTTCAGACCTTCACGGACGGTATTCACCACATCCTGATCCGGATTCAGTTCGATTTTCATCGCTTTCCCTCATCTCTTTCTCTTATGATGTTATGCCTTCCAGAGGCTGTGGAGGTTGCAGTAGGCATAGACCGCCTCCACCTCGTCACCCGCACAGAGTGCGAAGTCCGCGACCGGCTTCTCGCCCGGATGCAGCGCCTTGTGCTGGTAGCCCTGCTTCGTAAAGATGGAGATCCACTCGATGTAGTGCTCCGGCAGCATCGGATGCTCCACGGAGCCGACCTGTACATGCACGATCCCATTCTCTACGCTCCATACTGGAACGTGCTTTTCACGTGCGCCGTCGCTGGTGCCGGCGATGAGCTCTGTCATCGGCTCGCCGCAGCAGACCACCGGGACGCCGCTGTCCTTAGCTTTGATGATGATGTTTCCACAATGCTTACAAATATAATACTTCTGCTCCATGTTACGATCTCCTTTCTTCGTAGTGTTGGTTTTAGAAATTAGTAGTTCTCTGCGTGCACCTCGAAATAGCTCTGCGGGTGGTTGCAGGTCGGGCAGACCTCCGGGGCCTTCTCGCCGATGACGATGTGCCCACAGTTGCGGCACTCCCAGACCTTGACCTCGCTCTTCGCGAAGACCTCGGCCATCTCAACATTATGCAGCAGTGCGCGATAGCGCTCCTCGTGATGCTTCTCGATCGCAGCGACGAGGCGGAAACGCTGAGCGAGCTCAGGGAAGCCCTCTTCCTCTGCGGTCTTCGCGAAGCCCTCGTACATATCGGTCCACTCGTAGTTCTCGCCCTCGGCAGCTGCCTTCAGGTTCTCTGCGGTATCCCCGATGCCGTTCAGCTCCTTAAACCAGAGCTTCGCATGCTCCTTCTCGTTGTCTGCCGTCTTCAGGAACAGCGCGGCGATCTGCTCGTATCCCTCCTTCTTCGCCTTCGACGCGAAGTAGGTATACTTGTTGCGCGCCTGCGATTCGCCGGCGAATGCCTCCATCAGGTTCTTCTCGGTCTGTGTGCCTGCATACTTATTCTTTTCCATCACATTCCTCCTTTCGTGATTTACTGATAAAATTATTATAACAGCTTCATGAAAGGCCGGCGCAGGCCGGCCTCAGAGTTTATAAAATCTTTCGATTTCCTGGCTCATTATTGCACAGCGTGTTCAGCTTCTTTCGGATACTCTCCTGTCCGCAGTTGCTGTGTGTCCCCGGTCGCCCGGCTGTCGATGACTTCTGCTGTCAGCTCTTATTCGAAGCTGCTGTGCGACGTTTCTTTTGCGAGACCATGATCAGTGGCAGCCGTGGTTTCCGCACCCGTGATTGCCACAGCTGTGTCCACCCTCGCCGTGCTCGTGATCGTGGTGGTCACAGTGCACGTCCGGGTTATAGCCGAGATTGCCGGCGATGAGTGCATTGACCGCTGCATCCGCATCTCCGCTGATACCACCGAAAAGGCGGATACCGACCTCGGCGAGTGCCATCTGCGCGCCACCGCCGATGCCGCCGCAGATCAGTGCATCGACACCGAGCTGCATCAGGAAACCGGCGAGCGCGCCGTGACCACTGCCGTTCGTATCCACGACCGCCTCGCGTACGATCTGACCATCCGCCATATCGTAGATCTTAAACTGCTCGGTATGACCGAAGTGCTGGAAAATCTGGCCGTTTTCATAGGTTACTGCAATTCTCATGATGATATCTCCTTTTTGATCACTGGTTAAGTTACAGATCCGGACATTTCCGCCGGTGATGTGCAGCGGCTTCCCGTAGACGAGGCAGGCCGCGAGCTTGCGTCGTGCGCTTTCATAAATCTCCTGCACCGTCGAACGTGAAATATCCATCTGCGCGGCGCACTGCTCGTGCGTCTGCTGCTCCAGATCCACGAGACGGATGACCTCGTACTCATCGAGTGTCAGCAGAATCGGATCACTCTCTGCGTCATCGCATGGACCGAACCGCACCACTCTGGGTGCATTGCATATTCGTCGACATCGTGGCGGCCTCGGCATCGCTGTATCCTCCTTTATTTCCGGTATATACCGATTATGTGCTTCCGAAGTGGGAAAGTCAATCCTTTTCATCGCTCCAGGAGGGCCGGCACTAGAAGCACAGTACTCCGAGCTCGGGAGACTCTAAAATTCTTCACGACCTCTCCATATGGCTTCTGGTGTCGGCCCTCCGGGAGCGATTCTGTTTGAACGAAAGAAAAGCCTGAAACCGATGGAATCAGTCATTCCACGATTTCAGGC
>CALAOB010000167.1 GCA_937927445.1 uncultured Oribacterium sp. | reverse complement strand
TTCATGCAGTGTAGCATTTACTTTTTCATACTGCATTTACTTTTGTAATTCAGCAGGCAGAGTATGAACGTTTGTTTTGGATTATTGCTTTAAATTATATCAGGAACTCCACTGGAACTATCCGGCATTTTATAAATGATATCTGGCACTTTTTTCGCGTTATCCGGCATCTTATTTCTAAACTTACTCGATATCTGTCGGCTCCGTGATGAGCTTGCAGCCAGAAGCATTGGCCTGTGGGCGCGGAGCATAGCAGGGCCGAATCGCGGAGACACGGAGCTCAGGTCGCATAAGACAGGACGAAGGTGGATGCCTCTGCAGCTCCAGGGCACCGATCCCTATGCCCTGGTCCAGGCTTTCATCTTTTCCAGCGCCCACGAACGGTCGATGCATGGCCCGTCCTTTCGGATATCCGGCAACCTGTCTCTATACTCTTCATAGAGCTCGTCATAGGTGCTTTTCCTCAGTTCTACGACGCCGTATGTTTTGCCGTCCGCTATGATCTGGATGAAGTCTTGTCCTTCTGTAGGTTCTTTGTAATACAGTATTTCGATATCCTTGCTATCCGGATCCTTCTCCTGGACGGTGTGGAGGATAAAGATCTTGTATATCTCGATGATCCGGTCATCCAGCCCCGCATCGAAGATTGCAATCTTCTCACGAAGCTGATTCTGAGAGCGGACGATTCGGATCAGATAGTGATTCCGAAGCATGTCCTGCACCATATCCTCAGGGTCATCCTTCGTAAGCATCTGGTAGATTTCCGCCGCACTCTCGTCCAGACGGGCATAGTGGATCATAATCCGGTCTTCCATCTGATGATACAGTAAATCATAATCGACATAGGTCTCCGCGCCACAGTCCGGACACACAAAACGGAACGCAGAGCGATCTTTCACCGCCTCTTTCATTCCGGCTGGGTTTCTGATAATTTCTTTACAGGAAACTGACATTTATATCTAATAGTCGTTTGGATAAAATACCACTTCACGCAAAAAGTCCCTTGAAAAAGTTTATACTTTTACATCAAACTCCATTGGAAAAGTTGCACATTCAACTTATAATATAATTAACACGGAGGTGAAGTCATTATGTTAAAGCGGAAAATGGAGCAAAAACTGACGGACTGGAAAAACACGGAAAATCATAAACCATTAATTATTAAGGGCTGCCGGCAATGTGGGAAAACATTTTCTGTCCTTGATTTTGCAAAGAAAAATTATAAACATGTCGTATACCTGAACTTTTTTGAAAATCCGGACTATGCTTCCGTCTTTTCCGGTTCCCTGGAAGTGGATACGATTGTGATGATGTTGTCCGCGCTGTTAGGCAGTGAAGCGGTGTTTGAAAGTGGCCATACGGTGCTGATTCTGGACGAGATCCAGGAGTGCCCGGAAGCTCGAACTGCGCTTAAATTCTTCCGGATAGACGGACGTTATGATGTCATCGGAACGGGTTCCTTATTGGGTGTAAAGGGGTATGGAAAAGAACCGAAATCTATTCCGGTCGGTTCCGAAACCGTCATTGATATGTATCCTCTGGATTTTGAGGAATTTTTGTGGGCCAATGGCGTTGCTGCCCCTGTAATCGATATGCTGCGACACTGCCTGCAGAAAGAAATACCGGTACCGGAAGCCCTGCATAACCGTATGAAGCAGTTGCTTTTGCAATATGCGGTTGTTGGCGGTATGCCGGATGCAGTACAGACTTTTGTGGATACAAAACAAATGGATGCAGTACTGCAGATTCAACGCGACATCGTCCGTTCTTATGAAGATGATATGGTAAAGTACGCAGAAAGGAAAGATAAATCAAAGATCAGGGAATGCTTTCAGTCCATTCCAAAACAGCTCAGTAAGGAAAACAAGAAATTTCAGTATTCCGTTGTGAAAAAAGGATCCACCTCATCAAAATATGCTGGAAGCCTGCAATGGATTGAAGATGCCGGAATCATTGTTCGCGCTTACAATCTGTCCATTACGGAACTGCCTTTGGATGGGAATGCTGAAGAAGACGTATTTAAGGTGTATATGCGTGACTGTGGCTTATTTGTCAGCATGTTGGAGGACGGCACACAGTTTGATATTTTGAACGGAAATCTCCATGGCTACAAAGGGGCGATCTTCGAGAACCTGGTTGCAGACATTTTCGGAAAAATGGGACGCAGCTTATATTATTTCCATAAGGACACTGGGCTGGAGGTCGATTTCGTGATTCGATACCAGGGGGAATGCACTCTGGTCGAAGTCAAGGCAGCAACCGGTAATACGAAAAGCACAAAAACCATTTTACGCCATCCGGAAAAGTATCACGTCTACCATGCAATTAAGTTGGGGGACTACAACGTCGGGCGTACCGAGCAGATTCTTACATTGCCACTTTATATGGCATTCCTGCTGACAATTATGTAGTAGCAGGAGCATCACGCAAAACGCTGATGCTTAAACCAGCAGTCGAATGACAAACCCTGTCCGCTGCCTTATAATGATTACAGAATCAAGCGAAGGAAATGGAGGGATCGACATGCAGAAAATGACATCCGCAATCGCGAATAAGATGCTGAGAAGTCTGGAGGATGAGAAGTCCTACTGGCTCGATAAGGAAGCGAATTCGAAGACCTATGTGGCGGCGACGAACGAGGAGCCGGTGATTCCGGAGTACGACTACGCGGAGGTTTCCGCGACCATCGCGGCACTCGACGAGAAGATTGCCACCATAAAGCACGCGCTGAATCTCACGAACGCCACCGCGAAGATCATGGTCGGCGATACGGAGATGAGCGTCGACACCATCCTGATCCGGATGTCGCAGCTCAATAAGCGCCGCTTCATACTGGACATGATGCGGAAGGAGCTTCCGAAGACACGACAGCTCACCGGCTATGCCGGTCGAAATGCCGCACCGGAGTACAAGTACGTAAACTACGATCTCGCGCAGGTGAAGCAGGACTACGAGAAGATCTCGAAGATGGTCATGGAGATGCAGCTCGCCCTCGACCGGTACAACCAGACGGTACTCTTCGACGTCGACATCTGATGCATCCTGCCCGTTGCCAATACGCGCAGCCTCGTGACTGCGTCCCGGCGTAAACATTGACAATCAAATACCGTACGAGACTTTACTATTCATGCTTGTGCATGGCTTCGGTTAAGGTTTATCGTAAATGCTTATCGGTTATCGGTTACTTCTTATCTGTGAAGGTGAAATGTTTCTAAATATTCAGGTCTGGGAACCATATCTGTTTACATTTTGTAAACGCTGTCTCGTAGAAAACCTGCAGGAAACTGCGTGCGGAGGTTCGGTTTCAAGCACAGACGGAGGGGTGTCACAGGACACCCCTCTTCTTTTTATGCGTGCGGCTGACTCTACATTTCTGCAGCTCTTCCTCGTTATGCTTCGTCTTGATCCGTTTCAACGCTTACCTGCGACAGTATCTCAGAGGAATATACCGCGGCGATTTCTTTGTTCGGGATCAGGACTTCACACAGGTACGAGCCGTCAGCCTGCAATTTCCTGCTGGAGGCTTTTAAATAGCCGGCGACCAGCAGCAGGCTGTAAACATTTTCCGGATGCTGCGTCAGGGATCTGTAGATGACATTCTGATCGATTCTTGCGATTGCAGGCTTCCCCTGCAGCAGCAGGTACAGCTTCTCTGTGATATCATCGGTCGCAGCATTCAGAACATCTTCCAGGATTTCGTTTCGGCCTGTATTCGCCCAGTAGGCCTGCGGCATGCACCCATTGGCGACATAGTTAACGACAGACCATGGATTATAGATATCTCTGGTGCCGAACAGGTATCCATCGTACCACTCTCTTAATTCCTGTTCTTTGTCCAGGACACCGTAATAACGTAGCATCTCGCGTACCTCTTCCGCGGTAAAGCCGAAATACTGGTCGTAAGCATTGTCCAGAACCGTGTTTACGGACAGATTATTCAGACCGCTGAAGATACTTTCCTGCGCAATACGAAGGATGCCGGTCAGGAAGCCGTAGGACAGATTCCGGTTATCCTTGAAGGCACCCGAGAAGAAATTCCGCATGAATCCGATGATTTCCTCATAGAAATTCTTCGAATACCCCTCCTGGATCGGCGTATCATATTCATCGATGATGATGATCGGTGCCTGATGGTAATGTACGGTCAGCATCTTCGAGAGCTGCTCCAGCGAGGCCGCGAGGTCTACTTCATCCGCGTTTCCACTTAAGATCTGGCGGAAGAAATCCTTGTCGTAGTCCGCGATGGCGTCGTCGGTCAATACCTCCAGATGTCTGCCATACTCATCCTGTAATAAGCGCTGGATTTTCCGCACGGTGGCAGCCCATGTGTCGAATTTGACATCCTTAAAGGTCAGAAAAATGACCGGGTACTTTCCCTGATATTGATGATACGCCTCTCCGCACTTCCAGATTTTCTTATCCATGAAATATCGGCTGGTATCCTCGTCGGAGATTTCGAAAAAGACGCGGAGCATATCCATGTTCAGCGTTTTACCGAATCTGCGCGGACGCGTAAACAGCGACACCAGTGGCTTTCGATCCAGGAAATCCTTGATCAGCATCGTCTTGTCGACATAGTAGTATTCTTCCTGCGCGCGCACATAATCCGAAATCCCGATCGGCAGCGCCTTTCGTGCCGGTGCTTTCTTTCGTTTCATATAATTCCCGGAGCTCACTCTACCATCCACCGGCTTCACTGCATCATCCGGAATCCGCCAGGATTTACCTTCCTTTATAGCACCTGGAATCTCCCCTCTTCGGCACAGATCATTGACTGCATGGTCAGAAATCCCCCACTCGATCGCGATTTCCTTATTTGTCTTCATGGTCTTCCTCCTTTTAAGTGGGTCATATTCCGTATTAATATGTCTTTATTTTACTATTTATCTCCCATACTATCAACAAAAGTTGGTATTTATCTCGTTTACTTTCACATTTATCCCGTGATTTCGGTATTTATCCAACTTTATGGGGTCTGACCCCATTACGAAATTCTTAAGAGCGGCATGAAAGCAAACCAGCCGGCAGGAATCCCCGCCGGCTGGTCTATTGATAATAGTTTTTTCTGAGCGATGTAGATAAACGCCCCGTCAGGAAGCTTTACTCTTTCTTATACTTTTCGATTCGACATTGGTGCTCCTTACTGGTTTTATCATAATTGATGCCCACAAGTAGGATTTCACCGGTGTAGTCCAGAATGGACTCCGGATACTTTTTATCTTTTATCTGCTGTAAGGCGGTTGTCGTATTCTGATTCCACTTCAGCTCCACAACCAGCGCCGGATACGTGCTTTTATATTCCGGTTTCGGAATGAAAACAAAATCGGCAAAGCCACGTCCCGTCGGCAATTCTCTGATCGGCTTGAAGTAGTACTGCATAGCTCCCAGATAGGCGATGGCGATCGTACTGCTCAGCGAATTTTCATCATTGTATCGAATGGCTGAGGTATATTCCGAGTGAATCTTATCGATTTCGGCTGCAACCTGCTTTTCATCCATGGCCAGTGTTGCTGCCAGGAGTTTTCTCGATTTCTGCTGAAATGCAATCAGTTCATCCCAGTTACTGCTTCTGACCGCTGTGATCAGTTCCTGTCGGATCTCTTCATTCGGGACAAATGCGGTTTCGTTCTCTTCGTCGTATCCGAGATATCCGAGGTGGATCAGATAGGTGAGCACGTCGTCCCGGTTCTGTATTCTGGCAGGGTCGTTTTTGAAGGTGGCGGTATTAACATTGACCGCTGAACCGGAAAGCATCTCGATGATGGCATTCTTCAGTCCGTCGTAGTTCATACAAATCAGTGGTACGACAACTTCATATGAGCCCGTTTCGGACCAGTAGCTTCGGAATTTGCCTTTGGTCATCACGCTCACGACGGCCTTTGGGTTATACACCTGATAGCCATTGAGAAGATATCCATCATACCACTTTTTCACCTTATCAAAGTCTCGATGATACTGTTCGCAGAGAGCCTTGACTTCGTCTTCGGTGAATCCGATGTATGGCGCCAGCTCGTCGGCCTGCAGCATCGTAAACTCATCCAGGTTATTCACGGCGGACTGCGCCTTCTCTTTCTTGATCGGCAGGATGCCCGTCAGGTAGGCCAGCTGGATGTACTTCGTCGGCTCGACGCCCTTAAACATACCTCTCAGAAAATTCAGATATTCATCCTGAACCGTTTCGGTGATCGCACCATCCCGGATGATGGCATCCCACTCATCGATGATCACGACAAATTTCTGTCCGGTGCGATCCTTCACCCTCGAAAGCGCGTCCGGCAGGCTTCCAGGCTCCTGTGACAGCACTTCCGGATAAAGCGCACGAAGTTCATCCAGGACGCTATTCGCGATAAATGGCACTACCGTATTCGCATCCTCGCAGTTTGCCAGGAACCACTGAATATCGATATGGATTACATCATATTTATTGAGGTGCTTTTTGAAATCGGGAGCCTGACTTATCCTCAATCCCGAAAACATCTGCTCTGCGTCTGCGCCCTTACTGTAGTACGCCGCCAGCATATTCGCGGCATAGGACTTCCCGAACCGGCGCGGTCGGCTGTTGCAGATATAAGCATTTGTTGTATCGAGAACGCTGTTTGTATATTCGATCAAGCCTGTCTTATCCACATATATCCTGGAGTTCAGCGCAACCTGAAACGCGCTGCTGTCCGGATTCACAAATCTTCCCATGCTTTGCAGACTCCTTTCTATACCAGAGGTCTGGCTCCCTGTCATGCCAGAAGCTCAGTCCGTTCATCCCGGCACGCTCTTTATACGTGCTGGCTATATCGATATTTTAACATGCTTCGGTCACGATTTGCACTGTATTATCACAGAGCCATCGAAACTGCCGGCTCCGTGATGAACCTGCGGCCAGAAGCATTGGCCTCCTGACAATTATGTAGTAGCAGGAACATCACGCAAAACGCCAATGCTTAAACCACCAGTCGAATGACAAACCCTGTCCGCTGCCGATGCGCGCAGCCCTATGATTGCGTGCGGAGGTTCGGTTTCAAGCACAGACGGAGGGGTGTCACAGGACACCCCTCTTCTGCTGCTGTCACAACCAGGTTTTGAGAATTTCGTTCAGTTTATGCATATCGAGTGGTTTCGCCATGTGTTCGTTCATGCCGGTGTTCTTCGCGAGCTGTACGTCCTCGGCGAAGGCGTTTGCGGTCATCGCGATGATGGGCACATGCCCCCGCGCACCGGAGAGGGAGCGGATCGCGGCGGTCGCTTCATAGCCGTTCATGATTGGCATCTGGATATCCATGAAGACGAGGTCGTACCAGTTCTCCGGCGCGTCTGCGATCTTGTCGACCGCGATCTTCCCGTTTTCAGCGACATCGATCTCAACGCCGGTCATACCGATGATTTCGATCGCGATCTCACGGTTGAGTTCATTGTCCTCCACGAGGAGGATGCGCTTTCCGCTGTAGTCCGCGTTTGCGAAATCCTCGAGACAGTTCCGGGCATTTTTCTCTTTCTTTCCGAAAACAAACTGGCGGAGCGTCGCCGTCAGACGGGAGCGGAACAGCGGCTTCGCGATAAAGGCGTTCACGCCGGCCGATCTCGCTGCTTCCTCGATTTCGCTGAATTCGAAGGCGGTCAGGATGATGATCGTGACATCTTCACCCACACATGCACGTATGTTTCTGGCCGTTTCGATGCCATCCATGCCCGGCATCTTCCAGTCCAGAATCACGGCGAAGTAGTCACTGTTGTTTTTATGACGGGCGCGACAGCGTTCCACCGCTTCTGTTCCAGTCAGTACCCACTCGCCGTCGATGCCAATGTCTTCGAGCGTTGCGACTGTACTTTCGCAGCAGGTTCGGTCGTCATCCACCACGAGTACCGGCAGATCCACCAGCTCCTTTTCCTGCTCCTTTTCGCTTTCCTGGAGCTTCAGATAGACGGTGACCGTGATCTTCGTGCCCTTATTCGGCGCGCTGTCGACCTGGATATCACCATTCATGAGATGCACGATGTTTCTCGTGATGGCCATGCCGAGGCCGGTGCCCTGCACCTTGGTCGTGCGGTGATCGTCCGCACGGCTGAACGGATCAAACATGATCTTCTGAAATTCAGGCGTCATACCGATGCCATCGTCTTCGATCGTGAACTCATAGCAGCCGAGCTCGGAAAACCCATTCGGTTTCTCCCTGATGGAGAAGATGATGTGACCGCCATCTGGAGTGTACTTGATGGCGTTACTCATGAGGTTCACGAAGACCTGCTGGATCCGCAGACTGTCACCACAGACGGCTTCATGCTCGATATGATCGATATGTACCTCGAAGCTGTGATGATGCTCGTCGATGCTCGTCTTCGTCATGGTGATCAGGTTGTCCACCAGCTCCGGCAGGTTAAAATCTTCTTCCGTGAGCGACATCTTTCCACTTTCGATGCGTGCCATATCGAGGACTTCGTTGATGAGGCCCAGCAGATGACGGCTCGACTTCTTGATTTTCCCGAGGCACTCGACCACCTTTTCCTGGTTTTCGATATTGGCGCCTGCGATGGCGGTCAGACCGACGATGGCATTCATCGGTGTCCGGATATCGTGGGACATGTTGGAGAGGAATTCTGTCTTCGCGCGGCTCGCATTTTCCGCAGCGCGGTAGGCTTCCTTCAGCGCCTTCCGCGATTCGATCTCCGCCTTTTTCTCCGGAGACACATCCATCGATATCAGCAGCGCCTTAATCAGCTTGTCGCCCTCCCACTCCAGTGGGAGGAAGGACGCGATTTTATAGGTATTTTCGTCCAGTGAGCAGTATTCATACTTGTAGATGCTCTTCTCATCCGGCAGATTCTTCCGGACATTCTCCTGAGAAATCAGTGTCTCCAGCGCGTCCAGCGGTTCCAGGGTCTTATACTTCGTGATCACCTGCGCCACGAAGTCATGGTAGCTGCCCGATGGCTCGTAGATCATTTCTCCCTGCAGACTGTAAAAGTCATAGCGGTCTTCTTCGAGATCACAGACGACGAAACGGTCGACGAGACGCACCATGCTCTGGATCAGAAGTTCCATGGAAGCATTGTCCGACGCCAGCTGCTGCCGCCTTTCACTGTCTGCCCGGGACTCCGTGATGTCACGCAGGAAGATCATCGCATATTCAGAATCCTCGATTTCACCACGCATGATGACGTTACGCACCCAGCGTTCCTCGCCATCCAGGATGATACGGCATTCCTGACTCAGCTCCGTCTCGAGTCCCTTTAATTTCGCTGCAACTTCCGTGCGATCGTAGAAATCACGGACGGCCTTTCTATCCTGTTCGATGACATAGTTCTTCACGAAGAAGCTGACCAGTTCATCCCAGGTCTCGCTGCTTTCAAACGCCGTCATCAGGGAGTCCTCCACCTTGAACGTATCGAAGGTATTCTGCTCCAGATTCACATAGTACTCGCAGAGATTGGCGCTGGTAAACGCACGGTGAAACGCGGCTGCACGCTGCGCCTGCATCAGGCTTCTTTTTTCTGCGTCCAGGGAGAGGTTCTCGTACGCGAGGTTTATCTGCACAGACATGACCCAGATCGGATTTCCCTCTGTATCGATCGCATCCTTCTTATAGAGACGCACGAAAACAAGTGCCCCATCTGCCGTGAGCACCTGTGCCTCGCCCTCGCCCTCGATCCGGCGGAAACGCTCCGCCTCCAGAAAGCTGATGTCTTCGCCATAAAAAAAGTTCTTCAGGGAACCCTTCGTTTTCTTCATCATCGCTTCATAGCTGTAGCCCAGATTATGCAGCACTAAATCACTGACCGACAGAATCGTCAGTTCGGCATCATAGTATCCACTCATGACACCGACACCGCCATTAAGCCGAATCGTATGCTGCATCACCTGTAGCGCATTCTCCCCCAGCTTGACACGATCAGAAGAATATATCTCATCTATATTTCTATCCATAGCTAAACTTCACCCTTGCAGCTTCTCTGTTCTTTTTCACACTGCCATCACATTCTTTTCCAGACTTAAAAATTAATAAAAAAGCGGAATCAGTATACAGAAATTTCACTTTCATTTCAAGCCTCGGCACTGCATGTCCGGCTTTCATACAAAAAATTCCGTTTATATGTAAAAGTCGTTTGAAAAAATGTCATTTTACCGAAAAAGTCGTTTGAAAAAGTTTATATTTTCAAGAAAAACTCCATCGAAAAAGTTGCATATTCAAATTTACTGGGGTCTGACCACATCAAGTCGAGGCGGTAGCCTTCTCCGGGTTTCACGCTCCACTCGAAGTAGGGTTTGTGCGGTTCGGCATAGCGTTCCATCAGGGCCATGATCGTGCCGCCGTGGGCGACGATGGCGATGTCCTGGTGTTCCTGGAGCCTCGGCAGTACGGCGCGTTCGAAGCCGTCACACACGCGTTTCGTGAACTCGACTTTGCTTTCACCGCCGGGAAAGGCGGTTTCGCCGTTCGAGTCGATGTAGCGCTGGTACGCAGCGCGGTGCGCGGGGTCCGGGTCCTGGTTGATTTCCTGCCAGCTCATGTATTCGAACGCGCCGAAGTTCATTTCCATGAATTCCGGGACGACGATCAGCTCAGGCGCAGCGCCCGGAAACAAACACGCCGCCGTTTCTCTGCAGCGGCGTGCGGGGCTCACGAAGACGACAGCCGGATGCAGATCCATGTCCGCCGCCCGCGCCTGCAGTCGTTCTTTTTCCTCCGGGAGGATGCCTTCGTCGGTCGCGCCGACGTAGCGGTGCTCCTGGTTTCCCTTCGTCATGCCATGACGGATCAGCCACAGTTTCATTGTCCTCGTCCTTTCTTCCACTCGTCCCACACAGATGCTTCTCGTCCCTCGCATCCAGCGCTGACATCACGCAATTCTTCGTAATCCCTCCGCCGTTTCGTCGCGCCCATACGCTTCTCTTCCGGCGACTCCCACTTCTCTACTTGATTCTCTGCGCGATGCCGGCGACGACGCGATACACTTCGTCGGCTTCGGCGGCGATACGGCATCCGGCGCGCCCCACGGCTTCCCGCCACGCACACTCCTCCGGGTCCAGCGGCACGACACCGCTGCCGACCTCCGGGTAGATCAGGACGATGTCCTCCCGCCCCATGACAAGCTCGCGGACAGAGGCATTGGCCTCCGCCAGGGGATCGCGCCCGGCCCGTACCGCGTCGCGAATCTGCGCGGCGAGCCCGTCGATGCAGCGGGCGTGCGTGAACTGTGCGGCGAAGGCGTGCTTGCCCTGCGCCATACCGCCGATGATCATGATCAGTTTCATCTTACCTCCAGAAAATGTAATAGAACGAGGCACAGCAGGTTGCCGGCCAGGATGGCACGCTCGCAGTTGCACAGGAAGTAACCGCAGAGGTCGCCGGTCGTGCCGCCGAAGATCGGGAGGATGCGGAGGCGGTACCACTGGAAGCTGAGGGCGGCCGTCAGGAGGGTCACGAACGGGTACAAGAGCGGGGTGCCGCCGAAGAGGGTCGGCACGAAGAGGAGCACGCTGGCGGCGATGAGCTCCGCGGTGAGGATGCGGACCACGTGGTGGTCGGCTGCATCCGCCATGTCACGGACCATGCCGTCCTTCCGCGCCTTCGGGAAGGTCACGACGCTGAGTCCGGAGAGGATGCGGGACAGCACGAAGCCCCAGCAGATGCACGGGAGGGCCTGCGCCGCGGTGGCCATGGACGCGGTCTCGGTCCAGCAGGCGAGGACGCTCAGGACATAGAGGAGACCGTAGATCGCGGCGAATGCACCGATGTGCGGGTCCTTCAGGATCTCAAGCTTCCGTTCCTGCGGGGCGTAGCTGTGGAGCGCGTCCTGGGTGTCGAAGTAGCCGTCGAGGTGGATGCCGCCGGTGAGCAGAATCGGGAGCGCGGTGAGGCAGCTCGCGATGAAGAAGGCGTGCAGTCCGAGGCGCGTGAGGAGCCGCCAGGCGAGGTGGCTCAGGAGCGCGACGACGACGCCGACCAGCGGGAAGAAGCACATCGCGTATTTCATGCTGTGCTCGTTCCAGTCGGCCTGCGGGGTCGGGATCCGCGAGTAGGTCGCGAAGGCGATTTTCAGTGAATCGAACATAAAACTCCTTCTGAGCGCCGCCCGCAGTGGGACGACGGGGTATCGGGTGTGGTTTGTGGTGAGGCGTTCTGCGTGCCCCAGGAAGCGGTGCCGTGTTTCGCTGCCGGCACGTGGCGTACGCCAATGTCTCAGGCTTTCAGCTGTACCGGGATGCCATATACGACTTCGGTCACCTGATCGGCGGCGGTGCTGAGCGCCACCGCGATGCCGCCGAGATCGCGCAGAAACATGGTGGTCTCCGGCGCATAGGTGATGCCGTCGCTGTAGAGTTCGTTGGCGACGATGATGACTGCGCCGGCCTGCTGCGTGAGTGCAAGCAGTGGGGCCACGATTTCGTGGGGATGGCCCGACGTACCGTAGACCTCATTGGCATACAGATTCGTGAGGTCCTCGAGGAGGAAGACGGCGTTTTTTGAAGCTTGCGTGCGGAGCTGCGCGATGTCCGTCGGGCACTCGATCGTCGTGTAGCCGCGACCCGCGCGGCGCGTCTGATGCTTCGCGATACGTGCGGCGGCGTCAGAATCCCGCGGTGCCGGATGCATCGTCGCGACATAGTAGAGCGGGCCCGTGAGCTCCGCGTGCAGGCGCTCCGCGAGCTGCTCCGCATATTCTGATTTTCCGGAACCGGCCCCGCCGGTGATGTAGTAAAGTCTGCCCATGATGCTCCTGTTTTCACTTAAATCGATGGTACGCTTCGACGTGAATGTCGTCGAAGCTGCCCATGCCGCGGTAGACCGCGAGTGCAGCATCGAGCATCGGCATGAGCAGCACTGCGCCGGAGCCCTCGCCGAGCGACATATCTGCGTCGATGATGGCGCGCAGTCCGAGCGCCTCGAGCGCCTTCCGCGCCGCACCGTCCTTCGACACATGCGAAGCCAGCGTAACGTCAGCGACGGAACCATGGATTTCACGGTCTGGCAGCGAGTCTGCAGCACTTTCTGCAATTCGCTTTGCCTCTGACGGGCTTACACCGGCGTCCGACATCTGTCCTGGCACCGCTGTGCTCACCGTGACCTCAGTTGCAGAGTTTGTGGCATCCGAAGTGTTCGACTCCGCCAGAATCCGGCTCGCGGCGAGCGCTGCGGCGGTCGAGATCGCGCCGTCGATCACGATCGGCATCTGCTCTTCGACCGCACCGAGAAACATCCCGGCCATCGTCGCGATCTCCAGACCACCCAGCTCGAACAGAAGCTGCTTCGCGTTTTTATGGTTGACCCGTTGAAGCGCCCGGCGGACGCAGTCGCGCTTCCGCTCGAGACCTTCGTCGCTGAGACCGGCGCCACGACCGACCGTCTCTTCCACCGGAAGCCCGAGGTACGCCGAAAGCAGCGCACTCGTCGGCGTCGTATTGCCGATGCCCATCTCACCGGTCAGCAGGATGTCGTAGCCCTGCGCTTTCAGCTCCCGGACGAGACGGCGGCCCAGCGCCAGCGCCCGCTCCCCCACTTTCTCCGACATCGCCGGCTCGACCGCGATATCACCGCTTCCATGCTGGAGACAGCGATCGTTGACGCGATCGGTACGAAGCGGCGCGGATATAGGCATTGGCCTCGATGAAAGGGGACGGGTGCCTGAATCGGTCGCGACGAGCATGCCGACGTCGATTGGGAAGAGGTCCACGGCGAACTGCTGCGCCAGCACGCTCGTCGTGGTCAGACCGCGCGCGAAGTTTTCAGCGACGATGCGCGTCACTGAGCTGTCGGTCTGCGTCACGCCCTCGCGCACACAGCCGTGGTCCGCGCAGAGCACTGCCAGCGCCCGCCGATTGATACGTGGCTGCGTTGTCCGCTCGATCATGCAGAGCTTCGTCACATGCTGCTCGAGCACGCCCAGGCTGTCAATCGGCTTCCCGAGGCTGTCCCAGTGCTGCTGCGCCAGGGCGCGGTAATGTTCTCTCTCTTCGATGTTTCTCTTCATAGATTTCCTCTGTCTCATCTCCTGATGTCCTGTTTCCTCCGCCACGTCCGGCAAGCGTCGAGGAAGTGGGCGAGGGCGGCGGGGTTGCCCCAGTAGTAGAAGTGGGGGAAGCCGGCGGCGAGGCTGTCGGTGAGGTAGATGCCTTCGTAGCTGCGGGCACTGGTCGCGGCACGGCCGTGGCCGGCTGCAGGCTTCGTGAGGGTGCAGTCCGCGCCGTTGAAGTCGCAGTCGTAGCGGTGGAACTCATGTCCGCGCAGTACGGTGCCAGCCGGGCCGAGCACGCTATCGCGTCTGGTCTCCGCCTCGACATAGCCGAAGCGCACCAGCCGAGGTTTTCGCTCCGCGTCGCCCCTCAGCACGCCGCACATCGAAACCTGCTCGATGGCGTCCAGTAGGTACATATAGCCACCGCACTCGGCGATCGTCGGGAGCCCCTGCTTCACCGCCTCCGCCACCGACGCGCGCATCGAAGCATTGGCATGCAGCGCGTCCCTGTAGAGCTCCGGATAACCGCCGGACAGGAGCAGGCCGTCGGTATCTGCCGGCAGTGCCGCGTCATGCAGCGGACTGAACGGCACAAGCTCCGCACCGAGCTGCTGCAGCAGCGCCCGGTTCTCCTCGTACGTAAAGTTGAACGCTTCGTCCTCGGACACCGCGATCCGCACTCTTCGCGCGCTTTCCATCGCCGGCTGTATCTTCTCTGATTTAATGGGCGGTTCCACACGCGCAATCTCCAGCAGCCGCTCCACATCCACGCTTTCTTCCATCTGCGCGGCGACGCGTTCCGTCCAGCGCTGGAAATCCGCGATTTCCTCCGGCTCGACGAGACCGAGGTGGCGGGACGGAACCTTCAGCTCCGGCAGCTCCGGCAGGTAGCCGAGGACCTCGATGCCCGGGCAGTACTCTTCAATCACACTCCTAAGGCGCGGATAGAACATCGGCGACACACGATTCAGAATCAGTCCGCGGATGCCGCTCTGCCTGCTGCCTGCCCTTTTTGCTGCTTCATCACGGCGGCATCCATCCGACGGACTCGCCGACTCGGAATCCCCAGTGCACGCAGATCGTCCGATCGCCGGCACCTCTTCAGGCGGAATCTCTGCCGGTCGGCCCGGCGTCGATCTGCCGCTCTCCGCACTCATCTCTTCCCTGAATTCCATCATCCCACGTACGAGGGCGGCACTGCTCACACTGGCGCCTTTCGCGTCCATCACGAGGATGGTCGGTGCGTCGAGGATGTGTGCGATTTCCCAGGTCGATGCACGGCTCGACACGCCGCCGAGCCCGTCATAGTACCCCATCACGCCCTCGACGAGCGCGAGATCCGCACCGCTCTCCACCACACGCTTCGTAAAAATCCGCCGAAGCGTGGCCGCATCCGTGAAGAAGCTGTCGAGGTTTCCGGACGGCACGCCGAGGACCCGCCGGTGGAACATCGGGTCAATGTAGTCGGGCCCGCACTTGAAGCTCTGAACCTTTACGCCCCGTTTTTTCAGCACGGCAAGAAGACCACAGCTGACTGTGGTCTTTCCTGCGCCGCTTCGATCCGCGGCGATCACGATTTTACGAAATGTATGTCTCATAGGGTTTGTGCTCTGAACGCCGCGGAATGCAGCGCACCTTCCGATGCAGTCTGTCAAATCATGTCCGAAAATCCACCGGCCCGGGCCTCCGCCACCTCACCGTCTCGAGATTCTGGTGATGGTGATCGGGTTTTCCGCGCGGTGCATGTGATAGCTGCCGCGGCGCTCGAGACTGGTCGCCTGGATCTCCACCATCTCGAACTGGTAGTCTGTGAGCCGACGCTCGATCTCCAGCACCTCGGCGCTGGACTCGAGGGTCACTGTGTTGATGACGATGATGACATTCGGGTTGATGCCAATCGCCCAGTCGACGATCGCGCCGAGATTGCCCTTGCTGCCGCCGATGAAAACGCAGTCCGGGATCGGCAGCGGACCCTCGTCGGAGACATTCTTCCGCTCACCCGGTGCCTGGAAGCTCTCTGCCGCGAAGCAGGTCGGTGCGATGCCGCGCACGATGCGGATGTTGTCGACCTTGAACTGGTAGCGGTTCTGCTCGAGCGTGTAGATCGCGTCCTGATCCACCTCGACGGAAATCACCTTGCCCTCCGGGCAGGTGAGCGCGGCCTCGATCGACACACTGCCGGTGCCGGCGCCGATATCGTAGACGATGCTGTTCTCGCGGAGGGCGAGACGGCAGAGGCTCAGCGCACGCACATCGCGCTTCGTCATCGGGATGCCATCGAGGCGGTTGAAGCGGTCATCCGAGATACCGAAGCTTCGGATGGATGCGCGGAAGCCGTCGTTCTCGAACAGCGCGATGGCGAGGCGGTCAAAGCTCTGATTCCGGAGCTCGCGCGGCGATCCAACAGTGAATTTCTCATCCGCGTAGCTCAGGCGCTCGCCGACCGTGATGCGCACGTTATTGAGGCCGAATTGTACCAGCTCCTGCGCGATGATGGAGACATTGTCCTCTGCACCGAGCAGGGCGCAGACGAAACGGTTCTCGCGGATCAGCGGCACCATGTCCTTATGCAGGCCGTGCAGGCTGACGAGCTTCACGTCCGCCATGCTGATCGAACGCTTGCTGAGGAAGTACTGGATGCTCGACACGCCGGCGTAGTTCCGGATCTCGAGCTGCTCGAGCGTGCTCTCGTCCTCGGAGTCCTCGTCGCGCACCTCCGCCATGTGCTTTTTCAGCGCGCGCCGGAGCGGGATCGCGCCGGAATACACGCTCGTATCGCCGGTGAAAACCGCCGAGATGGTTTTCTTTTCCGGATGCGCGAGGATGTACTCGGCCATCTCCTCCGTGCGGAAGGTCTCGAGCAGCTCCGGGCCGCCCTCTCCCGGCATCGCCGCCCGCGCCGTATTCAGCGCACGCGTCGCTCCCATCACCACGTCCGATGCCGAAATGGCATCGACCGCTCTCTTCGTCAGCATATCCGGATTGCCAGGGCCTACCCCGATCAGATTTACGATTCTCATGTCCTACCTCCATATCTGCAACTGTCCGTCCGAGACGGCAGCGTCGCTTCGAGTTTCACATCACCGCTGTCTGCTGTTTTCGCATGTCGCCACAGCGTCTTCGCTGCTGCTTTCGCACGTCCCCGTGCTTCCGATCTCGCAGATCCGTCGCAGCACCGCATCTAACTTCTCTCTATCATACCACGCCGCGTCTGGGATCGAAACCACCTTCGGTCGCCCAATGCAGACGACCTCTACACCGAGCGCAAGTGCCGCCTCACATTTCTCCGGGAAGCCGCCGGTCTCGCCCGACGCTTTCGTGACGAGGTAGCCCGCATCTGCGTACCGGAGCTGCGCGACATTCATCTCTTCGGAAAACGGCCCCTGCATCAGGATCAGATGCTCCCGCCGGAAACCGAGCGCCTGACACTTCTCGAGCGCCTCCACCGTCGGCAGCGCCCGCACATAGCAGCGCGCCGCGAAATCCTGGATCTGCGTGTACGGCGCGAGCTCCTTCGAGCCCGTCGTGATCAGGATGTTCGGGCGATGCGACGACTTCGCCGCCAGCCACGCCGCTGCTTCCTCGATGGAATCCACCCAATGAAGCGCCGCGCCCTCCGGCGCGAGCTCAGCTTCCCCCGCACCGGTGCTCTCCCGCTCCACACGGATACAACGAACCCCCGCTGCCGCACACGCGGAGAGGATATTCTCTCTCACCACCGCCGCGTACGGATGCGTCGCATCGACCACCAGCAACGGACCGGACGTCTGACGAGCTGCCTCAAACAGTGCCCTCATCTCCGCCGCGTCCAGTCGCCCGACATGCACCGTGATCCCCGGCCCCGCCGGCAGCAGACTCGCCCCATACGCCGTCGCTACATACACCTCCGCGCAGAACGGTAAACTCAGGGGCTCACCCGCCTCGCATGCCGACGCATCTCCATGCGCCGCCCATTCTCTATTCACTTCGGCGATCGCTTCCGCGATCTTTCGCCCCTCGGTCGTCCCGCCAAACAGAAATACATGCATCCCGTTCACCCGTGCTTCCGCTCATACCCACGCGGGGTCACCATCCGCGGGCCGTCCGGCGTCTCGATGACGCGCGTCTCGCTGTTCCCGATGAAAATCGTGCTCAGCATGTCGATTTCATCGCCGTCCGTCCCCGTCGCGAGCCCGGCGAGCTCGTTCAGCAGAAAGATCCGGCTTTTCTGTCCGTCGCGGCCAATGTTTCGGACGTACGCACATACCCGGTCTGCGGGGAGCGTCTCCGAGAGGATCGCGCAGGCCCGCTGGTACTGTGCCTGCCGCGTCCGGCTGACCGGATTATACAGGACGATGACGAAATCCGCTTCGGCGGCGGCCTTCAGTCGCTGCTCGATCTTCGCCCACGGCGTCAGCAGGTCTGACAGACTGATGACGCAGAAATCATGCCCCACCGGCGCGCCCAGAACTGCGCTTCCGCTCAGCACCGCGCTGAGTCCCGGTACCGTTACGACCTGCACGCCCCGGTACGCATCCTCCTCGGACAGCGTATAGAGCAGCCCCGCCATGCCATACACCGCACTGTCACCGGACGACACCACTGCGACATTCTGCCCCTCACTCGCCAGCTTCAGTGCCTCACGGCAGCGCGCCTCCTCGGCATGCATGCCCGACACCAGAAACTGCTTCTCCGGAAACTGCGCCTCGAGAAGCTTCACGTAGGTCTGGTAGCCGACGATCACATCGACCCCCGCCAGCACCTCCTGTGCCTCCATCGTCTCATAGCACTCATCACCGGGACCGAACCCGACCGCATACACTGTTCCGATATTCTCTCCACTCATCACGCAATCCCCCCATTCCAGTACTGCTTCTCTGTAACCGTGATTCCGACTGAACTGCTACCGTCAGATCCTGGCTTACATGAAGCCATCAGTATCCTCTGAAAGATACATCTGCAGGATGTTCTCCTGGTAGCCGGCGACGCCCTGCTGCCGGATCAGCGCCGCTGTTTTCTGAAGCAGCGGATCCTGCAGATGATCCAGCATCTTCATCCGCCGTGCATCGATCGGCTTCTGCGACTGTGCCGAGCGATAGTCCGCTTCCGACATGTGCCAGAAGACGCACTGCCCCGGCAACAGGCTCTGCTGCACCTTCTCTGCAATGGAAAGTCCCTCCGGATCGAAATCACCGGCATAGTATACCCGGGTTCCTGCGGTACGAAGAAGCCTGAGGATCAGCCAGGCACTCAGCCGTGGCTGTCCATTCATGCACATGAGCGAGCGCGTGCGTCCGAAGCGTTCGCAGAGCACGGCATATACCACCGGATTTTCCACGATCCAGAGCGTGTTCTCCCGACAGCAAAGCTGTGTCCACCCGGTGATGACCGAAAGCGGAACATTCACCGGTGCACCATCTGCCGCGAAGCCTGCCATGCCCGCATGGACCAGTCCATCTCGTCCGGTGGCTTCCACACCACAAAGCATCGCATAATTCGATACATCATCCAGCAGGATGCCGGCAGACAGGTAACGTGCCTGCCGCCAAAGCGACGGGATACTGTTCATCTCATCAGCTTCAACTCCCCGCTGCACCTCAAGCCACTGAAGTAAAAGCTGTAGCAGATGTGCATCCCGGGTACCCGGATCCAGCCGATGCGGATCCCCGGAAAGCGCTGCTGCGAAGACTGGAAGATATTGATAGCGCTTCTCCACACGAAGCCGATTCAGAAGCTCCAGTGCCCGCACCAGTATATGCAGATCTTCTGTAAGTGCGCATAAAAGCGAGTTTTCCGCCAGCTCCTGCCGTCCACTCATCAGCTGTCGGTAGAGCACCATCACGTGCTCGGATACTTGTACTTCACTCTCCGACACCACCGCACGAAATTCGCACAGCAGCTGCTTCGAGGCTTCACAGTCCGCATACACCTCCTGCTGATCAAGCGCTGCTTCCCAGCAGCGTGCGATGCACGCCTTTCGACGGCTCTCTTCCTCCCGCTTTCCGGAAAGCGGTGCTCCTGCAAAGGCCACCAGGATTTCTTCCGGTGACAGTTCCGCGAAACGGGTATTCTCAAGTGCCCGCTGGAAGGCCTGCGCAGAAATCGTCGCCGTTTTCTGATTATGATAGCTTCGCGCGAAGAAGCCTTCCAGCGCCTCCCGCTCATCCTCGCTTCGGATGTTCAGTCGGGCGCTGCCGCAGAAGCAGCCATAGGAGCGATACTTCTCGCAGAACTGAGAGAGAAGCCGCTCAAACACCGGCATACTACGAAAGTACGCAAGGCACGCTTCCCGCATTTTATCCTTTTCCATGACGCTTTCTCCTTCGATCTGTTAGCGTTCCGGCAGGGCTTCGGCGGACACTTTAACATCGCCCATCATTCCTCCAGTCGTTTACTCTCCTCTTCCATCTCTGCTGCATCCTCCATCAGCACACGTACATTTCCATTCCACAGGAACGAAAGCGCCGTGACGAACTTCGCATTGTTCGGGCGCACGAGCTCATAGATCGCCAGTGCATCGAGGGTATCGGCATCGCCCCAGAGTACCTGGGAATTGATGATAAAATCGAAGCCGAACTCCCGCATGAGACGGAACATATCCCGGATATTCCGATTATCGACGCCGGCGAAGGCCTCGTCGAGCGATACGATCTGCGGGGCATCCGGACGGGCACCTCGATACTTCGCAGTCACCGCTGAGAACAGCGGGACATACATGGACATCGCCTTCTCACCACCGGAGAAGGTACCGAATACCGAGTTCGTCAGCTCCTTCTGCCGCTCACCCGGCTTCTCGCAGAAGAGCTGGAACTCAAACCACTTCCGGTAGTCCAGGGCATCCTGCATCACTTGATAGAAGGACGCCGCTCCACCGCTGTCCTCCGCGATTCTACGCGACTCCTCCACCTTCGAACGGAAATGCTGGCTGAGGCGTGCGGCCTCTTCCTCCTTCATGGAGCGGTAGTCTTTTCGCAGGAGCTCCACGAGCTCGGCGGTATCCAGCTGGGACTCGCTCTCCGCTGTCTTACTGCGCCAGCGAAGTCGAAGCTTGAGACCACTGGAGGTATTCATACACTCCATCTGCCGGTTCATATTTTCGACCCAGCTCTGCGCACTGTTGATACGGCTTCGGATCTTCCGGCTCATCGTGTTCGACAGGATATCCTCGAACAGCTCCCGATCCGTCTGCTTAATCAGCTGACGCAGGCTCTCGAGCTCCTCATCGAGGATCCCCGACAGCTTCTGGAACGGGATCCGACTGCCACGATAGCGCGCCTGGTAATCCAGTCGCTGTACCGGTGTCGCGAGGCTGCTCTCCTGTGGGCGCTTCTTCCGAAGCTCCGCAAACTGCTCAAAGGAGCTGATCTGATAATCGATGAGGAGTCCACTGCACTCGAAGTATACCTGCTGTACCTTCGTCTGCAGCTGCTCGAGATCCTCTGCGTTCTTCCGAAGCTCTGCCATGGTTTCCTGTGCACTCCTGATATGCGCAACGGCTTTCTTTTCTTCCGCACGCGCCAGATTCGCCACAGAATTATACGCTTCCGCGCCCACGCCATCCGATGCCGCACTTACGCGCTCTTCCACACGCCTTTCGTCTGCCACGACCTCCTCTACTGGAAAGACATAGCCGAGCTTATACTCCTCGAGATAGACCTCCTCCGTATACGCCCGCTCCGCCTCCAGCAGGATACGTGCCGCCGACAGGGTCTCGATTTTCTCCTTCGTATTCCGGCATTCCGTCTCCTTCCGGCCCCGTTCGTTCTCACAGTTGCCACGCGTCTCATCATAGTGCGCGAGCCACTCGATGCAGGTATCCAGTCTCTCCTGGATCGCCGCATAATCGGTGAGCGCGAGCTGCTTTTCGATGGAGTCCTTTCGGTTTTCGACATCCCGGATATCCTTTTCGAGGATGCCCTGATCATAGCGAAGCTGCTCAAGGTCGGCCTCGATACTGTCGAGCTGCGCCTGCTGCTGCCGGAGTGCCGCGACCTGATCAAGGTACGATGCATGGGTAAGTGCCAGTGCGCGGAGACCGCTCTGGTATTCCATCGCAGCCTGTGAAGCCTGCACAAACACCTCCAGACTGTTCCGGAGATACAGCCGTTCTGCGATCTTCGCCGCCTCGGTCCGGTCCTCCTGCAGCGACTGAATCAGCGCATGCACCTCCTGATCAAGCTTCTGCTTCTGTTTATTCTGAAGATCCAGCCACTTCTCCGCCTCTTCGCAGATATTGAGTGCATCCTTCAGCGCTTTTTCCTTCGGGAAGCCCTGATACTCTTCCTCGAGGCGCCCGATCCGATTCTGGAACTGCACTGCTTCTTCCGAAAGTCTGGCGATCTCTGCTTCCAGCTCGGCGATGCGCTCCTTTAACACACGGATCTTCTCTGCACGGTTCCGCTCTCTGGCCTGCGTGCCGATAAAACCGGCATGGTAC
>CALAOB010000166.1 GCA_937927445.1 uncultured Oribacterium sp. | reverse complement strand
ACATACGTTAAGTCAAAATCATAATCGATGCACTTTCCTATAAAGTAAAAAAAGCCGAGCACCTGGCTCAGCTTCGTTCCTGATATCTCATACTATATGAGGGTCAGCCCCATTTAGAATTCTTAAGATGTCGGCACATGATCTACTCCCAGCTTTCATCCGCTTCTGCCAGCTTCTTCTCCAGTGTTTGATCGAGGGCGATAAAAGCTGGAAGAAAGCTGTCTCGAATCAGGAGAATCATCTCATCCACTTCCTCTGCATTGTATATGTGGACGGACAGATTCCGCTTTTTCAACATGAGTAACCACACGGAAGCATCATCGATGAAACCGAACTTATACCCAAGCTGAAGAATCTCCCTCGGCGAACCCGTATCTGCGCCTTCTGCGCCATGAACTCTGAGCACTGCCTGCAGTGCTTTCCATGCCAGCTCAAAGGTCAGATTAAACTGGCCGATGATACCGGTTCTGTATATTTCATTATGATCTGCCATTTCAAAATCTGCATTTTTCAGGACTTCCAGGCAATTCGAAAAATTCTCAAGCTTTTTCATATAAGACGATACCATCCCTTTCTATTTCTTCTTCTAAATCCCGTGAAATTCCTTCATCCACATTGACGAGATCAAACATTAAAAGTGAGTGTACATTTTCCTGGATGTTCCAGTAAAAGGAGTCGAAATCTCCGCCGTATACAGCGAGATCCACATCACTTCTTTCCGTATTGTTTCCTCTCGCGCGAGAACCGAAAAGAACGATTTTTTTTACTCCGGCACTTCTGGCAAATCTGGAAATCTCACCGGCAAGCCGTTCTGATAAATCATATTTCATAGCCTCTGCTCCTTCTGATAAAAGTCTATGCGACAGACTTCGAGGCGTCAATAACTCATACGGAAAATAATGAAAAAGTATGCGATCTTAGCATTACTGTTCACTCCTGTCTCGGCGGACGGCAACCGGGTGATGCAGCATTTTTCAAAGACTGCCCAGTCATCATCATGTGAAAGCTTCAAAAAGATACAGCATCGACATGCCGGATACTGAGAACCATCTTCATGCCCTGCCGAAACGGTTTTTCCTTCACCCGAGTGCCACGTCCAGTACCATCATCACGCTGAAGCCAGCGGCGAAGAGCAGGGTCCCGACGTTCGAGTGGCGGCCCTGCGACATTTCCGGAATCAGCTCCTCCACGACGACATACAGCATAGCGCCGGCGGCGAAGCTGAGGAGATACGGAAGCAGCGGGACGATCAGCTGCGCGGCGAGGATCGTCAGCACCGCGCCGATCGGCTCCACGACGCCCGACAGCACACCGCCGAGAAAGGCCTGCCTCTTACTTTCCCCCTCCGCGCGAAGCGGCATCGAGATGATCGCGCCCTCCGGGAAGTTCTGAATCGCGATACCGAGCGAGAGCGCCAGTGCACTGGCCGCCGTGATCTGCATGCTCCCCGACAGGAAGCCCGCGTACATCACGCCGACCGCCATGCCCTCCGGGATATTGTGAAGGGTCACTGCCAGCACCATCATCGTCGTCCGGTTGAGCCGCGTCTTCGGTCCCTCCGCTTCCGCACTGCCGACATGGAGATGTGGAATCAGGTGGTCGAGCACCAGCAGAAACAGGATGCCGATCCAGAAGCCGACGAAGGCCGGCACAAAGGACAGCTTCCCCCAGCCCGCCATCTGTTCGATCGCCGGAATCAGCAGACTCCAGATGGACGCCGCCACCATGACCCCCGCCGCGAAGCCGGCAAGCGCCCTCTGCACCAGATCCCCCAGCGCCCGCTGCATGAAAAACACACACGCCGCCCCGAGACTCGTCCCCAGAAACGGAATCGCGATACCGATTACTGCATTCATTTCGTTCGTCATTTCTACCCTCCCTTTTATCCATCGGATGCGCTGCGTAACGCCGCCATCGTCGCACGCGCGTGTATATCCTACTCAGATAGTTAGTTTATACTAACTCGCAGACAAATGCCACCACTTTTCATGTATCCCGCCCAGCTCGCCCATAAAATTAGCGCCGAAAATTACGAGTTTATGAAGAATTTCGCCTTCACTGGCATTTCCCGATCGGACTCGCTACAATAAAATCAGTAAATGAAAGGAGATCCCATGACCCACACGAAAAAATCTCTGAAACGAACCCTTTTCTGCACGAATCTGCTGCTCGCTTCTTTCGCATGTCAGCTCAGCGCCTTCGCCGGTGTCGCCGGGCGTGGCGTCGACCCGTCCGTTCTAGAGGCCAATGCCGCCGGCCCAGGCGCATATACCGATGGCGCTTCTGCATTGACCGCCACCACCCCGGGGGCCGCGCCGGCTGCCGGCCAGGCCATGCCCCCGTCAACCAGCGGCCAGGCGATGACGTCTGTCACACAGCCAGCATCGACGACCACAACCACATCTGCTTCCGCCGCGACGACCACCCCGATCTCCGGCTCGCTGAACGGCGCGCCGACCGGCGTCCCGGAGACACAGCCGGTGCAGGAGCTGCTCCCGCCG
>CALAOB010000165.1 GCA_937927445.1 uncultured Oribacterium sp. | reverse complement strand
ATGGCACTTTCAAAAGTATCAAACTAGCCGCACTGACACTGAGCGCTTACGATTTTATGAAATTTTATCTCAACTTTTATTTTATTTCTTCCCAGGCCTGGCCCCACCAGCTCCTCATCTATAATATAACGTACTCAAAATTAGCGAAGCCCACTTCAGGGCTTCGCTACCTGTCTACACCAAATCACTGAACAGCTCTGTCTTATACACGCCTTTCTCCAGCATCTTTTTAAAGCTGTCCTTCACCGCTGCAACATCCTCGTGATAGGTCATTCCATACCATGTATCATCGATTTTCAGAACCTTCACGGACATCTTTCCCTGTTTCAGCAATTCTCCGATAAAAATCGGAATCAGGTACTCTGCCTTCAGCGGATTACCCGGCACTTCCTTATCGAAGAATTCTCTGAAACCTTCTTCGAGTGTCGTGAGAAAATCCGGTGTCAGTCCCCACATATTCATGGAAACCAGCGAATCAACATCCACTGCCACGCCGGCTGCTTCAGCTCCGTTCGCAGTCTTCACGATATTCTTCGTCTCCACAACCTCCGTCAGGTTGTTCTGCTCGTCCATCTTACAGATGCCGCGCGTCACGCCACCGTTATCCGACAGCGTATTCTTCAGCACGAAGCTGGCCATGCAGGACCGACCACCATTCACCAGATACTCGTGCACCGCCTGGAAGCCTTCCTTACCATAGTAATCATCCGCATTAATCACGATGAAGGGTGTGTTGAGAGCCTTTTTCGCCGCCAGCACCGCCTGTCCGGTTCCCCATGGCTTCGTCCGACCTTCCGGCAGCGTGCCGGGAATGTCATTGATATCCTGAAAAGCAAAATCTACCGTCACATCATGCGCGGCGCAGATTGAGGCAATGCGATCACCGATAACCTCTCTGAACTCCTGCTCGATATCCCTACGGATGATAAATACCACATGGTTGAAGCCCGCTTCGATCGCATCATGGATCGAGTAGTCCATGATGATATGCCCGGAATCATCCACCGGCTCCAGCTGCTTGATACCAGTCCCAAAACGACTGCCAATGCCGGCCGCCATAATCAGTAATGTCGTGTTCATCCTTCTCCCTTTCAGCTCAGTGCACGATACCCTCGCACCTTATCCTTTACAATTCCTGCCGGCACATCTCAAGTGCCGATGCGATCACCTTATCCATGTCATAGTACTTGTACTCGCCGAGACGTCCACCGAAGATCACGCGCGTCTCGCTGTCTGCCAGCTTCTTATACGCCTGATAGAGCGCGCCATTTTTCTCATCATTGACCGGATAGTACGGCTCGTCGCCCGGCTTCCACTCGCTTGAGAACTCGCGGGAGATCACGGTCTTCGGAAGGTCCCGGCCCTCCGCGTCCTTGCCGAACTCGAACCACTTGTGCTCGATGATCCGGGTCCATGGCGTCTCGCGATCGGTGTAGTTGACGGCAGCATTGCCCTGGAAATTCGGCTGGTCGAGCAGCTCCGTCTCGAAGCGCACCGAACGGTACTCGAGCGTGCCGAGCTGGTAGCCGAAGTAGGCGTCGATCGCGCCGGTGTAGACCACCTTCTCTGCGAGCGCGTCGTACTTCGCCTTCTCCGCGAGGTAATCCACGCCGAGCTCGACCTCGATGCCGTCCAGCATGTTCGCCACCATCTGCGTATAGCCCCCGACCGGAATGCCCTGGTAGAGCGCGTTAAAATAATTGTTGTCGAAGGTGAGGCGCACCGGCAGGCGCTTGATGATGAAGGACGGGAGCTCCGTACACGGACGGCCCCACTGCTTCTCGGTGTAGCCCTTGATCAGCTTCTCGTAGATGTCGACGCCGATCAGCGAAATCGCCTGCTCCTCGAGGTTCTGCGGTTCAAACGGCGCATCCGCCGCGAGCCCGCGCTCCGCCTGCTTCCGCGCGATGTAATCCCGCTTCTGCTCGTCGATCTTCGCCGCGGCTTCCTCCGGCGTCACCACACCCCACATGCGATTGAAGGTGTACATGTTGAACGGCAGCGAGTAGAGCTCACCGTGGTAGTTCGCCACCGGCGAATTCGTGAAGCGGTTGAATGTCGCGAACTGCTGCACGTAGTTCCAGACCTCCGTGTCGTTCGTGTGGAAGATATGCGCGCCATACTTATGCACATGGATGCCCTCCACGTCCTCCGTATAGACATTGCCGGCGATGTTCGGACGCCGATCGATCACC
>CALAOB010000164.1 GCA_937927445.1 uncultured Oribacterium sp. | reverse complement strand
AATCCGCTGCCGGGGACGCGCCACCGAGGGCGGCACTCCGGCGTACGTCAGCGACCTTCAGATAGCCCTCTTCCTTCAGGGCACGGGAGCTCACGCTGAAGGTCTCGCCCTGGCAGTCGATCGTCAGCGCGATGCGCTCGTAGATCGCCGGCGGGAAGAAAATCGAGAGGAAGCGGCGGCAGATGAGCTCGTACACCTTCTTCGAAAGCGGCTTCAGCGACTGGTACTCGCGCTGGCCCTGGCCGGTCGGGATGATCGCGTAGTGGTCGGCGATCTTCTTATCGTCGACGTAACGGGTCTTCGCGATGGTCCGGAAACTGCCGGACGACAGGATCTCCTGCGCCTGCGGGGCCACCGGCGCGTAGTTCGCGATGCCGCGGATGTTCTTCTCGATCTCCTTCGACACGGCGGTCGAGAGCACACGCGCATCAGTACGCGGGTAGGTGGTCAGCTTCTTCTCGTAGAGCTCCTGCGCGATGGCAAGGGTCTCATCCGGGCTGATCTTGAACATCTTCGCGCAGTCGTTCTGCAGCTCCGCGAGGTTATAGAGCAGCGGCGGATTCTTCGTTTCCTTCTTCTTCGTGACAGCGGTCACAGTCGCTTCACACGGAAACGGCATGAAGCTCTTCATGAACTCCGCAGCGCGCTCCGGCTTCAGGAAGCCCTTGCCGTCGTAGATGTCCGTCGGGCTGTAGCGCGGCGACTGCTCCGACGGCTTCCAGTCCGCGCTCAGCTTCGCCCCCTCTCCGAGGGCGAAATCGCCGAGGATACGGTAGAAGGTCGTCTTCTGGAAGGCCCGGATCTCCTGCTCGCGCTTGACGATCATGCCGAGGACACAGGTCATGACGCGGCCGACGGCCACGGTCATCTTCTCCTCCGGCTTCATGCCGAGCTGCTGCTTGATCCGGTAGCGGTACTTGAGCGACAGCGCGCGGCTGAAGTTGATGCCCATGAGGTAGTCCTCTTTCGCGCGGCTGAACGCCGCCGCGGACAGGTGGTCATACGCACTGTCGAGCTTCGCCTCGCGGATGCCGCGCAGAATCTCCTCGTTCGTCTGGGAATCGATCCAGACACGACGGCGCTCCTTCTCCTTCGGCACCTCCGCCATCATATCGACGAGCCGGTAGATGTACTCTCCCTCGCGGGCACTATCGGTGCAGATATAGATGGTTTCGACGTCCGGACGGTTCAGCTGCTTCGCGACGACCGCGAACTGCTTCGCCGTACTCTTACTAACCTCATATTTCCATTCATCCGCCTTCGGGATGAATGGGAGCGTGTCGAAGCTCCACTTCTGAAACTTCTCATCGTACGCCGCCGGATAGCTGAGCTGTACGAGGTGACCCACGCACCAGGTCACCACATAATCTTCATTTTCCAGGAAGCCGTCGCCGCGCCGGACGTTTTTCATCCCGAGCGCCTGCGCGAACTGCTGCGCCACCGACGGCTTCTCTGCGATAAATAATTTCTTCAATTAGCCTCCAACTGAAGCTCCCACTTGTAGATCGTCGTTGTGTCGTATTCCTCGCCGGCTTTCACGATGCTGGTCGGCCACTCCGGCTTGTGCAGGCAGTCCGGATAGTGCTGGGTCTCGAAGCAGTACGCGTGGCGTGGACCGAAGTGCGCACCGTTCTTGCCCTCGAAATCACCGTTCATGAAGTTCGCGGTATAGAACTGCATACCCTCGAGATCGGTATAGACCGACATTCGGATGCCGGACTCCTCCGCATACGCAGAGGCGACGAGACGTACGTCCCCGTCATAGTCATTGAGCACCCAGTTATGATCGAAGCCGTGCGCAAACTTCAGCTGGTCGAAGTCCGCGTTGATATCGCGTGCGATCACCTTCTCGGTGGTGAAATCCATCGGGGTGCCGGCCACCGGCTCGATGCGGCCGTACGGGATCGAAATCTCGCTGGCTGGTGTATAAGCGTCTGCATTGATCCAGACACGCTGATTCATCGCGTCGCCGCTGTCGTAGCCGTTCAGGTTAAAGTACGCGTGGTTCGTCATGTTAAAGACGGTGTCCTGGTCGGCGGTCGCCTGATAGTGGATCTCAAGTGCGTCGTCCTCCGTCAGAGTATATGTCACGGCCACCTCAGCGTTGCCCGGGAAGCCCTGATCGCCGTCCGGGGAATGCAGCGAAAAGATCACGTAGCTGCCGAGACCGGCATCTGCATAATCCGCGTCCCAGATGCGGCTGCGCCAGTAATCCGGACCGGAATGCAGGTTGTTTACACCGTGGTCGTTCGCCGCGAGCGCATAATGCTTTCCACCGAGATCGAAGCCCGCCTGACCGATACGGTTCGCGTTGCGGCCCACCGGCTCGCCCATGTGGCCCGGATTCGCGAGCAGAAGCTCGGCCTGGTCGACGCCCAGCACCACATCCCGCATGTTTCTGTCCTTATCGCGCACCAGCATCGTCAGCCATGTACCACCGAGGTTCGTAAAGCTCGCCTCTGTACCATGCTGATTTGTCAATGTATATCGCTTCACCTCACGACCATCCTTCAGTGTACCAAGCACTGATTCCTTCACTGCCATCGCATGTCCCTCCCATCGAAGATGCACTATAGAAATGCAGGGCAGATATCCATCGCCGATCACCATCACTCTCTCCGTACCCTTCTAGAGGGTCCAGGACGATCAAGCGTGTCATCGGCACTGCCCATAAACTGCAAGTATTATACTCTATTTTAAGGCTCGTTTCTACCAGAGAAAAGGCTCCGCATGACGCGGAGCCTTCAGCTGAACGATTATTTCTTTGTGATGTAGCCCTTCTTTGCGAGGTACTCGGCTGCTTCTACGCCGCCGCCGGCAGCACCGCGGAGGGTGTTGTGGCTGAGACCGACGAACTTCCAGTCATAGATAGAGTCCTCACGGAGACGGCCGATGGAGATGCCCATGCCGTTCTCGTAATTCACGTCGAGGGAAACCTGTGGACGGTCGTCCTCCTCGAGGTACTGGATGAACTGCTTCGGTGCGGACGGAAGCTCGAGCTCCTGCGGCTCACCGCGATAGTTGCGGAGTGCCTCGACGAGCTCTTCCTTCGTCGGCTTCTTATGGAACTTGACGAAGACCGTCGCGGTGTGACCGTTCAGAATCGGTACACGGATGCACTGTGCAGAGATCTTCAGGCCATCAATGAGATCGATGTGATCTCCCTCGAGGCTGCCGAGCACGCGGAGCGGCTCCTTCTCGGACTTCTCTTCCTCACCACCGATGTACGGGATGATGTTGTGCTCCATCTCCGGCCAGGACTCGAAGTTCTTGCCGGCACCGGAAATCGCCTGGTAGGTGGAAACGATCACCTCATACGGCTCGAACTGCATCCATGCAGCGAGGGCCGGTGTGTAGGACTGAATCGAGCAGTTCGGCTTCACGGCGATGAAACCACGGGTGGTGCCGAGACGCTTCTTCTGTGCCTCGATGAGCTGATAGTGATCCGGGTTGATCTCCGGAACGACCATCGGTACATCCGTCGTCCAGCGGTGTGCAGAGTTGTTGGAAACGACCGGGGTCTCCGTCTTCGCATACGCTTCCTCGATGGCCTTTATCTCATCCTTCTTCATATCCACTGCGGAAAATACGAAGTCGACATCCTTCGCAACCTCTTCTACCTTCGAAACGTCCTGGACGATCATGTCCTTCACTTCCTCCGGCATCGGAATATCCAGCTTCCACTTGCCTTCTACGGCCTCTGCATAAGTCTTACCGGCAGATCTCGGGGACGCTGCAAGCGTCGTCAGCTCGAACCAAGGATGATTTACAAGCAATGTGATAAAACGCTGGCCAACCATTCCAGTCGCACCAAGAACACCAACCTTTAACTTTTCCATTTCAGTCTCCTCGTCAACTTCTATCCGTATTTTTACTCCCAGATACATACATCCTGCAGGATTTCGACATACAGTTGTCTCTTTACCCTGCAAACACGTATATGTTTCCGTATTGTATTACTTTTAGCTCATCGTGGCAATATAACAATTTCGAATAACAGCCTTTCGCCACCCGGGACATCCCAGTGATCAGTAAGGAGACAATGCCATCTGATGCGCCTTCGGCGCGGGCATTGTCGCTTGATTTTGCCGCCTTCGCGGAAAAACGGTTTAAGTAGCTTTGCTAAAGCAAAGCTCTGAATACGCTCGCCGCTAAGGCCTCCTAAGGAAACCTTAGGAGCTTTGTCTCGCCGCCCGGGGGCATCACTGGTCTGTCCCTTTTAGGGACAGACCAGTGATCAGTGCTTCGTGCCTTTTCCGGCGCGGCCGGCGAGCTTCAGGCGGCTGAGGCTGAGCGGCTTTTCCCGGTAGCTGATCTCCACCGGCTCGGTGCCGAGGAGGTAGAAGTGCTCGAGGGTGTCGCACTTGCCGAGCTTGATGCCGATGACGCCCTTGCTATTCTTCTTCTGGAGCGGGATATCGCTCAGCGAGCAGCGGAGGAAGTAGCCGTCATGCGTCTCGAAGACGATGTCGGTTTCGTAGGCCATCTCGCGGATCTCGATCAGCTGATCGCCCTCGCCCAGCTTCGTCGCAGCGACAAGCTTGTTCGCGGTCTCGAACTCCGAGGTCTCGACGAGCTTCACCATCGCGTATCTCGTCGCGAAGATCAGGGTCTTGCCAGCCAGGGCGGACTTCACATTGGCATAGATAATCTCTTCCTGGTTCGCGTTGTACTTACTGATGTTGTCGATCGGCACGCCCTTATCCTTGAACTTTCCGAGCGGCACATCCTGGCACTTGATCTGGTGCATGTTGCCCTTGTCGGTGAACAGCAGCACGCGATCCGTGTTCTTACACTTCAGCACGAAACGGTTGTCCGACTCGACAGCCTCCTGGTTCCGCTGGTAGGTCGCCTCGTCCATGAGCTTGCAGTAGCCGAACTTGTCCTGGATGTAGTAGCAGCTGATCTCCTGCACCTCGTTCTCGTTGAAGACGGCTTCCTTGCCATCCTCGAGCACGGTGCGGCGCGGCACGGCATACGCGGTCTTGATCATCATGAGGTCCTCGGACAGCACCTCATTCATGCGCTCGCGGCTGCTCAGGATCCCGCGGTACTCCTTGATGTTCCGCAGGGTCTCCGCGTGCTGCTTCTTCAGCTCGATCAGCTCGAGACCGATGAGCTTGCTGAGACGCATATCAAGGATCGCCTGTGCCTGCCGCTCCGTGAAGTGGAAGGTCTCGATCGTCGACACAAACTCGCGGTCCCGCTCACGGAACTTGATGCCCGCGATCTCACCGTTCATGAGTGCCTGCTTCGCGTCGGTCGGACTCTTCGAGTTTCGGAGGAGGGCAATGATGGCGTCGATCAGGTCGACGGCCTTGATTAAACCATCCTGGATATCTTTACGTGCGAGCTCCTTCTCGAGCAGGTTCTGGTACTTGTTCGTGAGGATCTCGTACTGGAACTTGAGATAGGCCTTCAGGATGCCCCGGAGCGTCATGGTCTCCGGCCGTCCCTCGTGGATGGCCAGCATGTTCACGCCGAAGGTATCCTCGAGTCTCGTTTTCTTATACAGTATATTCTGAATGCGCTCGATGTCAGCATTGGCCTTCAGCTCAAGCACGATACGGATACCGTTTTTGTCAGACTGGTTCGAGATGTCGATGATCTCCGGAAGGATCTTGTCCTCGACGAGCTGCGCGACATCCTGCATGAACTTCATGATGCCCTGGCCGATCATCGTGTACGGAATCTCGGTCACGACGAGCTTATCGCGGTCGGAACGGCCTTCCTTCTTCTCAAACTGCAGCTTTCCGCGGAGCTTGAGGCGGCCCGTGCCGCTGCGGTAAATGTCGACGAGCTCGGACTTGTTCGCGATGATGCCGCCGGTCGGGAAATCCGGTCCCTTCAGGTACTGCATCATGTCCGCGGTTTCCATCGCCGGATTGCGGAGGTACGCGAGGATGAGGTCAATGATCTCGCCGAGATTGTGGCTTGGGGTGGAGGTCGTCATGCCGACCGCGATGCCCTCGGAGCCATTCAGCAGGAAGTACGGAATACGTGCCGGCAGCACCACCGGCTCCCGCAGGGTCTCGTCGTAGTTCGGCTGGAACGGCACCATCGTGTCGAGGTCCGCCAGCATGCAGTCATCCGTGAACTTCTCGAGCTTCGCCTCGGTGTATCGCGGTGCGGCCGCGGAGTCGCCCTCGATGGAACCGAAGTTACCCTGTCCATGCACCACCGGCTGCATGCGCTTGAAATCCTGCGCCATGACGACCAGGGTGTCGTAAATCGAG
The DNA here is from genome assembly GCA_937927445.1 of uncultured Oribacterium sp. Classification (GTDB taxonomy): domain Bacteria; phylum Bacillota; class Clostridia; order Lachnospirales; family Lachnospiraceae; genus Oribacterium. Next base: position 12,538 of record CALAOB010000164.1, on the reverse strand, counting down.
GAGTCACCGTGCGGATGGTACTTACCCATCGTATCACCACAGATACGCGCCGACTTGTAGGTCGGGCGGTCGTGGTTTGCGTGCAGCTCGTTCATGTCATAGAGCACGCGCCGCTGTACCGGCTTCAGTCCGTCACGGATATCCGGCACCGCACGCGAGGTGATGACACTCATCGAGTAATCGAGGTAGGATTTCTGCATCTCCTCGGAAAATTCAGTTGTTAAAATCTGTTCAGCCATAATTATCCTTCAATTTAAGAGTCTATGACAGCTTCATTCGCGTGGTCGTGGATGAAGTCGCGGCGCGGTCCTACGTCGGAGCCCATCAGCATGGACGTCACCTCGGAGGCCATGCGGCCGTCCTCGATCTCCACGCGCTTCAGCACGCGGTTTTCCGGGTTCAGGGTCGTCTCCCAGAGCTGCTCCGGATTCATCTCACCGAGACCCTTGAAGCGCTTCAGGTCATAGGAGCCGGCCTTGTGCTTCTTCTGATACTTCGTGAGCGCCGCCTCGTCGTAGAGGTACTCGGACGCTTCCTTCTTGCTGTGCGGGATCGCCTGGTAGAGCGGCGGCATCGACACGTAGACATGTCCCTCACGGATGAGGTCCGGCATGAAGCGGTACAGGAAGGTCAGCAGCAGGGTATCGATGTGCGAGCCGTCGACGTCGGCATCGGTCATCAGGATGATCTTGTTGTAGCGCAGCTTCGAGATGTCGAAGTCGTTGCCGTAGCCCTCGGAGAAGCCGCAGCCGAAGGTGTTGATCATGGTCTTGATCTCCGCGTTCGCGAGGACCTTATCCATCGATGCCTTCTCTACGTTCAGAATCTTACCGCGGAGCGGCAGGATCGCCTGAGTCTGACGGTCACGGCAGGTCTTCGCAGAGCCGCCCGCCGAATCTCCCTCGACGATGAAGATCTCGCACTTCTCCGGGTCCTTCGAGATACAGTTCGCGAGCTTGCCGTTCGAGTCGAAGCTGTACTTCGACTTGCTCAGCATATTCGTCTTCGCCTTCTCCTCGGCGCGACGGATCTTCGCGGACTTCTCGGCACAGCCGATGATGGCCTTCACCACCTCGACGTTACGGTCGAAGTAATGCTGCAGCTCCGCATCGACGATGCTCTGCACATACTTCGCGGCATCCGCACTCGCAAGCTTTGTCTTCGTCTGACCCTCGAAGATCGGGTCCGGGAACTTGATGGCGATGACCGCGGTCATACCGTTACGGGTATCCGCACCGGTGAAGTTCGCATCCTTCTCCTTCAGGATCCCGAGCTGGCGCGCGTAGCTGTTGATAAGCTGTGTGAACTTCGTCTTGAAGCCCACGATATGCGTACCACCCTCCTGGGTGAAGATGTTATTACAGAAACCGAGGATGTTCTCCTCGAAATTATCGCAGAACTGGATACAGCACTCGAGGGTCGTCCCCTCACTCTCCCCGCGGAAGTAGATCTCCGGGGTCACCGGCTCGCTGTCCTTATTGAGCTCCTTTACGAAGGCGATGATACCTTCCGGCTCATGGTACTCGATCGTCTCCGGCACCTCGCCGCGCTGATCCGCATAGTGGATCGTCAGCTCCGGGTTGAGGTAGGCAGTCTCGTGAAGGCGGGACTTCAGCCACTCCTCCTTGAAACGCGTCTTCTCGAAGATCTCCGGATCCGGGATGAAACTGATCTCCGTACCGGTCTCCTTCGTCTTTCCGACCACTGGAAGGAGCCCGTTCACGAGCTCCGTCGTCGGCTTGCCGCGCTCGTAGGAGTCCTCATAGATCTTTCCGCCCTGATAGACCCGCACGCGCATCCTCTGTGAGAGAGCATTGACCACGGACGAGCCGACGCCGTGGAGACCACCGGAGGTCTTGTATGCCTTATCGTCGAACTTTCCACCCGCGTGCAGCGTCGTCAGGACGATACGCTCCGCGGACACGCCCTTCTGGTGCATCCCGACCGGAATACCACGACCGTCGTCCTGCACCGTACATGCGCCATCCGCCGTCAGTGTCACCCATATATTTCTGCAGTAACCTGCCAGATGCTCATCGACCGAGTTATCCACGATCTCGTAGATCAGGTGATTGAGACCACGCGTGCCCACCGAACCGATGTACATACCCGGTCGCACACGGACCGGCTCCAGCCCCTCGAGGACCGTAATACTCGACGCATCATACTTCTCTGCCATACACACTCCTGTTTCAACTTCTATGTTAACTCCACGGACTCAGCTATATCCGCGAAGGCCTAATCTATAAAATAATACCATAGATCATACGTTTTATGCAAGAACCCCGGAGGGCTACAAAAAGAGACGCCCGACAGGCGTCTCTGTAAAATCAGCGGATATCCCCATACAGGATTCGGGCGAGCTCCGAGTCCTTGTCGAGGATGATGGTCTTGTCTCCGCTTCCGCTCAGGGATTTCTTCATGGCTTCGACGGATCGGATATAGTTATAGAAGGAGGCTTTCTCCTCGGTATTATAGGCGTCCGCGAGAATCTCCATATACTTCGCCTCGCCTTCACCGGACAGCTCCGCGGCCTGCTTCTCTGCTTCCGCCTTCCGGATGGAAACCTCCTTATCGGTCTCGTTCCGGATCTTCTGGGCCTTGGCGGCGCCCTCTGCGGTATACGATGCCGCGATGTTTTCCCGCTCCGAAATCATACGCTGATAGACCGCATCCTTATTATCATCCGGCAGGTCGAGGGCCTTGATCTCCGCCTTCGTGATTACGATGCCGTATCCGCCGATATCGGAATTCGCCTCAGAGGTGATCATATCCGTCAGCTTATCGCCGCGCGCCGCGATGATATCATCCTGGCTCATCGAGGAAATAATATTCTTCGTCGCATTGTACACGGCCACGCCGACACGATCCTCTGCGCCACTCGTCGACCCGTTCAGGGTCTGCATAAACTTCGTCGGATCCGTGATTTTCCAGACAATGTAGTTATCCGCAATCATCGATTTTTTATCCTTCGTGATGACATCGGACGGCTTCACATCATAGAGCTGCATCGCCTTTGTCACGAAACGGATGTTGTCGGCCACCGGCATCTTCGTATATAAGCCGGCCGCATCCTTGACATCCACGATCTTTCCGAAGCGGGTCACGACCGCGTACTGATTTTCCGACACCGAATAAAACACACCCTTCGAAAGCAGCGGCAGGACGACCAGGAAAACCGCACAGGACACGATCACGGTGACGACGTTCTTCACCGCCTTCTTCACGCGCTCGAGCGCTTCCTTCTTCTCATTATTTTCCATTCTCGTCACCTCCATCCGCAGCCTCCACCGAGATCTCCGCGAAGCTCTCCAGCGGCATCATCGTCTGCGTACTGCCATCACTGATGATCACCTTCAGCTCCGGCAGCACATCCTCCATCGCCTCGTAGAAAATCCGCTTCTTCGTGATCAGCGGATTCAGCTTGTACTGATCGTACATCGCATTGAAACGGGCGACCTGTCCGCTGGCTTCCGCGATGCGCGCTTCCTTCTCCGCTTCTGCCTTCTGGACAATGCTGTCGGCCGTTGCGTCTGCGGCCGGAATCTGCTCTGACTTATACTGCCTCGCTTTATTGATCGTGGTATCCGCTTCCTGCTTCGCCGTCTCGACCGACTTGAAGGCCGCAACGACATCCGAAGTCGGCGGCTCCACATCCTGAATCGACAGATTCACGATCTGAATCCCGATATCCGCTTCCTCCAGCGACCTCGTCAGCTGATCCCGCACCTCCGCCTGGATCTTCGACTTCTCCGTCGTCATGACATCGTCCACCGTAAAATCCGACACCGTCGAACGGATTGCCGCGGCCGCCATGTTCGAGATGAAGCGGACCGGCTCGCTCGAATTATAGAGATACTTGACCGGATCCGACACCTTATACTCGAGATAAAAATCCGTATTGACGAGATTAAAATCCGAGGTGATGGTCAGCGAATCACTGTTTGTTTCATAGTCCGGATTCTCACCATTCCGCTCGTTCGTGATCGTGTAACCGATCGGCATACCATAGGTCGTCGTATCCACCTTCTGCACCTGGTCGATAAACGGAACCTTAAAGTACATACCCGCGGTCTTGATATCATTGACCTTCCCGAAACGCGTCACCACCGCCTGCTCCTGCTCCGACACCCGGTAAAACGACTGCAGCGCACAGCAAGCCACACCCACACATAAAAACATCGGAATCGCTCTCAGGATTCCCTTTTTTCCTTCCTTCATACGCTCCCATCTCCTGTATTTTCTGTAAACATGACCATTTTTCTATAAGAATGACCAGTACAACAAATGTTCAGTCCTTCATATTATCAAGGAAACAGCCGCTTCTCGTCAATCACTGATTTCAACAGCAAACAGAAAACTGCAAAAGTCTCATAGCGATAAAGCCACGAAAGCCCGGAGGACCGGCAACAGAAGCCATACGTAGAGTTCGTGAATCTAAAGAAGCTGTGCCTAAAGCACCGCTTCGAATACGTTCGCCACTAAGGCATCACGGGGACCCCCCGCGCCCTACGGGCGGCACTCCCCCGTGATATTTAACTCAAAATTGTCCCCCTTAGAACCAGTTGGAGTAATTTTTCCTTAGCACTCTCTGCAACACTGAGTTTTCATAAAGAAAACTCAGTCGTTTGCAGAGCAGCCTACTGGTTCTTAGGGGGACAATTTTAGAATCTTCCGAACTCGAAGTACTGTGCTTCTGTTACCGGCCCTCCGGGTTTTAAATCGTCGCGACGAAGCGGTCGAACGCGGCCTGGCCTTCCGCGGTGCGCTTGTAGACGCCGGCGTCCTCGAGCACCTGCATGAAGACGATACCGATCTCATCGCGGAGGATGCCCTCGAGGTTTTCCTCTGTGAGCTGCACGCCCTGTGCCGCATACTTCGTGCGGAACGCATCGACCCAGTCCGCGTGCTTTGCGAGCGCCTCATCGGCCCGAAGATCCTTTCCGGAGAGGATCGCCTCGCGAAGGTCCGCCATCTCGCCCTTCAGACGGCTCGGCAGTACCGCGAGACCCATCACCTCGATGAGGCCGATGTTCTCCTTCTTGATATGATGGAGCTTCGCATGTGGATGGAATACACCGAGCGGATGCTCCTCCGTCGTGATGTTGTTCCGGAGCACGAGATCGAGCTGGAACTTGTCGCCCACCTTCCGTGCGATCGGCGTAATCGTCGAGTGCGGTGTACCCTCGGTCTCCGCAAAGATGAACGCGCTCTCATCCGTGTACCCTCTCCACTTCGTAAGGATACGATCCGCAAGCTCGGCAAGCCGTGCCGTATCCGGACCACTCAGACGGATGACACTCATCGGCCACTTCACGATGCCTGCCTCGACATCCTCGAAGCCTGGAACCGTAAATGTCCGTTCCACCGGCGCCTTCGCCATCGCGAAGGTATAGTGACCACCCTGGAAGTGCTCATGTGCGAGGATGGAGCCACCCACGATCGGAAGGTCAGCATTGGACCCCACAAAATAGTGCGGGAACTGTGCGACGAAATCAAACAGCTTCCGGAACGCCGCCTGATCGATCTTCATCGGCGTGTGCGCCGCATTCAGCACGATGCAGTGCTCGTTGTAGTACACGTAAGGCGAATACTGGAAGCCCCACTCCGCGCCCTGGATCTCGATCGGAATGATACGATGATTCTCACGCGCCGGATAGTCCACACGACCACTGTAGCCCTCGCACTCATGACAGAGCTGACACTTCGGATAGCCCGTCTGCTTCGCCTTGCCCGCCGCCGCGATGGCCTTCGGATCCTTCTCCGGCTTCGACAGATTGATCGTGATATCGAGGTCGCCGTACTCCGTATGCGTCTGCCACTTCACATCCTTCTTCACACGATAGCGACGGATGTAGTCCGTATCCCGCGAAAACGTGTAGTACCAGTCGGTCGCCTCCTTCGGACTCTCCTCATAGAGACTCGCAAACCGTGCCTGCACCTCGGAAGGACGCGGGGTCAATGCACCCATCAGACGCGTATCGAAGAGATCACGATAAACCACCGAATCACCCCCCGTAAGACCCTGCGCCACCGCATAATCGTCCAGCGCCGCCAGCACATTCTCCAGGTACGTACCATCCGACACCATCCCCAGCGCATTCAGCTTCTGGTCCTCGCTCGCTTCCGTCTCATCGAAGGTAATGCTGTCGGCCTCCGCGATCACATCCTCCCGCGTCGCCGTCACCTCGCTGATGCCCAGCTCCAGCGTCACCGTATTCAGCGCCCAGATGATATCCGCCTCCTCGATCAGCCCCGTCTTCAGCGCATACGCCACAAGATTCCTTACAGCCACCTGTACATCCATACCACTATCTCCTTACATAAATCATTTCATAACGTAAATTGGCTATCCTCGAAAGCCGGTATCGGGCAGTCTTGCGCATTCAAAGAACAGGTTCTGAAGGGATGTACACGATGGACGGACAGGTGTTTTCCCTGTCCGATCCATGTGCACAGCCCGAGGGTTCTGTCCTTTGAACTAAGTGGGACGCCCGGTACCGGTTTCGAGGATAGCCTCAAAGTACTTAGGAATTATATCCGTTCGGATTCTTCTGCTGCCAGTTCCAGGAATCGCGGCACATATCCTCGAGGTCGAACTCCGCGGTCCAGCCGAGCTCCTTCTCTGCCTTCGCAGGGCTCGAGTAGCAGGTCGCGATGTCACCCGGACGACGCTCCCGAATCACATACGGAAGCTCCTTGCCACAGGCCTTCTCAAACGCATGGATGACATCCAGTACCGAGTAGCCATGACCGGTGCCCAGATTGCACACGAACACGCCATCCTTCTTCGCGAAGCGCTCGATGGCCTTCACATGACCACGTGCGAGATCCACAACATGGATGTAATCACGCACGCCCGTGCCATCCGGTGTATCATAATCGTTACCGAAGACATTGATCTCCGGCAGCTTGCCGATCGCAACCTGTGCCACGTATGGAAGCAGGTTGTTCGGGATACCCTTCGGATCCTCACCGATGAGACCGGACTTGTGCGCACCGATCGGGTTGAAGTAACGAAGCAGGATGACATTCCACTCCGGATCCGCGGTGTGAATATCGATCAGAATCTGCTCCTGCATCCACTTGGTCCAGCCATACGGATTCGTGCAGGTACCCTTCGGGCAGTTCTCCGTGATCGGAATCTCCGCCGGATCGCCGTACACCGTCGCAGAGCTCGAGAAAATGATGTTCTTGCAGCCATGCGCACGCATCTCGTCGGTCAGATTCAGGGTCGATCCGATGTTCGTGCGGTAATACTCGATCGGCTTGCGCACAGACTCACCGACGGCCTTCAGACCTGCGAAGTGAATGACCGCGTCGATCTTATTCTCATCGAAGACACGCTTCACCGCTACACGATCCATCATATCATCCGGATAGAACCTCACCTTCTTACCGGTGATCTCCTCGATTCGGTCGACCGCCTTCTGATTCGAGTTATACAGGTTATCTATGATGACCACATCATATCCCGCATTCAGAAGCTCCACACATGTATGGCTTCCGATATATCCAGCACCACCTGTTACAAGAATAGTCATAATTTTCCTCCTCTTAAATTAAATAATGGACGGGCCGTCACCGATGCTGACCACGTAGAAGGTGCAGTCGTAGCCGATGCGCTTCTTGTACGCCTCGCCGACCTGCTTCTCGAAGGTCTCGATGGCGTCGTCCTTGACGATGGAGACGGTGCAGCCGCCGAAGCCGCCGCCGGTCATACGGGAACCGATGACACCCGGTACCTTCCACGCTTCCTCGACGAGTACGTCGAGCTCCTCGCAGCTGACCTCGAAGTCGTCACGGAGAGAGACATGGGATGCGTTCATGAGCTTTCCGAAGGCCTCGATGTTGCCGGCCTTGAGATCTGCCACCGCCTCGATGGCGCGGTTGTTCTCATACACCGCATGCATCGCACGCTTCTGAACGATCGGATCCGTGAGGGCGGCCTTATGTGCCTCGAAGTCAGCATTGGTCAGATCACCGAGGGTCTGGATGCCACACTCCTTCGCGAGGATCTCGCGCGCCTCCTCGCACTCACGACGGCGATCATTATATGCAGAGCCGACGAGCTTATGCTTCTTATTGGTATTCGTCACGACGAGCTTCATGCCGTCCAGCACGACCGGTGCGTACTCGTAGTTCAGCGTCGCACAGTCGAGGAAGATGGCATTGTCCTTCTTTCCCATCGCACTCGCGAACTGATCCATGATACCGCAGTTCATGCCGGCGTAGTTGTTCTCCGCGTCCTGACCGATCAGCGCGAGGTCCACATTCGTGACGTCACTGAAGCCGAAAAGGTCACGGATGATGAAGCCGGTCAGCACCTCGAGGGAGGCACTGGAGCTGAGGCCCGAGCCGTTCGGGATGTTGCCGTTGATGACGATGTCGAGACCACTCTCGAGCTTATGTCCGCGCTTCTCAAACGCCCACATCACACCCATCGGGTAGGTGATCCAGCGCTCCTCCTTCAGCGGATTGAACTCGTCGAGGGAAGTCTCGATAACACCGTTGCTGCTCAGATTCACGCTGTAGAAACGAAGCTTCCGGTCCTCACGACGACGGGCTGCCGCGTAGGTACCGATGGTCAGCGCACACGGGAAAACGTGACCACCATTGTAGTCCGTATGCTCACCGATCAGGTTCACACGTCCCGGCGCGAAGTAGCACTTCACCCCATTCGTATCACCAAACTTCTCCTCGAATGCCTTCAGCGCACTCTCCTTGTACGAAAGATCCATCTTGCCCTCCTTGGCCACCACATGATCAACGACACGTGGTAAAAAATTAACACATATAAAGCAATTATAGAAAAGAGGTTTTTCGCAGTCAACGCGAAAAACCTCTCATTCATCTGCGAATTTCTTTACATGTTACAGTTCTGCCATCTTCCGGTAGCGGATCGCGTTCCAGTGGGTCGGCTCGAGGGCGATGGCCTGTGCGAACTCTTCCGCTGCGCGCGTCCGGCTCCTATGCCGGCCGCACACTCGCACCGAACGCAGGGCGTATCCGCGGTGGCGCGCTTATGATCTGCGGCCGGAAGCATTCGCTCGCGCCGAATGACGGGCAGAATCAGCTGCACGGAGGGAAGCATAATCTTTCCTTTACGGACTGGGATATCGAAGAGCTGGAGGAAGCCCCGGACTATGTGAAGCTCAGCTTTACGGCAACGCAGCCGGACGGACTGGATGGCTTCCCGGGAAATCGTCGCTACCATGTGTCCTATATCATCGAGGATACGAACTGGATCCGCATCGAGTATCGTGCCGAAAGCGATCAGCCGACCTATGTGAATCTCTCGAACCATACCTACTGGAACCTCGCCGGGAGCGAATGGGTGCCGGAAATCGGTGCCGGGCTCCGGCAGGAGCTCGAGATCGCCGCGAATAATGTGGTGCTGAACGATGCCGCGAGCCTGCCGGCAGATGTAATCCCGGTGGCCGGCACGGCCTTTGACTTCCGCGTACCGGTGTCGCTCCGGCACATGCTCGATTCAGAGATCCTGCGCGACCGGACGTCGATCGAGCAGTTCCAAACGGGGCTCGGTTTTAATAACGCCTATATCCTCACGCGTGCCGATCTCCGCCGTCATCTCCGTGGTGTCCGCCATGAAGAGCCACTGAAAAAGGCCTGTACACTGCGGGACCCGGTTTCCGGTTTCCGGGCATCAGATGACCATGATGACCGACGCCACGGCCCTCGTGCTCTACTCCGGCGGCTTCCTGCCGACCCCGAGCTCCCACATCGCCCTCGAAGCACAGGACATCCCGGATGTCAGTCATCTCCTCCCGGAACGGATGACGCTCACCACCCCGGAGAAAGCATTTTACCGGGAGATCCGCTTTAAAATTTCGTGATCATATACAAAAGGACCCCCTTAAGCAGGAGGTCCTTTTGTCAGTGTGAAATTGTTTACGTGCAGTAGCGGAAAGAGCGATCACTCAGGATACGTGCGAAGATGAGGCCGAGCGGCAGCGCCGTGACGATGAGGAGCGCGGACGCAAGCCAGGAGGCGGCATCCCCGAGGGACATGATGCCGAGGTTGTAGATGCCTTTATAGAAGTAGAGCCCTGGCACCATGATGACGATCGCCGGCACGGTGAGCGCGATGCGCGGGTAGCCGACGCGGGTCTTCAGGAAGGAGGCGAGGAGTCCAGACAGCGCAGCACCGCAGAAGGCGGCTGCCGCCGGTGGGATCGCGGCGAAGTCCACGAGCTCGAGCCGGAAGGTGTTCGCGATGGCACCGATGCAGGCAGCGGTTGCGGCCAGTGGCAGCGGGCTGTTGAACATGATGGAGAACCCGAAGACGCCACAGAAGCTTGCGAGCAGGCGACAGACGATCAGCTCGCCTGCATTGAGCCCGAGCGGCATGAAATCGAGGGGACAGAGATGAAACAGGAGGGCCATGATCCAGGCGGACAGGGTCGCAACGAGGATTATGATAAGCGCGTAGCTCATACGCTCAAGGCCACTACGGAGGTCGAGCTTCGCGAGGTCTATGCCGCTCGTGATGAACGGGAAGCCCGGGATGATGAAGAGCATCGCGCAGATATAGCCGGCCTCATGGATCGGCGCGAGGCCGAACAGCAGCTGGGCGAGCCGAAGAAGAATCGTATAGGTCAGGCAAGCAGCCGCGACCGAGACCGCCACGTTCATGAAGAGCGTGTAGTGATGCCTGATCAGCTTGCAGCGGACCGCGTTGCCGATGCCTGCGCCACAGAAGGCGAGCAGCATCTCCGGCAGACCGCCGCCCAGCAGGAAGGTGAATCCGCCACACGCGAGGGCCGCCGCGAGACCGAGCTTCGCTGGACTGTAGAGGGCATGGATGTGCTCGATCTCATCGAGCTCCGCGTGAAGCTCTGCACCGGTCCGGTAGATGCCCTTCGTCGGGAAATCCACGACGAAATGCTCGAGACGATTGAGCTTCGAGGTATTGACGCCCGTGTTCGAGAGGCAGAGCGACTGCGACACGCACTCCTCGCCGTCGAAGCAGTTATACGTGAGCGACATGAGGCCAATGTCTACAGTGCAGGTCACCCCGAGCTCTCGCGACAGCGTGTTCATCGAGCTCCGTACTCGCCACGCACCGGTGCCGCAGGACAGAAGCTCGAGCCCGCAGCGACCGATGATGGCCGACTTCTCGATCAGGCTCGCCTCTGTGATGGGGATGTCCGCGTCATCCGCGGTGTACTCCATCCAGTGCACCTCCATATGATTTTGTAAAGCAGCTTCCAGTTCCATCTCTGATGCCTCTTTTCATATGTTGCAGCTGTTCACGCAGGGCGCCGGCGGTCGGCAGGCGAAGTGCCGTGCGACGAGAAACCCCAGTGGCAACAGGCCATTCGACGCTCTTTCACTGAACGGTCGCCGTATTTCAGCCATGCAGAATCTTTGTAACAGTCAACGTATTTCAGTCATGCAGAATCTTCGTAACGGTCAACGTATTTCAGCCATGCAGAATCTTCGTAACGGTCGCGAGATTCCGGTCGAAGTTCTTCTTCAGAAGGTGCCTGTGAAGGAACACGCCGAGCTCATCATAGCCGCGCGCTCCCTCCTTCACGACATCCTGACCATAATACACCGTGGCCGTCGGCAGCTCCTTCTGAAGCTTCAGCACGATATCGAGCACCGCCGCGTAGGCCTGGGCTTCGGTCTCCTGCTGCTTCACCGTATCCGGCAGATCATAGATTAGGAGCACGCCATAGTGATCGAAGGACTTCCGCTCGACGACATCCATGGTATCTTCGTCGTAGGCGTGGTTCAGTCGGCAGCCATGGGCGAGGTACATCTTACAGTCCTCCATGTGCCGGAACTCCCGATGGAACCGCTCGTAATCCGCCTCTGGCACCTTCACATCGAGATCCTTTCGGAGATTTCCGTCGTCATCCGTCAGAATGATCGGATTCTCCTTCCCATCCTCGTTGAAGCGGAACGGCGCAAGATAGGCGTTCCGCAGCAGATCAAACATACTGTTCTGCGTCAGTGCCATCAGAAGCGCCGACAGATCCCGGTTCGTGTAGGCATCAAACAGCGCCTTCGCAAACTCCTGTGGCTTCAGATAACCGCCCACCATCGTCTGATCCGGATCGATTGCCCCGTAAAACGTCTCGGACAGCCGCGCACAGGCATCCTCGTCCTCCAGAATCTTCTGAAATAAAAGCTCGGACTTATCTTCTCTCGGAAAAATTGTAGACATCATAAACACCTCTCAAAAGCTCTGACTTATCTTCTTTTGGAAAGATCATAGACAGCATAAACGCCTCTCATCTCGATGCTTATTGTAGTCGCTTCATATTATATGTAAACTGTATATTTGATATATTCAGCATATCAATATGACATGCTTTTTGCTTAGGAATGTTCAACTGCAGGCACGGTAAGCGCTTTAAATCTTCATCATGCCTACGGAAATGACTCAAATTCCAGTTGAACCGTAGGCATGATGTCCCCGATTCATGGACATCATGCCTATAAAATCGATTGAAATGAAGTGTACCCCTTGTCAAGGACACTTTTAAAAGTAGGCATCCTGTTTTGG
>CALAOB010000163.1 GCA_937927445.1 uncultured Oribacterium sp. | reverse complement strand
TAAAGCATTCAGGTGATAGTTACTAATAGGTCGAGGGCTTATCCAATGTGACTGGTAGGTTTTGATGTTTTATCTACAGAATAAAATATATGAGCGGTATATAGTTTTCAAGGCACGATTTATAAAAATTGTTCCCTTCGCGGGGCAGCTATTCCTCCATAGCTCAGTCGGTAGAGCACGCGGCTGTTAACCGCGGTGTCGTTGGTTCGAGTCCGACTGGGGGAGTTGTGCCGGTATAGCTCAGTTGGTAGAGCAACTGATTTGTAATCAGTAGGTCTTCGGTTCGAGTCCGAATCCCGGCTTTCAGCCTTAGCTTTCCGAAGCTAAGGCTTTTTTAAACTGATAAATATCGATTCCCCGATATTTATATAAGATGGAACTGTAGCTCAGCTGGTTAGAGCAGTCGGCTCATAACCGATCGGTCCCGGGTTCGAGTCCCCGCAGTTCCACACTTCAGGCCCCAGTGATGGGGCCTTTTTTAATTCCTCGAATTATGAATTATCTATGAATTGTTAGCAGTATCACTTGTAGAGTGCTAACATCGGTGTTATACTTCTTTCCGTTGTGAATAAAATACATCATCTGTATCGCCCTTCCTGTAGCGGCCACACGGCTGCCGTACACGAAGCCTGACGGTACAGGATGAAATCTACATACGATAAGAGGTAAATGTTATGGCACAGAAGGGTACACTTTCAATCAATTCTGAAAACATATTCCCGATCATCAAGAAGTGGATGTATTCCGATCAGGACATCTTCGTACGTGAGGAGATCTCAAACGCATGTGACGCGATCACGAAGCTGGAGAAGCTGAGTCTCATCGGTGAGTGGACGAAGCCGGCGGACTATAAGGGCAGAGTGGATGTGATCGTCGATTCCGAGCATAAGACCGTCACCTTCCAGGATAACGGTATCGGTATGACGGCAGAGGAGGTCGAGAAGTACATCAATCAGATCGCCTTCTCCGGTGCGACCGACTTCATCAACAAGTATAAGGATAAGGCCAACGATGATCAGATCATCGGCCACTTCGGTCTCGGCTTCTACAGTGTCTTCATGGTTGCAGATCAGGTCGACATCGACACCCTGTCCTATAAGCAGGATGCAACGCCGATTCACTGGAGCTGCAACGGCGGCACCGAGTATGAGATGACCGACGGCGACAAGAAGACCATCGGTACCACCATCACCCTCCACCTGAACGATGACTGTCTCAAGTACGATAACGAGTGGGAGATGCGTGAGATCATCGAGAAGTACTGCTCCTTTATGCCGGTAGAGATCTATATCACGAAGCTCCCGAAGGAAACCGAAACCATCCAGGCGGATCAGAAGAAGGACGGTGATGTCGTCGTAGAGGAGATCCCGGAGAAGGTCGAGAAGGACGCGGAAGGCAAGGAAACGAAAACACCGGCGAAGCTGAAGATCGAGAAGCGTCCGCAGCTTCTGAACGATACGCATCCGCTCTGGGGCAAGACACCGTCCGAGTGCACGAAGGAAGAGTACATCGACTTCTATCATAAGGTATTCCGCGACTATAAGGAGCCGCTGTTCTGGATCCACCTGAACATGGACTACCCGTACAACCTGAAGGGCATCCTCTACTTCCCGAAGATCAATATGGAGTATGAGTCTGCCGAGGGTACCATCAAACTCTATAACAATCAGGTCTTCGTCGCAGACAACATCAAGGAGGTCATCCCGGAGTATCTGATGCTCCTGAAGGGCGTCATCGACTGTCCGGATCTGCCGCTGAACGTATCGAGATCCCAGCTTCAGAACGACGGTTTCGTAAAGAAGATCCAGGATTACATCACGAAGAAGGTCGCTGATAAGCTCTCCGGCCTCTGCAAGACCGATCGTGAGAACTACGAGAAGTACTGGGACGATATCGCACCATTCATCAAGTATGGCTGCCTCCGCGACGACAAGTTCTGTAAGAAGATGACCGATTACATCCTCTTCAAGGACATCAACGGTAAGTTCCTCGCCCTGCCGGAGTGCCTCGAGGTCGAGAAGAGTGACGTCGACGAAGCCACAGAGAAGGCCAATGCTGAGAACAGCACTGCAGACGAGACGACTGCTTCCACGGAAGATACAGCGAAGACGGCAGAAAACAGTGACAAGGCGGAAAAGAACAAGGTCATCTACTATGTCACCGACCCGGTTCAGCAGAGTCAGTACATCGCGATGTTTAAGAATGCAGGTAAGGATGCCGTCATCCTGCCGGAGCGCATCGATCAGCCGTTCATCTCTGAGCTCGAGGCGAAGAATCAGGGCGTTCACTTCCGCAGAATCGATGCCGATCTCAGTGAGGAGTTCAAGGCAGCGGTAAGTGAGGATGAGCAGAAGACCCTCGACGAGCAGCAGAAGGATCTGGAAACCGAGATCCGTGCCGCATCGAAGAAGGACAAGCTGACGGTAAAGCTTCAGAAGCTGACACAGTCCTCCATCGCCGCGATGCTGTCCATCTCCGAGGAGAGCCGTCGTATGAATGACATGATGAAGATGTATGCGATGAGCGGTATGCCGATGGGTGATATGCCGGTCGATGAGACCCTGATTCTCAATACTGAACATCCGCTGGTACAGTATCTGATCGAGCATCGTACGGACGAAGCAGCGAAGGAGACCGTCGATATGATCTCCGAGCAGCTGTACGATCTTGCGAAGCTGCAGCAGTCCCCGCTGAGCGCAGATGAGATGGCAAAGTTCATAAGCCGTTCAAACGAAATCCTTCTTAAAATGGCAAAGTGACAGCTTGACGGAGCAGACGGCATCTAATATAATTTTGTTGTCGTTGTTCACAAGTTTCTCGGGCGAAAGGATTTGGGGATGAAGCACATGGCTGGAAACAGACATACGAATCACTTTTTAGCGATGTGTGCACTCGGATTCTCAGGACAGGCCGGATTCATCGGGCTTAGTGTAAGCTGTGAAATTAATAACGACGTTTATTCGAATACCGTAAAATGATAGAAGGGGGAACAGCGTGCGCTGCTCCCTCTTTTTGTTGTTGATTACAGGCTCACGCTTCTGGCATGAGTTCACTGTGATGCCCTCCGGGCGGACGTATTCAGAGTGATATCGGAAGCGGTGCTTCCACGGATCAGGAAAGGAGTTTGCATGAAAAAAGTTGCGATCATCATGGGAAGTGATTCAGATCTTCCAGTAGTTGAAAAAGGCATCAGTGTACTGAAGGAGTATGGAGTACCTGTTGAAGTTCATGTATACAGTGCCCACAGAACACCGGAGGAGGCTGCACAGTTCTCGAAATCCGCATGTGAAAATGGCTTCGGTGTCATCATCGCCGCTGCCGGCATGGCCGCTCACCTCGCAGGTGCCATCGCAGCGAATACCACACTTCCGGTGATCGGTATTCCGTGTTCATCGAAGGTACTCGAGGGCATGGATGCACTTCTTTCCACGGTCATGATGCCACCTGGAATTCCGGTTGCCACGGTCGGCGTCAACACGGCAAAGAACGCAGCACTGCTCGCTATCGAGATGTTGGCGATCGAAGATGCCGCACTCGCACAGAAGCTGCAGGATGAGCGTGACAAGAATCATCAGAATATCCTGGAGAAGAATGCCGCTATCGAGGCGCAGTTTAACAGCTGATCTGTGAATGTAACTGTCTACCAGCAATTATATATATCATGAGGGGAATCTATGGGAAAAATTAATGACGAGTGTGGCGTATTTGGCATGTACTCGAAGACCACCAAGCCACTTGCAAGACTGACCTACTATGGGCTGTTTGCGTTACAGCACCGCGGCCAGGAATCGGCCGGTATCGTCGTAAACGACGAGGGTGTCTTCCGTTTCTATCGTGAGCTCGGTCTCGTCAGCGAGGCGATGACAAAGGATCAGCTGGATCGTCTGGGTGACGGACAGATGGCCTGTGGTCACGTGCGTTACTCCACCTCCGGCATCACAAACCGTATCAATGCCCAGCCGATCGTCGTAAATCATGTGAAGGGCCGTATGGCACTCTGTCATAACGGAAATCTGGTCAATTCCACAGAGCTTCGCCGTAACCTCGAGCTGGATGGCTGTATCTTCCAGTCCACCACGGATACCGAGGCGATCTCTTATGTCATCACGCGTGAGCGTCTGAAGACGAAGTCGATCGAAGAGGCGGTGACCAATTCTGTAGGGAAGCTGCACGGTGCCTTCTCTCTGGTCATCATGTCACCGTCGAAGCTGATCGCCGTACGTGATCCGCACGGCTTCCGCCCGCTCTGCTATGGTGAAACCGAGGACGGCTCGGTCGTATTTGCCAGCGAGTCCTGTGCACTTGACGCAGTCGGTGCGAAGCTGGTGCGTGACCTCGAGCCGGGTGAGATCATGGTCATGGACCAGAATGGTCTCCGCTCCATCAAGGATCACTGCAAGACGGTGAAGCCGTCTACCTGCGTTTTCGAGTATATCTATTTCGCACGTCCGGATTCCATCATCGATGGTGCATCTGTACACGATGCCAGAATGCGTGCCGGTGAATTCCTCGCAGAGGAGCATCCGGTCGATGCAGACGTCGTCATCGGCGTGCCTGACTCCGGCCTCGATGCCGCGGTCGGCTACAGCCGGAAGTCCGGTATCCCGTATGGTATCGGTCTCATCAAAAACAAGTACATCGGACGAACCTTCATCGCACCGGGACAGACCGAGCGTGAGAATCTCGTCAAGATCAAGCTGAACACGATCCGCTCCGAAATCGAGGGCAAGCGTGTCGTCCTGATCGATGACTCCATCGTACGTGGAACCACCAGCGCACGTCTCGTCAAGCTCGTGCGGGAGGCCGGCGCGAAGGAAATCCACATGCGTATATCCGCACCGCCATTCCTGTACCCATGCTACTATGGAACCGATATCGACAGTCAGGACAATCTGATCGCCTGCCACCATACCGTCGATGAGATTGCGAAGATCATCGGTGTCGATTCGCTCGGATACCTCAGTGTAGAGAATGTGCTGCGCATCGCGAAGAATGATCCGAATGCAGGCTACTGTGCGGCATGCTTCAATGGTCAGTATTCAACGGAGCTGCCAAGCGTCAGCGAGAAGAATCGTTTCGAAGAGAAGATTCCAAAGGCCTGGAGAGATGCACACACGGATGACCCGAACAAGAAGTGGAATCCGAACAGTGAGGCCAATGCTTAAATTTATAAAGTATCACTACGATCAAACGATAAAGGAGTTTAGATATGAATACAAAGAGCTACAGTGAGGCATACAAGGAGGCAGGTGTTGATATCACGGCCGGCTACAAGTCCGTAGAGCTGATGAAGCAGTACGTTGCAAGAACCATGACCGAGGGTGTGGCATCCGGTCTCGGCGGCTTCGGTGGTCTGTTCGAGCTTCCGGAGGGCTACAAGCACCCGATTCTCGTATCCGGTACCGATGGTGTCGGCACGAAGCTGAAGATTTCCTTCCTGATGGAGAAGTATGACACCGTCGGCATCGACTGCGTCGCGATGTGTGTAAACGATGTCATCTGCTGTGGTGCGAAGCCACTGTTCTTCCTCGATTACATCGCCTGCGGCAAGAACGTGCCGGAGAAGATCGCGGATATCGTAAAGGGCGTAGCCGAAGGCTGCGTACAGAGTGACAGTGCGCTGATCGGTGGTGAGACCGCCGAGATGCCGGGCTTCTATCCGGAGGACGAGTACGATCTCGCCGGTTTCTCTGTCGGTATCGTCGATAAGGACAAGGTCATCGACAACAACTCCATGAAGGCAGGCGATGTCGTAATCGCACTTCCGAGCTCCGGTGTGCACTCCAACGGTTTCTCACTCGTACGTAAAGTCTTCGACATTGACCATATCACGAAGGAGGAGCTTCGCAAGCCGCTCGAGGAGCTCGATGGCAAGTCCCTCGGTGAGACCCTGCTGACTCCGACGGTCATCTATGTAAAGCCGGTTCTTCAGCTGCTCGAGAAGGTAACGGTAAAGGCCATCAGCCACATCACCGGCGGTGGTTTCTATGAGAACATCCCGAGATCCATCCCGGATGGCCTCGGTGCAAAGATCAAGATGGATGACGTACGCGTGCTTCCGATCTTCAAGCTGATCCAGAAGACCGGCGATGTGTCTACCCACGATATGTTCAACACCTACAACATGGGTGTCGGCATGAGCGTTGTCGTAGCGAAGGAGGATGAGGCAGCTGCCCTCGAGGTACTTCGTGCAAATGGTGTCGAGGCATACCACCTCGGTGAGATCATCGAGTCCGACGATAAGGTCGTTTTAGAGTAAGGAGAGTAAACATGGCAACATATGATGTAGCACAGCTTCCAGAGCTGCTGAAGAACAACGAGTACCCTGGCCGTGGCATCGTGATCGGCAAGTCCGCGGATGGACAGTCCATCGCCATCGCTTACTTCATCATGGGTCGTAGCGCAAACTCCAGAAACCGCGTATTTATCGAGGATGGTGACACCGTCACCATCTACCCGGCAGACGCCAGCAAGGTCGAGGACCCGAGCCTCATCATCTACAGCCCGATCCGTAAGATCGGTGATAACCTGATCGTGACCAATGGTGATCAGACGGACACCATCTATGATTTCCTGAAGGATGGCAACACCTTCGAGGAGGCCCTTGAGACCCGCGAGTTCGAGCCGGACGGTCCGAACTGGACACCGCGTATCAGCGGCCTCGTGATGCTCGATGATTCCGACCGCTATAAGATGTCGATTCTCAAGTCCCAGGACGCAGAGGGCACAGACTGTGCACGTTACACCTACAGCTACAGGCTGCAGAACGGCCTCGGCCACTTCATCCACACCTACAAGCAGAACGGCAATCCGATTCCGACCTTCGAGGGTGAGCCGGAGCGTGTCGCAATTCCGAACAGCGCAGACGAGTTCGCAGAGGCGATCTGGAACAGCCTGAACGAGGATAATAAGATTTCCATGTACGTACGCTATATCAATGTCGTGGACGGCAGCGTAACGAACAGAATGATCAACAAGTTCACTCAGGTGAACGCATAAGAGGAGAGGGCAGCGATGAAAGAGTTTGAATTAAAGTATGGTATGAACCCGAATCAGAAGCCGGCGAAGATCTACATGCACGACGGTTCTGATCTTCCGATCGAGATTCTGAATGGCCGTCCTGGCTATATCAACTTCCTCGATGCACTGAACAGCTGGCAGCTGGTTTCCGATCTCAAGGAAGCCACCGGCATGGTTGCCGCCGCTTCCTTCAAGCACGTTTCCCCTTCCGGTGCCTCGATCGGACGGAAGCTTTCCGACAAGCTGAAGAAGGCCTGCTTCGTAGATGATATCGAGGGGCTCGACGAGTCTCCGCTGGCCTGTGCATATGCGAGAGCACGTGGTGTCGATCGTATGTCTTCTTACGGTGACTTCATCGCCCTGTCGGATACCTGTGATGCGACGACCGCACGCATCATCCACCGCGAAGTGTCCGATGGCGTCATTGCCCCGGACTATACGGAGGAAGCACTCGAGATCCTGAAGACGAAGAAGAAGGGTAACTATAACGTCATCAAGATCGACCCGAGCTACCGCCCGGATCCGGTCGAGCACAAGCAGGTATTCGGTGTGACCTTCGAGCAGGGTCGTAACGAGTACAAGGTGACCGATGAGGCCTTCGCAAACATCGTGAGCCAGAACAAGGAGCTCACCGAGGAGGCGCGTCTCAACATGACCATCGCCCTCATCACCATCAAGTACACGCAGTCCAACTCCGTAGCGTATGCAGAAGACGGTCAGGCCATCGGTGTCGGTGCCGGACAGCAGTCCAGAGTACATTGCACACGTCTTGCAGGCGATAAGGCCGATCACTGGCACCTTCGTCAGACCGACCGCGTTCTGAACCTTCCGTTCAAGGAAGGCCTCCGTCGTGCCGATCGTGACAATGTCATCGATGTATACCTCTCCGAGGAGTGTGACGATGTCCTGAAGGATGGCGCATGGCAGCAGTACTTCACCGAGCAGCCGGCTCCATTTACGAGAGCAGAGCAGAAGGCCTACCTCGCAACACTGACCGGAACGGCCCTCGGCTCCGACGCGTTCTTCCCGTTCGGCGATAATGTCGAGCGTGCACGGAAGTCCGGTGTCAGCTACATCGCAGAGCCGGGCGGATCCATCCGTGACGACAACGTCATCGAGACCGCGGATAAGTACGGTATGGTACTGTGCTTTACCGGTATGAGACTGTTCCACCATTAATCACACTGGGGAAAACATAATGAAGAATATAACTAGAATTGCCGTGCTGGTCAGCGGTGGTGGTACCAACCTCCAGGCACTGATCGATGCACAGCATCGTGGTGAGATCCCGGATGGCGAGATCGTCCTCGTCGTCGGCTCCCGTGAGGGGATCTATGCGCTGGAACGTGCAGAGAAGGCCGGCATCGAGCATACGGTCGTGCATAAGGATGAGCCGAAGCTGATCGAAACCCTGAAGGCCCACCGCATTGACCTCGTCATCCTGGCAGGCTATCTGACGATCCTGGGCCCGGATTTCATCCATGCGTATGCGGATCGCATCATCAACATCCATCCGTCCCTGATCCCGAGCTTTTGCGGCAAGGGCATGTACGGGCTTCGCCCGCATGAGGCCGCACTCGCCTACGGTGTCAAGGTGACCGGTGCAACCGTACATCTCGTAAACGAAATTCCGGATGGCGGACGTATCCTTCTTCAGAAGGCCGTCGCCATCGAGGAGGGCGATACACCGGAGATCCTTCAGAAGCGCGTGATGGAGCAGGCGGAGTGGAAGCTTCTGCCGGCTGCCGCCGAGCTGATGAGTAAGGAAATCCGTCAACAGAAGAGTGAACAGGAGGCATAAACGATGAGAATTGGCGTCGTAGGTGGTGGTGGACGTGAGCATGCCATCATCAAAGCAATCAGGAAGAATCCTTCAGTCGAGAAGCTCTATGCGATCCCTGGCAACGGCGGTATCGCAAGAGACGCCGAGTGCGTACCGGAGATCAAGGCAACCGATGTCGAGGGCGTCGTAAAGTTCGCCGTCGAGCAGAAGCTGGATTATGTGGTCGTCGCACCGGACGACCCGCTCGTTGCGGGCATGGTCGATGCACTCGAGGCAGCCGGTATCCCGGCCTTCGGACCGGAGGGCAAGGCAGCCATCATCGAGGGTTCGAAGGTATTCTCGAAGAACCTGATGAAGAAGTACCACATCCCGACCGCGGGCTATGAGGTATTCACTGATATTCACGCTGCAGAGGCGTATGTCGAGACCTGCCCGATCCCGACCGTCATCAAGGCGGACGGACTCGCACTCGGAAAGGGCGTCATCATCGCGATGACCCGTGAAGAGGCGATCGAGGGCATCAAGACCATCATGGCAGAGCACAAGTTCGGCCACTCCGGCGATCAGATCGTCATCGAGGAGTACCTCGAGGGTCCGGAGGTCTCTGTCCTCAGCTTCACCGACGGTAATGTCGTCGTGCCGATGATCAGCTCCATGGATCACAAGCGTGCCAACGACAACGATGAGGGCCTCAATACCGGCGGTATGGGCACCATCGCACCGAACCCGTACTACACGAAGGAAATCGCTGATGTCTGCATGGAGACCATCTTCAAGCCGACCATCGAAGCGATGAAGAGCGAGGGCCGCACCTTCAAGGGCTGCCTCTACTTCGGCCTCATGCTGACGAAGGATGGCCCGAAGGTCATCGAGTACAACTGCCGCTTCGGCGATCCGGAGGCGCAGGTCGTACTGCCGCTGCTGGATTCCGACCTGCTGACCATCATGCAGGCCGTCACCGAGGGTCGCCTTGCCGACGTCGAGGTGAAGTGGAAGGATGAATCCGCCTGCTGTATCATCGAGGCATCCGGCGGATATCCGGTGGCTTACGAGTCCGGCTTCGAGATCACGGGCGTCGATCAGGTGGACAATGTCTATGTCGCAGGTGCAGACCTCCGCGATGGAAAGCTCTATACCCACGGCGGTCGTGTGCTCGGCGTCGTCGAGACTGCGCCGACCCTGAAGGAGGCCATCGAGAAGGCCTACGCAAGTGCAGCGAAGGTAAGTTTCGAGAAGATGCACATGCGGAAGGACATCGGACAGCGTGCACTGAAGGCGCTGAACTGATCATCGTCGCGGTGCGCCGATATCCGCTATGATCATTTCCCGCTGACAGGATATACCTACTGTATTTCGCTATAACTGATCATCCCGGTTCCAGCGATGGAACCGGACTGCATATATCCAGGAGGATTACGATCCATGGTAAATAGAATTTATGTTGAGAAGAAGCAGGGTCTCCGCCACGAGGCACAGGGACTCCGCCATGATATCCGTCACATCCTGCTGATCAGGAACCTCACGGACGTACGGCTTCTGAACCGTTACGACGTCGAGGGACTGGACCAGGAGACCTTTGATAAGGCTGTACAGCTCGTGCTCAGCGAGCCGCAGCTCGATGATGTATCGACTGAGCTCCCGAAGCAGGACGGTGCGTATGTCTTCGCCGTTGAGTTCCTGCCGGGTCAGTTCGACCAGCGCGCAGACTCTGCCGCACAGTGCATCCAGATCCTCACCCAGGGTGAGCGTCCGAAGGTACGTTCCGCAAAGGTGTACCTCCTCTACGGCGATCTGAGCGCGGACGAGATCGCAGAAATCAAGAAGTATGTCATCAACCCGGTGGAGTCGAGAGAGGCGTCCCTCGATACCTATGCGACCCTCGATGTGAAGTATGAGATCCCGACCGAGGTTGAGACCCTCACCGGCTTCATCGATGCACCGAATGAGGCGCTTGATGCCTTCCGTCAGGAGAAGGGCCTCGCGATGGACCTCGATGATCTCGAGTTCTGCCGTGATTACTTCAAGTCCGAGCATCGTGATCCGAGCATCACGGAAATCCGTATGATCGATACCTACTGGTCCGATCACTGCCGTCATACCACCTTCCTGACCACGATCGATCAGGTGGATTTCGCCGATCCGGAGCTTCAGAAGGCCTGGGATCGTTACATCGCAGCCCGTAAGGAGCTGAACCGCACGAAGCCGATCAACCTCATGGATATCGGAACCCTCGCTGCGAAGGTGCTGAAGAAAGAAGGAAAGCTCCAGAAGCTCGATGAGTCGGAGGAGATCAATGCCTGCACCGTAAAGATCACCGTAAAGGTCGATGGCGAGGATCAGGACTGGCTCCTGCTCTTTAAAAACGAGACCCACAACCACCCGACCGAGATCGAGCCGTTTGGTGGTGCGGCTACCTGCATCGGTGGCGCGATCCGTGATCCGCTGTCCGGCAGAAGCTATGTATATCAGGCGATGCGTGTGACCGGTGCCGGTGATCCGACCGTGCCGGTACAGGAGACCATGAAGGGCAAGCTGCCACAGCGTAAGCTCGTGACGACCGCGGCCAATGGTTACTCCAGCTATGGTAACCAGATCGGCCTCGCGACCGGCCTCGTCGATGAGATCTATCATCCGGGCTATGTCGCAAAGCGTATGGAGATCGGTGCCGTCGTCGCAGCCGCACCGGCAGAGAACGTACGTCGTGAGGTTCCGGCGCCGGGTGATGTCGTCATCCTCCTCGGCGGTCGTACCGGCCGTGATGGTATCGGCGGTGCCACCGGTTCCTCCAAGTCCCACAACGTCGAGTCCCTCGAGAAGGACGGCGCAGAAGTACAGAAGGGTAATGCACCTGAGGAGCGTAAGCTGCAGCGTCTCTTCCGTAATCCGGAGGCAAGTAAGCTGATCAAGCGCTGCAACGACTTCGGTGCCGGCGGTGTATCCGTTGCCATCGGTGAGCTCGCGGATGGTCTTGACATCAATCTCGATAAGGTTCCGAAGAAGTATGCCGGTCTCGATGGCACAGAGCTTGCGATCTCCGAGTCTCAGGAGCGTATGGCCGTGGTTGTCGCTCCGGAGGATATGGAGCGTTTCCTCGCACTCGCACATGAGGAGAACCTCGAGGCGACGCACGTGGCAGATGTCACCGATACCAATCGTCTCGTCGCACACTGGAACGGAAAGAACGTCATCGATCTTTCGAGAGACTTCCTGAACAGTAACGGTGCCGAGAAGCACATTAGCGTGAAGACCGCGGCGGGCGGAAGCATTGCCCGTGAGGTGAAGGGCAGCTTCGCCGAGAACTATGAAGCTCTGGCCGAGGATCTCAACGTCGTCAGCAAGCGTGGACTCAGCGAGCGTTTCGACTCCACCATCGGTGCCGGTACCGTGCTGATGCCGTTCGGCGGTAAGAATCAGCGCACACCGGTACAGGCGATGGCAGCGAAGATTTCCGTCGAAAAAGGCCACACCGATGACAGCTCCGTCATGGCCTATGGATATAACCCGTTTATCACTGAGAAGAACTGCTACAAGGGTGCCTACCTCGCGGTCGTTGAGTCCGCAGCGAAGCTGATCGCCACCGGTGCCGGCTTCGAGGATACCTACCTCACCTTCCAGGAGTACTTCGGTAAGCCAGGTCGTGAGCCGGAGCGCTGGGGACAGCCACTTGAGGCACTGCTCGGTGCATTTAACGCACAGCTCGACCTCGGCATCGCCGCGATCGGTGGTAAGGACTCCATGTCCGGTACCTTCGAGAAGCTCGATGTTCCGCCTACGCTCGTTTCCTTCGCCATCACCACAGAGGATGCGAAGAACATCGTGAGCCCGGAGTATAAGGCAGCCGGTCATCCGGTACTCTGGCTGAAGCCGCAGTACCGTGACGAGCTTCCGGTGAAGGAGTCCCTCCTCGCCCTGTTCGCGTACGTACACAAGCTCGTACTCGACGGTAAGCTCGCGTCCATCTACACCCCGACCTACGGTGGTGCCGCAGAGGCGGTACTGAAGCAGTGCATGGGTAACGACATCGGCTTCGATTTCGCACCGAGCCTGAGCGTCGAGGACATCTTCGGCTATCAGTACGGCAGCTTCCTTCTGGAGCTCCGTGACGCAGCAGACCGTGATGCGATCTATAACGATACGGCTGTGAAGGCTGCGAACATCATCGTGGCAGACCTCGGTGTCACGACGGACAATGCAGAGATCCGTTACAACGACGAGACCCTGAAGCTCGCTGACCTCGAGGCATCCTATGAGGATAAGCTCGAGAAGGTCTTTACCTGCAATATGAACCTCGATAAGGACAGCGAGGAGAGTGCTGCAGACGTTACGATTCCGGATTACACGGAAGAGGAGTGGGTCGCTCCGGCCATCCAGGTGGAGAAGCCGCATGTCCTGATTCCGGTCTTCCCGGGCAACAACTGTGAGTATGATTCTGCGAAGGCCTGCGCCGACGCCGGACTCGAGCCGGAGATCATCGTCGTACGCAATATGACGAAGCAGGACATCAGTGATTCCGTCGAGCAGGTAGCGAAGCGGATCGCCGAGTCGCAGATGATCTTCATCCCGGGTGGTTTCTCCGGTGGTGACGAGCCGGACGGCTCTGCGAAGTTCATCACCTCCTTCTTCCGGAACGAGGCCGTGAAGAACGCAACCATGGATATGCTGAACAAGCGCGATGGTCTCATGCTCGGTATCTGCAACGGCTTCCAGGCCCTCATTAAGCTCGGTCTCGTACCGTACGGTGAGATCCGTGATACCGATGAGCACTGTCCGACCCTGACCTTCAACACGATCGGACGTCACCAGTCGAAGATCGTCAACATCCGTGTCGCTTCGAACATGTCTCCATGGCTCGCAGACAGCCAGCCGGGCGACATCTACAGCGTACCGATCTCCCACGGTGAGGGCCGCTTCCTCTGTGAGCCGGCACTTTTCCAGCAGCTCGTCGAGAACGGTCAGATCGCGACGCAGTACGTGGATCTCGAGGGTCATCCGACCATGGATATCCAGTACAACCCGAACGGCTCCTACTATGCGGTCGAGGGTATCACCTCGCCGGATGGTCGTGTCCTCGGTAAGATGGGTCACACAGAGCGCTGGGGCAGCGGACTGTATAAGAACGTTCCTGGTAACTATGATATGGGTCTTTTCCGCGCAGCGAAGGAGTACTTCAACTGATAAATGCCATTATGGTGATCGAAGAGCGTTCCGAAAGGGACGCTCTTTAAGTTCGCTCAGGGGCCCGACGGGTTGGCAGTATATTTTTATTTCAGATATAACTAAAAATTAGTGGACTTCGCGTCGAGCTATAACTATAATACCGTCCATGGGCAAGGGCGTCTGGATTTTCCAGACGCCCTTTTGCTATACCTAAAGGAGGAGAGTTATGGAAATCAGTTTGTCTACCGTTACCTGGGTGCTGATCGCAACCGCACTCATCTACTTCATGCAGGCAGGCTTCGCACTATGTGAAGCAGGTCTCACCCGCGCGAAGAATACCGGCAATATCCTCATGAAAAACATGATGGATTTCTGTATCGGTACACCGTGTTTCTGGCTGATCGGCTTCGGTCTGATGTTCGCCGGCACCGGTCCACTGGTCGGAGGCTTCGATCCGCTGATCCGGGGAAGCTACACCGCCGCGAATTCCGTGGTACCGCAGAACATGCCGCTCTGGTGCTACGTGATCTTCGAGACGGTCTTCTGCGCAACGGCTGCCACCATCGTTTCCGGCTCCATGGCCGAGCGAACCAACTTCAAGGCCTACTGTGTATACTCCGCGGTCATCTCCCTGATCATCTACCCGATCGAAGGCCACTGGGTATGGGGCGGTGGATGGCTGAGTGCCATAGGCTTCCACGATTTCGCAGGTTCTGCAGCGGTTCATATGACCGGCGGACTGATCGCCTGCCTCGGTGCATGGATGCTCGGACCTCGTATCGGAAAGTATGACCGGAACGGAAAGGCACGTGCGATCCCGGGCCACAACATGCTGGCCGCTGCACTCGGTGTATTTATTCTCTGGTTCTGCTGGTTCGGTTTCAATGGTGGCTCCACCGCTGCGATGGCGACCGAGGACAATGCCATCACCGCGGCCACTGCATTTATGACGACGAACTTGGCCGCTGCTGTCGCGACCGTCACCACCATGATCTTTACCTGGATCCGCTATGGTAAGCCGGATGTATCGATGACCTTCAATGGTGCACTCGCAGGCCTCGTGGCCATCACCGCACCTTGCGACTGCGTCACTCCGGTAGGGGCCTTCTTCATTGGCCTCGTCGCTGGTATCCTCGTCGTACTGTCGGTTGAGTTTTTCGATAACAAGGCGAAGATCGATGATCCGGTCGGTGCCGTATCCGTCCATATGGTAAACGGTATGTGGGGTACCATCGCCGTCGGCCTGTTCTCCACCGGTGCAGATGGTGTCGGTGTCGGCCTCTTCTACGGCGGCGGACTCGCACAGCTCGGTGTACAGGTGCTCGGTGTCATCGGCATCGCGGCGTACACACTCATCACCATGTTTATCGTCTTTAAGATCATCGATAAGACCATCGGCCTCCGTGTACCGGCGAAGATCGAAATCGATGGCCTCGATGTGCATGAGCACGGCTTGACCTCTGCATACTCCGGTTTCTCAATCACGGATGTCACTGACATGACGGTCGAGGCAAACGAGAATACCGATCTCGGTGAAAATGAGTATGAGAAGGCGTCGGACGCCCAGAAGAACGCGGCCATCAAGGTGACGGAGGTAGCGGAAACCACGACCGCCACTAGAGAGCCGGGTGTGGTCACACCGTATATCACGGATATGCATAAGGTATCCATCATCTGCCGTCTCTCCAGCTTCGATGCGCTGAAGAGAGCACTGAACAGCCTCGGTGTCACCGGTATGACCGTGACGCAGGTCATGGGCTCCGGTCTCCAGCGTGGTTCGCAGGAGAAGTACCGTGGTGTAACCGTCGATTCCACGCTGATCCCGAAGATCAAGGTCGAGGTCATCGTGTCGAAGATTCCGGTCGACCACGTCATCGAAACTGCAAAAAAGACACTCTATACCGGTCACATCGGCGATGGCAAGATCTTCGTTTACAATGTGATGCGTGCCGTCAAGGTACGTACCGGCGAGGAAGGCTATGAGGCCATCCAGGATGTCGAGTAAACTCAGTCATATCGGGGCGGTTCCCCGTTTGACATATACAACATAAGACAATGTTTTATCCGCTGGAAGCGTCCCGTGAGGGGCGCTTTTTGCGACTTGTTGCCGCTACAGGCCTGTGTTATAATATGTGAATGATTTGACATAAGTGCCACAACTGTCACTGGGCACGGTTGAAGGGAAAAAGAAATGAAGAAGAATACAAATGTAATTTCACTGGTGGTCATCGGTGCTGGTATCATCGCTGCGGTTGCAACGGGTATGCAGTCCAGAAATGCGAATGCGATTCCGAAGGATGCGATCGTTGCAAGTGGTAGTGCACAGGGTATGGAAGGTCCGGTGAAGGTGGAGATCGCGTTTTCTCAGGATAAGATCTACAGTGTGACCGTCACCGAGGCGAACGAGACGCCGGATATCGGAACGAAGGCCATCGATGCACTGCCGGGTACCATCGTCGCGGAGAACAGTCTGAATGTGGATGCGGTTTCCGGTGCGACGATCACTTCAACGGCGATTAAGAATGCCGCTGCACAGGCGATGTCTGACGCGGGTGTCGATCCGTCGGCCTTCGGCTATGCAGGCGAGGCGGACGCGGAGACGGAAGCTACGGAGACGGAGAGTGAAGCCGCTGCTGCAGAGACAGAAGCGGGTGGTGACGCTGATTCCGTACAGAAGGCGCATGACGCCGCTGCCGGTAAGACAGCGGGTGCAGATGGGTATCTGAACCGCTACAGTGCAGATGCGGCGGCTGTCGAGGCAGAAAATACTGCAGATGACGCGACGGGTACAGCGGGTGACTCCGTACAGAAAGCACATGATGCGGCGGCAGGTAAGGTAACGGGTGCCGCTGGCTACCTCAACCGCTATAGCGCATAAGTGAAATGAGTGATGATGGAAGGTCGTCGGGAGTTTTCCCGGCGGCTTTTTTCATACTATCGTAAGGATTCCTACACCGATTTCAGATGCCTGATCCGACAGTATCGGGTAAAATAGTCTATAAGGAAGAGCCGTTATCTGGGAGATCATGAACGCTCTGAGGATCAGCACATGATTTTATAAGATTTTTGTGACGCCGTCCCATCTTCCCGGTGTATATAGATGAAAGGACAGAACAGAGGACACAACATGAACGATCAGGATATCCTCGACCTTTACTTCGCAAGGTCGGAAAGCGCGATCAGCGCAACGAATGAAAAATACGGAAAGTACTGCCATACGGTCGCGATGAACATACTGTACAGTCACGAGGACAGCGAGGAGTGTGTAAACGACACCTGGCTCCGGGCCTGGGGTGCGATTCCACCGAAACGGCCGGCGATGCTCCGGACCTTCCTCGGAAAGATCACCCGGAATCTGGCGCTGAATCGCTGGGAGCATGCCCATGCAGATAAGCGTGGTCGGGGCGAAACCGCAGCGGCACTCGATGAGCTCGCAGAGTGCGTGGCTGACACCCGGGCGGGACAGCCGGATCAGCTTCCGGAACAGTTGACATTGACCGAATGTATCAACCGTTTTCTGGAACATCAGAAGCCGGAGAACCGGAAACTTTTCGTCCGCCGCTACTGGTACCTTTCGGAAATAAAGGAAATCGCCGCTGACTATGGCTTTACGGAAAGCAAGGTCAAGATGACCCTGAGCCGCATGCGTGCACAGCTCATGGCCGAGTTGGAAAAGGAAGGCATCTCATGGTAACGAGAGAAGAAAAAGCGCGGCAGCTCCTGCACGCGATGACGGAGATCGATGATCACTTTATCGCGGAGGCTGCCCCGGAAAATACAGAACACAGCGCGGCTTCGGAAGAAGCTGTGAAGTCGGAGACGATCGTGCCAATGAAGCACGCGGACGTCGAGAAAACGAAAACGGACGTGCCGGATGAAGATCACCATTCGGAGCCGAAGGTCCTCTATATGAAGCCGCAGAAGCGCTGGAAGCCGATGGGGATCATCGCTGCCGCTGCGGTCCTTGTGATCGGATTTGGAGCGTATATGAAGACAGAAAAAGCCAGTAACTCGATGGCACCGGTCGCGTTCGTCACCGGTGGGACAGATAGGGCGAGGGCGATCGATGGTGAAGCCGAAGGAGCAGCCACCGGTGCCGATCAGGATTCTGCAGGCGCAGCTGCGATGGGAAGGTCCTCGAGGATGGAAACCGGCGCAGATCCGGGCGTCGCCGCAGCGGAAAATGAACCGGAGATGGCGGCGGAAGCGGCTCCGTATGCAGATCAGGGCACGAATGAAGTGGATGGTCGCGCGCGGATGAAATCCTCGGTGACGGAAACCGGTGCCACACCAGAGGCGGCTTCCTCGGATGCACCGATGAGCATGCAGATTGCAAACCCATGGAGCGAGTTCGATTCCCTGGAAGAGGCGGAAGCCGACGCCGGCATAGAGATTGAGCTCCCGGAAAGCTATCAGGGCTTCAATCACCGGATCTACCGCTCGATGCAGGGCGAAATGCTCGAGATCATCTATCAGGATGCCGACGGGAAGGAGGGCTTCCGTATCCGAAAGAGCCGTGACGCCGGCGATATCAGCGGTGATTACAACAGCTACGCACAGAAGAAGACGCTGGAGATCGGCGATCGCTTCGTCGAGACCCGCGGAAACGGAGACGATATCTCCGTCGCCAGCTGGAGCAGTCTCAGCACGAATCTGAGTTACGCCATCTGCGTAGCAGAAGACCAACACTTCACGGAAGATGATATCCGAAGCCTCGTGAAAACCATCGCATGAATCCAGCGACCGCTGAAAGAAAGAGTTACAGTTCAAGCAGAGGCCCCGGAGGGCCGGCAACGGAGGCCATACGTAGAGACCGTGTGAAATCAAGCCGGGTCCCCTTAGC
>CALAOB010000162.1 GCA_937927445.1 uncultured Oribacterium sp. | reverse complement strand
GCACTATTTGGTGAAAAGTGTTAAATATATGTTATCGGAAACGTTACCGGTAACGTTAACGGAAACATACCGGAGAACGCGAGAGCGAATCATCTGAGCAATCTGCACAAAAAGTTCCAGGACGGAGCGGGTGGGAGAGATCAGGTGGTGCACATCATAATCGAGGCGGCGATGGGCGCGGCTTCGAGCTTGCCTGAAGGGCAGAGAGGATATGTTATGAAGAAGATGAGACGTTTTACAGCACTGGGACTGACCGCTGCGATGGCAGTGACAGCTCTGGCAGGTTGTGGTGGTTCGAACACCGCGAGCACGACGGCAGCTGAAACCGAGGCAGCGAAGACCGAGGCAGCGGCTCCTGCAACCGAGGCGGCTGCACCAGCAGAGCAGACCGCGACCGGTGGTAAGGTTTACTACCTCAACTTCAAGCCAGAGCAGGCTGATCAGTGGGTAGAGCTCGCAAAGAAGTATACCGATGAGACCGGTGTAGAGGTTCATGTACAGACCGCAGCGTCCGGAACCTACGAGCAGACCCTGAAGTCCGAGATGGCGAAGTCCGAGGCACCGACCATGTTCCAGGTCAACGGTCCGGTTGGTCTCGCAACATGGGATGACTACTGCATGGATCTCAAGGATACCGACGTATTCAAGGATCTCGAGAGTGAGGATTACGCTCTGAAGAATACCGACGGCGTCGTAAAGGGTATCGCATACGTTATCGAGACCTACGGCATCATCTATAATAAGAAGATTCTCAATGATTACATCGCACTCGATGGTGCAAAGATCAGCGATATCTCTGAGCTGAACAGCTTCGATAAGCTGAAGGAAGTGGCAGACGATATGCAGGCGAAGAAGGATGAGCTCGGTATCGAGGGTGCATTCACATCCGCAGGCTTCGATTCTTCCTCTGACTGGCGTTTCAAGACCCACCTTGCAAACCTTCCGCTCTACTACGAGTACAAGGCAGACAACATCAGCTCTACCGATGCTGTAAAGGGAACCTACCTCGACAACTTCAAGAACGTATTCGATCTCTACATCACAGACTCCACCACAGAGCCTTCACTTCTCTCTGGTAAGACCGGTGATGATGCTGCTTCTGAGTTCGCACTCGGTGAGGCTGCATTCTATCAGAATGGTACATGGGCATACAATGACATCAAGGGCAACGAGGTTGCAGATGAGGATCTCGGCATCCTTCCGATCTACTTCGGTGTAGACGATGCAAGCCAGGGTACCTGCACAGGTTCCGAGAACTTCTGGTGCGTAAACGATAAGGCAAGCGATGCGGACAAGCAGGCAACCCTCGATTTCATGAAGTGGGTTGTAGAGTCTGACGCAGGTCGTGAGTCCCTTTCCAAGGAGATGGGCTTCGTTACTCCGTTCTCTACCTTCGCTGATTACCTTCCGGAGAACCCGCTCGTTATCGCAGCGAATGAGTTCAACAAGGATAAGACACCTGTATCATGGAACTTCACCACGATGCCAAGTGAGCAGTGGAAGAACGTACTTGGTTCTGCAATGCTTGAGTATGCACAGGGCACCGGCGACTGGGATGCAGTGAAGACCGCATTCGTCGACAACTGGGCAACAGAGTACAAGAACGCAAATTCTTAATTTCAAACTGATGCTGCAGGCGGTGCAGCCGTTCATCCGCCTTCGATACACGGCGCTGTGAAGCGCATCACCTGCAGAAAAGGATACAGCTGATCCGGTAAGATTCGAAGCTGTGGTCTCCGGCAGATCCTCTGCCGGAGATTTTTTTAGAAAAGGGGTTCAACATGGAAAAAGCGATCAAACGTTATATGCCGATCTTCGTGCTGCCGACGCTGGCGGCCTTCACGGTCGGTTTCATCGCACCGTTTCTCGTCGGTATCTGGCTGTCGTTCTGTAAGTTCACGACCATCACCGATGCGAAATTCGTCGGATTCATCAACTACGCAAAGGTCTTCGGCGACGCGACCTTCGTACACTCGCTGTGGTACACCACACTGTTCACGATCGTGACGGTCATCCTCATCAACTTCTTCGCCTTCGCCGTGGCGATGGCGCTGACTGCGAAAATCAAGGGTAATTACTTATTCCGTACGATTTTCTTCATGCCGAACCTGATCGGTGGTATCGTCCTCGGTTACATCTGGAGCCTGCTTCTCAATGGTATCCTCGCGATCTGGATGCGTACCCTGACCTACAGTGCGACCTACGGCTTCTGGGGCCTCGTCATCCTGATGCTCTGGCAGCAGGTCGGCTATATGATGATCATCTACATCGCCGGTATCCAGAATATCCCGAGTGACCTCCTCGAGGCTGCCCGTATCGATGGTGCGAACAAGTGGCAGGAGCTCCGCTACGTGATCCTGCCGATGCTGATGCCATCCATCACCGTCTGCACCTTCCTGACGCTGACGAACGGCTTCAAGCTCTTCGATCAGAACCTCGCACTGACAAACGGTGAGCCGTCTCAGAAGTCCGAGATGCTCGCCATGAACATCTACACCACCTTCTATGGCCGGAACGGCTGGGAGGGTGTCGGCCAGGCGAAGGCCGTCATTTTCTTCATCATCGTCGGCACGGTAGCATTGACCCAGAATTATCTGTCCCGTCGGAAGGAGGTCGAGCAGTAATATGAAGAACAAGAAATTAGGTGCTTTTTTAACGGTATTCTTCAGTATCCTTTCTGTATTTTATGTATATCCGATCCTGCTGGTTCTGATGAACTCCTTCAAGAAGAAGGCGTACATCTCGAAGAAGCCGTTCGCACTTCCGAACGCGAAGTCCTTTGTCGGCTTCGACAACTACGTTTCCGGTATCCAGAAGACCGGCCTCATCCAGGCAGCGTTTGTGTCCCTTTTCGTGACGGTGCTTGCGGTCGCTGTCATCGTCCTCTGCACCTCGATGTGCGCATGGTACATCACGCGTGTGCATACGAAGTTCACGGCAGGCATGTACTTCCTCTGCCTCTTCTCGATGATCGTACCGTTCCAGATGGTTATGTTCCCGCTCAGTAAGATCGCGAACATGCTGAAGCTGTCGAACCCGCTCGGTCTCGTATTTATCTACCTCGGCTTCGGTGCCGGACTTGCGGTCTTTATGTTTACGGGCTTCGTCAAGTCCCTGCCGCTCGCGATCGAGGAGGCCGCGATGATCGATGGCTGCACACCGATTCAGACCTTCTTCTATGTGGTGATGCCGATCATGAAGCCGACCTGTATCACGGTTGCGATCCTCGAGACCATGTGGGTATGGAACGACTACCTGCTTCCGTCCCTCGTGCTCGACCTGAAGAAGTGGAAGACCATCCCGATCGCCGTACAGTACCTGAAGGGTGGTTACGGCTCCGTCGATATGGGCGCCATGATGGGTGTCCTCGTACTGTCGATCATTCCGATCATCATCTTCTATGCATGCTGCCAGAAGTACATCATTGAGGGTGTCGTGGCCGGTGCCGTCAAGGGCTGATCAGAAAAGGGGAAACGTATGGAAAAGGAAGCAAGAGAGCGCATCTGGGGGAGAGCAGCAGGGATTCTGATGCCGGTGTTCGCTCTCCCAGGTGCCTACGGCATCGGAACACTCGGAAAGGAGGCCTACGGCTTCGTGGATTTCCTCGCGGAGAGCGGGCAGACCTACTGGCAGGTGCTTCCGATCGGGCCGACGGGCTATGGCGATTCGCCGTATCAGAGCTTCTCGACCTTTGCGGGTAATCCGTATTTCATCGATTTGGAGACGCTGATCGATGAGGAGCTGCTGACGCGGGAGGAGTGTGACGCGGTGGATTTCGGCGCGGATGCCGCGAAGATCAGCTATGAGAAGCTGTATCTCGGGCGTTTCCCGCTGCTCCTGAAGGCCTTCGAACGTTTCGAGGAGCGGACGAGCGGGGAGGGCAATGTTGCGCCCGACGCGGAGGAGAAGGAGGCGTATCGTCAGTTCATCCAGCACACGGTGCACTGGCTACCGGCGTACGCGCAGTTCATGGCTGCAAAGACGGACTATCCGGAGGATTTCTACCGCTTCACGCAGTACGAGTTTGACAAGCAGTGGAAGCGCCTGCGGGCTTACGCGAACGAGAAGGGCATCGCCATCATCGGCGATATCCCGATCTATGTATCGAGCGATTCCGTGGATTTCACGGAGCATCCGGAGCTGTTCCAGCTCGACGAGGAGGGACAGCCGAAGCAGATCGCGGGCTGCCCGCCGGACAGCTTCTCGGCGACCGGTCAGCTCTGGGGCAATCCGGTCTATGACTGGGATTATCATAAAGAGACGGGCTACCGCTGGTGGATCGCGCGGATGCGCCGCTGCTTCGATCTCTTCGATGTGGTGCGGGTCGATCATTTCCGCGGCTTCGATGAGTACTACGCCATCCCGGCGGGTGCGAGCGATGCGACGAATGGCCACTGGGAGAAGGGCCCCGGCATTGAGCTCTTCAACGCGCTGAAGGCGGCGCTTGGCGAGAAGCGGATCATCGCAGAGGACCTCGGCTATGTGACCGACACGGTGCGGAAGCTCGTCGAGGACACGGGCTACCCTGGCATGAAGCTGCTCGAGTTCGGCTTCGATTCGCGCGAGAGCGGGGATTATCGTCCGTGCACCTGGCCGGCCAATGCTGTCTGCTATACGGGTACACACGACAATCAGACGCTGGCTGCGTGGGTGCGTGAGATATCTCCGGTTGACCGTGATTTCGCGATTCGGTATTATACTGCGTGGAAACAGGGGAAGGGAGAGGAAGTGAACGTGCGTCCGCGTTCGGAGGCGGAGCTCGCCGAGGATCGCAGCGTAACGAGGGACTTCCTTCAGTCGGACTACACCGATGCGCTGATTCAGATGACGCTCGCGGCGAAGCCGGAGACCGCCATCATCCCGATGCAGGATTACCTCGGCCTGGGGGCAGAGGCGCGCATCAACACGCCGTCGACGCTCGGACAGAACTGGACCTTCCGTTTTAGAGAGGAAGATTTTTCGGAGGAATGCGCGGAGAAGATCCGGCGGATGACGGAGGAGAGTCAGCGTATCAGAAAGTAGAAAGCTATGGCAGCGAAGAAACTGACAATTAAAGAAATTGCCAAACTGTCGGGCATCAGTGTATCGACCGTGTCGCGGGCGATCAATAATCACTACGACATCAGTCCGGAGACGAAGCGCCGGGTCCAGGAGATCATCGATCAGTATGGGTATGTGCCGAACAACTCGGCGCGGAATCTGAAGCTGAACGACGCCCGGAACATCGCGGTGCTCGTGAAGGGAATTACGAACCCCTTCTTCACGAGCATGATCAAGGTGTTTGAGAAGGAGTGTTCGGCGCATGATTACTCCCTGGTGCTCGAGCACGTCGAGGAGGAGCAGGATGAGACCGAGCTCGCGGCGCTGCTCGAGAAGGAGAAGCGCCTGAACGGCATCATCTTCCTCGGCGGCAACCCGGTGCAGTCGGTGGAACGTCTGCAGCGCCTGACGGTTCCGTTCGTGTTCTGCTCGGTGGCTGTTCCGGACCGGAAGGCCTTCGCAGAGTACTCTTATGTGGCGATCGATGACCGGGTAGAGGCCGAAAAGGTGTGCGATTATCTGATCGGACAGGGACGGAAGCGGATCGCGATTCTCAGCGATGCGGAATCTGATATCAGTAACGGTATGCTCCGTCTGGAGGGCTACCTGCATTCGCTTCGGAAGCATGGCCTCGAGTCGGATCCGGAACTGATCTGTCGGCCGATCTCGATTCAGAAGACCTATACCTATGAGAATGGATATCAGCGGACGGTGGACCTGATCCAATCAGGCACGAAGTTCGACGCGATCTTCGCCATCGCGGATTCCATCGCGATCGGCTGTCTCCGGGCGCTCCGCGATCAGGGCTTACGCGTGCCGGAGGATGTCGCGGTTATCGGCTTCGATGGACTCGAGATCGGGCACTATCTGACGCCAGCGCTCTCGACACTGGCACAGCCGATGGACGAGATGGCCGAAGCCTCGATGCACGCCCTCCTCGGACTCCTCGAAGAGCGCGAGAAGGAAGTCGCCGCGAAGCTCGCCGGTGGCAGTGCGGAAGTAAAAGAAAAGACAGCGAAATTCCAGCAGATCTTCCCTGGAGAACTGAAGATCCGAGAAAGCTGCTGAGGAGAATGGACGAGGGCGGAAACGCCCTCGTTTTTTGCTTTATAGGAAAGTGCATCGATTATGATTTTGACTTAACGTGTGTTT
>CALAOB010000161.1 GCA_937927445.1 uncultured Oribacterium sp. | reverse complement strand
ACTCAGCGACAACTCATGAGAGCAGTTCCATGACAGCTCATGAAATCAGCAACACTTAAGAAGGGGCTGTCGCAGATGCGACAGCCCCTTCGTTGTAATGGTTTATGAAATTCAGATCAGCTCCAGCAGCCAGTCGGCGATGGTTTCGATGAGGGCGATGCGGCAGCTCTGGAAGCCGTGCTCACCCGGGAGACATACCTTCCGGTGGTTTGCGGCGGTGCCGAGCTTCTCGAGTTCGGTCCAGAGCGGTTCGATCATTTCCTGCACCGGCGCGACCTGATCGAGGGTGCCGCCGATCATCAGAAGGTTTCGATCCTTCATGCTCTGCACGGCCTGGGTGAAGTGAAATATCTGCCAGTGCGCCTCGGCATCCTGGAAGACACGCTTCTGCTCTTCCTCTGTGTTGAGACGGAGAAGGCGACCATCCGAGGACGCGATCATGTCCCGGAGGCTCTGCTCCTCATGCTTCGTGAAGGCATAGGCGAGGTCATACGGTGCCATCATGATGGTGCCACGGATCCACGGAAGTGCCCGCGTCGCGTTGAGAACGGTGTTGCCGCCCATGCTGTGTCCACAGAAGAAGATCCGGTCCGGATCCGCGCCATAGCGCTCTGCGCCTTCACTCGCCGCATACTTCGCGAGGGCGATGGCGTCCGTGATACAGCCGGAGATGGCGTAGCTGCCCTCGGAGTTCCAGGCTCCGCGGTGATTCATGCGCATCACGAGAAAGCCGGCACGACAGAGTGCCTGGGCGAGGTCGTCACTCGAGACGATGCCCGGAAAGCCATGCACGAGCAGCACCGTCGGCAGCGGGCGTTCATAGATCTCACCCGGTACATAGACCTCGCCGTACAGCTCGGAGCCTTCGACGAAAAAGTCCAGCGTATCTTCATATGGGATTCGCTTCGATGGATCGGCGCTGTAGTCCGGATCCCGAAACAGGTAGTCGCGATTCTGATTCATTGGAAAATCCCTTTCTATACTTTGCGCACGGACCTGTCCGGCTGGCGCAGCACATCTCTGTCTGCTGCCGAACCGTACAGGCCCGTGCGCTGATGTAGTCATTGGCCTGAGACAGGTGGATTCAGGCGGTCTGTTCCGGCGTCTTCTTATACCAGTCCTTACCATAGAGGAAGCGGCTGACCATCATGGATGCGACGGTGTCACCGCAGGAGTTGACGAGGGTGCAGCCCGGGTCGAAGAGCTGGGTCATCATGATGAGGATCGGCAGGGCCGCACTCGGGAAGCCGAAGCTCGAGATCAGCATGGTCTCCATGGCAGCGCCACCACCCGGTACGGAAGAAACGGCGATGGAAGCAGCGACGGCGATGACCAGTGCATACGCGTAGTCACCGAGGCCGTTCAGCGGATGATTGAAGAGCGCGCAGCAGAGCACGATCTCATAGACCGTCGCGAGGCAGGCACCATCCATATGCATCGTCGCACCCATCGGACATACGACGGAGGAAACCTCACGCGGCACGTTCATGTTGTCGCAGGCACGGAGCTGCAGCGGCAGTGCGGCGGCCGAGGAACGGGTACCGAGCGCGGTCAGGGCAGGCACGAAGATTTCCTTAAAGAAATGCTGCACGCCCCAGCGTCCGGCAGCCACGAAGGCATAGAGGCCGAGGAAGATGAAGAAGTACGCAAACATCGTCGGATAGTAGATGAGCAGGCCGCGACCGTAGGAGGCGAGAAGCTCCGGGCCGTAGGTACCGGTCAGGTTTGCGAAGTAGCAGGCGAGGCCGATCGGCGCGAACTTCATGAGGATGTTGACCATCTGGTAGAAAACCGTGGACATGTTCGCGAGCCACTCGGAAACGGCACGGCCCTTCTCACCGAGGGTCGATACGGTCATGCCGAAGAATACGGTAAATACGATGAGCGGCAGGATGTGTGCACGGGTGATGACATCCGGGAAGTCACTGACGGTGAAGGTGTTGACGATCTGGTCGC
This sequence comes from uncultured Oribacterium sp., assembly GCA_937927445.1. Taxonomy (GTDB): domain Bacteria; phylum Bacillota; class Clostridia; order Lachnospirales; family Lachnospiraceae; genus Oribacterium. Next base: position 5,227 of record CALAOB010000161.1, on the reverse strand, counting down.
CGATGGACTGCTCTGCGCTCTCAACGGCAGCACTCGTCGTCTCGATCGTGATGCTGGTGTCCGGCTTGAAGATCGCCGTGACGATGAACATGATGGCACCCGCGATTGCGGCGGTGATGATGAACATCGCGATCGTCATGATCAGCAGCTTTCCGACACGGCGCGTATCCCCGATGGCGGCGATGGAGCTCGAAATCGAAAAGAAAATCAGCGGCACCAGAAGAACGAAGAGCATGTTCAGCCAGATCTGACCGATCGGATATAGAAACGCTGCCTTGTCGCCCAGCACGATGCCGAGAACCGCACCCACCAGCACACAGGCGATCAGAATCACCGGCTGCTTGTAGGCTTCCCACTTACTCTGCTTTTCAGTACTCATAATTTTCCCCTTTTCTCATGTAGCTGAAAGATAGTAAACAGTTATCGTTATAGCACTTTAAAGCAGTAAAGGCAAGAGGGTCAGGCAACCGAAAAGAGACGCCCGGTATGGACGTCCCTTCAAAACATATCTGGCTCAAGAAACAAACCCGGCTGAATGTTTTCTTATCTTCTGCTTTTCCGTATCGCGACGACGAGCAGCGCAGCGGTGAGGGCTTCGGCGGCGGTGAAGGCGAGCCAGATGCCGGTCATGCCAAAGAGCCAGGCCAGGAGGAGGGCGCAGAGGATGATCGCGACGATGCCGCGAACGATGGAGACGAGGAAGGACCACATCGCGGATTCGGTCGCGGAGAGGTAGCCCGCGCCGACGATGTTCGCGCCGGCGAAGAGGTAGCCGAGGAAGTAGAGCCGCATGCCCTGCACGCCGAGTCGCGCCATGTCCGGGTTCTGCTCGCTGTTGAAGATCGCCACGATCTCAGCTGGGAATAGATTAAACACGAGCAGGAACAGGAGCGCGAACACCAGCGACGAGATCATCGCGAGCCGCAGCGTTTCGTTGACCTGCTTCGTCATCCGCCGGCCGTAGAAGTCACTGAAGAGCGGCTGCGCACCCTGCGCGATACCGCCGAAGACCGCCGTTTCCACGAGGGCAATGTTGCAGACCACACCGAAGGCGGCGACGCCGACCGTGCCTGTCAGCGAAAGGATCAGGAAATTGAAGACCAGCATCGTCACGCCCGACGCGATGTCGCCGATGAATGCAGAGGTCCCGAGCTGCGAGGCCTGCAGAATCATGCGCCACGACGGCTTCCAGTTCGTCATCCGAATCGAACACTTCTTCGTAAACATATGCGTTCCGCAGACCGCGCAGCTCACGATCGGTGAGATGCCGGTAGCGAGAGCGGCACCCGCGATGCCGAGCTTCATCGGGAACATGAAGATGTAGTCGAAGATGATGTTGAAGACTCCACTCAGGAACACGGCGACCATCGCGGTCCGCGGCGCACCGTCGTTCCGGGTGAAGGCGCTGACACAGCGGTTCAGCATAAAGAGCGGTGAAAACATCATGAAGATCCGGGTATACGGGATACCCATCGCCGCGACCTCTGCATCCGCGCCGAGGAGCTGCAGGATCTGCGGTACGCAGAAAAGTCCGAGCAGCATGAACGGGATGCTGCAGATCAGCGACCATACGATGGAATTCGTGAAGTAGCGGTCCGCCTCGTCCTCGCTGCGTGCACGGCAGATCGTGAAGCGTGTCGCCGATCCCACCGAAAACATATCACCGAAGGCGAAGATCAGATTGTAGAGCGGGAGCACAAGGTTCAGCGCCGCCATGCCGGTCGCACCGCCCGCGATGGAGATGAAGAAGGTGTCCACCAGGATGTAGGCGGACATACCGATCTGCCCGATGATATTCGTCGCTACGTATTCTGTAAAGAGCGCCGCGACACTCGTCGGCCGCGCGTTGTTCTGATTCATAAAAACCTCACTTTTCAATAATGTCACTGGGGACCCGGCTTGGTTTCACACGGTCACTCCGTATGGCTTCGATTGCCGGCTTGCCAGGTTCCCTATCTAAATCATTATCTCTCGGCGATGTACTCCGCGGTCGTCATGAGCTCGACGTGCAGCGGGCTCAGTCCCTGCAGGATCGTCTGTACGGCCCGCTCACTCTCCGCATCCACCCCGGCGCAGGCGTCGGTGAGATACACGAAACGATAGCCGGCATCCGTGCCCTCGAAGAAGGTCGAGAGGACGCAGCACTCCGCCACGACACCGCTGAGAACGATCCGTCCGCCATGTACCATACTGCGGTCGGCGGCGACGCGCACGTATTCATTCGAGAAGCAGCTATAGGTACACTTGTCGATGTACGGAAACTCCTCCACGTAGCGGGCGATCGCCGGGATGAACTCGTTCATGACCGGATTCTCGTTGATCGCGCGGTTTTCGCGGTTATAGTCGGCCCAGACACCCTGCGCATCCTCATCCGCCGGCGCGATGTAGCGGGTCAGCAGGACGCTCGGCGCGTCCATGTCTCCACTCGTGCCCGAAGCCGCGTCCCGCGAAGCGATGACAGTGGCGCCGGTAGCATTGGCCGGAGAGGCGTCGCGAAGCTCCAGCACATGGTCGAGGAGCGTCTCGATCTGCTGCGCGGCTTCGTTCACGTGCGCGCAGGCCCAGGGATTTCCCGGCTGGTAGACTTTCTGCATGTCGATCACCAGAATCGTATCTTCTTTTCTCATGGCTTCCATCCTTTCTGACGCACAGTGTCACGAAGCGTACCATATATTTGTAAAAAGTCACGCGGTAATAGCGCCGAATTCCCTCGCAAAAACATCACCCGCTTGTGTGATTCTTAACAAAGATTTCGAAACATCCGCTCTTTTCAGTAAAATGAATGTAAATTATGGTACTCCATGGTATAATCTTGTGTAACTATAGCATATTTTAGCGTTGAGCTATAGACCTGTATGAAAAGGGGAGAATCATGGGAAAGCTTTTTAAAACAAACTTCACCACACCTGTCATCGTTCTGATCCCGGCCTGTATCGGTATCAACTACCTCGGTAAGCTGTTCGCAGCGGTACTGAAGCTGCCACTCTGGCTCGACTGTATCGGTACCTGCATCGGCGCGATCCTGGGCGGTCCGATCATCGGCGGTATCTGCGGCGCAGCCAACAACCTGATCTATGGCTTCACCACCGGCGACAACATCACACTCGTGTATGCACTGACGTCTTTCTTCATCGGTATCGCGGTCGGCGTGATGGCACGTCTCGGCTACATGAAGACGCTGCCGAAGGCGATGCTCACCGCTTGTGCCGGCGGCTTCGCAGCGGTTCTGGTTTCCACACCGCTCAACATCATCTTCTGGGGCGGTACCACGGGCAATGTCTGGGGCGACGCTGTTTTCGCAGCGACACAGGCAGCGAAGATGCCGGTCTTCCTCGGTTCTCTCCTCGACGAGATCGTGGTCGATGTACCGGATAAGATCATCACCCTCGCGATCGTGTACTTCATCATCAAGGGTCTGCCGAAGAAGCTCACTGCGCTTTATGATGCGTCCAGCGATATCCAGTCGCTCGACTGATGCACAAATATCTGCTACAATAAAAATTGAACATTGAAACATGGGCGGTCATCGAATCTGGGTGGCCGCCTTTCTTTTAAAGATTCTGTCTGCTTCGGCCAATGCATCCATCGGGATGCCCACCCGTCCGGGGCCGAAAGCCACCGCAGCAGAATCGACAGGGTGAACATCATGAAATCCATCTCTCTTTATACAAACAATGGCTCCTGGCTGACGAAGCTTCATCCGTTCTCGAAGATTTTCTATCTCGTCGCGGCGATCGCGGTGCCGCTGATTTCCGGGCATCTCCCGGTCTTTCTCGGCGTGATTCTGCTCAGCATCCTGCTTCTGAAAAGTGCGGGGCTCGTGCATAAGGCCTTCCCGCTGCTGGCCTTCTCCTTCACGATCATCCTGACCGTCGTGATCATCCAGGGCATCTTCAATCAGAAGAACCTGACCGTTCTCTTCTCCCTGGGACCGATCCATTTCTATAAGGAAGGACTTCTCTACGCCGCGCACATCGGCCTCAACATCCTGAACATGCTGCTCAGCTTCGCGATCCTCGTGCTGACCACGAGTCCGTCGGAGCTGGTCGAGGAGCTCGAGAAGAAGGGCTTCAGTCCGAAGTTCGGCTACATCATCAATTCCGTGTTCCAGATCATCCCGCAGATGACCGGCACGATGAATACGATCTCCGACGCACAGCGAAGCCGTGGCATGGAAACCGAAGGCCGTCTCCTCACCCGTGCGAAGGCGTTTCTGCCGCTCATCTCTCCGGTCGTCATGTCCGCGCTGACCTCGACCCGTGAGCGTGCCATCGCCCTCGAGGTGCGTGGCTTCGGCGGCTCGGCGAAGAAGACCTATCTCTACAGCCACCCGTACTCGAAGGCGGACCACGTGCTGAAGGCACTCAGCATCCTCGCCGTGGTGGTGACCATCGTGCTGCGTGTCGTGCATGTACTATGACGGCCGACAGCATTGGCCCAGGCGACGGCTGCCGGGGCCAGACCATCATGGGGTTATAAAGCGGGCCCGCCGGGTGTGGTGAGCATCGCGTAATTTCGAAATCGGAGGAAATCATGTCTCTCATCGAAGTGAAGGATCTTAAATATCGTTACCCGGGAACGACGGAGCTCGCGCTCGACGGCGTCAGCTTTACGGTCGAGAAGGGCGAGTTCATCGGCATCGCCGGTGAGAACGGCGCGGGCAAGAGCTCGCTCAGTCAGGCGCTGCTCGGTCTCATCCCGCAGTTTTACAAGGGCGCGTACGGCGGCTCGGTCACGGTCTGCGGCATGGATGCGCGGAGCACGCCGGTCTCCGAGCTCTGCCGCCACGTCGGCCTCGTTTTCCAGAATCCGTTCAATCAGCTGAGCGGCGCGAAGGACACAGTCTACGACGAGGTCGGCTACGGTCTTCAGAACCTCGGCTTCCCGCCGGAGGAGATCCGCACCCGCGTCGAGTCTGTGCTCCGCTGCTTCGGCATCTGGGAGTACCGCGACCGGAATCCGTTCGACCTGTCCGGCGGTCAGCTCCAGCGCGTGGCCATCTGCTCCGTGCTCGCGATGAATCCGGACGTCCTCATCCTCGATGAGCCGACCTCCCAGCTTGACCCGGAGGGCTCCGAGGAGGTCTTCCATACCGTGGACGAGCTCACGAAGATGGGCATCACGATCATCATGATCGAGCAGAAGATCGAGAAGCTCGCCGGCTACTGTGACCGCGTGCTCCTCATGCACCAGGGCCATGCTGTCTCTTATACACATCTGACGCTGC
>CALAOB010000160.1 GCA_937927445.1 uncultured Oribacterium sp. | reverse complement strand
CCGCGATATCGATGCCGTCCTCCGCCTGTCGCTGCTCAAGCGCCGTCGACAGCGAATCCTCGTCCTCCAGCGCGACATCGAGATACGGCACCACGCCAAGCACCGGCTTCCCAGTCCGCGCCTCGAGGATATCGAGCCCCGGATCGAGGATCGTCTTATCGCCGCGGAACTTGTTGATGATGAGGCCCCGGATGCGCGCCCGCTCCTCCGGCTCCAGCAGCTCGATCGTCCCGAGCAGCTGCGCAAACACACCGCCCCGGTCGATGTCCCCGACCAGCAGCACCGGCGCGTCCGCGATCGCCGCCATGCCCATATTGACGAGGTCATCCTCCCGGAGATTCACCTCCGCCGGACTCCCCGCGCCCTCGATCACGAGGATGTCGTACTCCGCCGCGAGCGACTCGTAGGTCTCACGCACGACCGGCAGAAGCGCCCGCTTGTTGCGATAGTACTCCCGCGCCGTCATATTGCCCTGCGCCCGTCCGCGCACGATCAGCTGCGAGCCGACATCAGTGGTCGGCTTCAGCAGGATCGGATTCATCCGCGCATCTGGGCCAATGCCGGCGGCCTCTGCCTGGACGACCTGCGCGCGACCCATCTCGAGCCCCTCAGCTGTGATGAAGCTGTTGAGCGCCATGTTCTGTGCCTTAAACGGCGCGACCCGGTAACCGTCCTCATGGAAGATGCGACAGAGCCCCGCCACCAGCAGACTCTTTCCCGCGTTCGACATCGTGCCCTGCACCATGATCGCACGCGCGCGGCGGGCCGGCATGCCGGCCTTCGGTACTGTATCTGATTTTAACCCAGCTTCCTTTTTCATTTTGTCCGCGTGCATAGCGCTCCTCTTCTTTTTACTTCTACGTTTCTACAGGTTTCTTGCGACCTGTTCTCATCGTAAAGAGATCCTTACCAGATACACATTCCGCTCTATAATGTGCACCACCTCCGAATCAGCTCGAGATTCTCTTCATGCGTACGGACGCAGATCCGGTAACAGCGATCATCCAGGCCCTCGTAGTTTCCACAGGCCCGAATCAGCACCCCCTTCTCCAGAAGCAGCGCCTTCAGATCCGGCGCTGTCTGCTCCGTTCGGAACAGGATGAAGTTCGCATCGGATGCCGGCACATAGACCTTCTCCACATACGGAAGTGACGGGAGCGTCTGCACCAGGAAGGCCCGCTCCGCACGGATCAGCGCCCGTGTCTTCTCCACGAATTCGCTTTCCTCGAGCGCGGCCACACCGGCGAGCTGCGCCGGCAGGTTGATCTCCCATGGCGTCATGGTCGCCCGCACCGCGTCCGTCAGCGCCTGCGCCGCCGTCAGCATGTAGCCGAGACGTAGCCCCGGCATACCGTAGATTTTCGTAAAGGCGCGCAGGATCACGAGATGCTCAAACGCCTGAAGCGACGGCACCATGCTGCATTCCAGCTCGTTCGGACACAGCGCATGCGCCGCATTCAAAAATTGCGTCGCTGCTGCATTCGAGCGGTCGTCGGAGTAAATAGCCTTCGGCGTCCGAGCGCTATACTTCTCTACTTCCTGCCCGCCGTCCATTTCGCTGAAACGCTTCTCTGTCCTGTTCGAGCTGTCGCCAGAATGTAGAAACGGCAGGAAGCACTCGTCCACGATGAGCCAGCTACGGCGCGCTTCACAGGTCGCCGCGATGCGCTGCAGCACGTCCGCGCGGAGGACATTGCCATCCGGGTTGTTCGGATTGCAGAGGAAGACCGCGGAGCCGGACGGTGCCGCTTCGATGGCCCGGATGAACTCAGCTTCCACCGCCGTCGTAAATGAAAAGTCGTCCGCCTCCGGCAGATACACCGGAACGACCTGCGCCCCCACGCGCTCTGCGGCGACGCTGTACTCGGCGAAAGCCGGTGCCGCGACGACGACCTGCTCCGGGCGAAGCACCTGCATCAGACGGTAGATCAGATCCGCGGCACCATTGCCGAAGCTGATCCACTCCGGCGCGACCGCGCGCGGCCCGCCCGTAGATGCTTCATTCGTTTCGATTTCCCTCGGTGCTGGCACAGCCACTGCTGCGCCTGCCGACACGCTCGCAGCCATATCGTCTGCCCGCACCCTGGCGGAGGGAACACTGATGTCAGCATTGGCCCCGGCAGAAGGCGCGACGGCCGCAAACTTCCAGTTCAGAAATGAAACGACGGCGTCGCGGAGCTTCTCCACCTTCCAATCCGGATAGGCAGTGCTCTGATCGACGCCGTGCTTTGCCGCCGCACACGCCCGTGGAGGCATGCCCAGCGGATTGATATTAACAGAATAATCGAGATCAACTGCGCGACGATACACATCGCCGCCATGTACATAATTCATAGATGATACTTTCTTTTGTCGTGAATGTACGCTTCTTTTTCGCCGCCTGCGTGTGGTCAGCCCGCTGCATCGTGCCACTTCACGCCGGACGCAGTTTTGCGCAGGACTCAGATCCAGCCGGTATACAGCATAACAGTCCGCATGATCATGATGCCGACGAAGTAGATCATGAACACGCTCAGGTACATGACGCGGTTCGCTGTTTCGATGTCCTCCGGGGTGATCTCGCGCTTACTGTCGCCGATTGCCGGCTTGTGGACGAGCTTTCCGAAGTAGTAGGCGTCGCCGAGGAGCTCGACGCCGAGCGCACCGGCCATTGCGGCTTCCGTCTGTCCGGAGTTCGGGCTCGTGGACTTCCGTGCGTCTCGACGCCAGATGCGGAACGCACCCTTCCAGTCGAGGCCCAGGAACATGGCGGCGATGCACATGAAGAGGGCGCTGATGCGCGCCGGGATGAAGTTGCAGATATCATCGAGGCGGGCAGCCGCGGTACCGAAGTACTTATACTGGTCGTTCTTGTAGCCGATCATGGAGTCCATGGTGTTGACGGTTTTATAGAACCAGCCACCGGCCACACCGAACACCATCATGAACAGGAGGGGTGCGACCACCCCGTCGGAAGCATTCTCCGCGACCGTCTCGACCGTCGCCTTCGTGACCCCGGTCATGTTGAGGCGCTTCGTGTCGCGACCGACGATCATGGAGACCGCATCGCGCGCTTCCTTGATATTTTTCCGCCTGAGGGCCTCATAGACCTTCATGGATTCCCGCTTCAGCTGCTTCATCGCGAGCATCTGGTAGGCAAGGAAGGCGTCGATCGCCCAGGTTAGGGTCTCGCCGAACATCGTCGCGATGTTGTGGATGATGAGCGGGATGACCGTGAAGATCACAAGCATCAGCACGACGAGGATCGCACCCGCGAACTGCTTCTTGCCGCGGTCCGCCTCCGGATCATCCGAGATATGAAGGCTCCGGCGCAGGAACTTCTCCAGCCACTCGATACCGCGTCCCATCGCCATCACCGGATGGAACCAGTTGTGCGGATCCCCGAACACCAGATCGACGATCAGCGCCATAATCAGAATCATGATTCGCTCGTACATGCTACACTCTCCCAAATACAGAAATTGGAACTATTTTATCATAAACAAAAGCAGAACGGAACACGCATAGCGAGGCATGTTCCGTTCTGTTCTGTCCTATATGCGGCGGGTGTTACCGTTCAGACACCCCTTGGCTCCCTTGGGAAGTTGGAGGCTGCTCCTCATTCGCCCACCCCATAGAATATGCGGATGTTTATATGTTCTGGTCCCCACCCCGCTCATGAGGAGCCCTCAAACTTCCAGCTAACCGGAAGATTTCGTTTCGTGTACAGGATTTTATAGCTTCGGAGGCAGATCAGACGAAAAATATACACTGAAAGACCGATTTAAAAATCGTGTATATGTTTTTATAGCTTCTGGGGCGAAATCAGACTAAAAAATATACACTGAAAGGCTGATTTTGAAATCATGTCTATAAAAAACGAAATCGCACGCTGATTTCATTCGTCAAACTCCAAAAATATATACACGATTTCAGAATGAAGCCATCCGTATCTATTTCACATGGAGATTTTCGATTTTAGCAAGAAAATTCATATACACGATTTTCGAATAATGCTTTGCGTGTCTAGTCTGTGATTATGTGCAGATATTTGCTTGATCTTGGCGAAAGCATGAAGAACATCACCTGGTCTGCGACCATGTACAGACATCCCTGCTTTCAAATACAAACACTGCCATAGCGGTTTCTGGTCTGCCGGAATGTGCAGACATTCCCCAATCAGACGGTTCTATCCAATCCAGGGCAATTTTGAAAATACTGGATATGTTTTTTACCTGGAACCGTCAACACCAACTGCAAACTATCCACTATTACGCGATTTCAAAAATAGTGGATATTAAACGCCTTATTTGAAAATTATGGATAGTTCAGGATCCCTCACAAAAATGATAAAAAGTGTCAAAAGTATCCACGTATTCATAATCTGCCTGTTATTCGATAGTACCCTCCGGATTCCCCTGCCCGAACGGTTGCCACGGGACGAACGAGACCGTCACCCTGCAATCATCTTCCGAAGTTTTTCCAGATCCTCCTGATCCGGGTGCGAAAGCGCCTGATCGAAGTTCTCGATCAGCGCATCCAGATTCGGCTTCGCATCCGGCATCTCCTTCATCTTCACATAGCGGTCCCGTACAGACTGCGGCATCCTTCCCTGGCACATATACTCTCCGACCACCGTGTTACTTGCGTCGATGGCCGTGCGGACATTCGCGAGGATCTTCTGATAGTATGCTTCACTGCCGCCGAAGCCCGCGGTACCAAACAGGAAAATCTTTTTGTTCCGCAGCCTGCCCAGCAGCTCCAGGCACGCCTGATCCGCCGTGCCCTTGTCCGTCCAGAATCCCACATAGATCATCTCTACATCAGGATCTGCGGATTTTGTATCCCCAAAATAATCACACAGCTCCTCCGGCAGTGCCCCACGAATCGTATCCGCGAGCTTCCTCGTGTTGCCCGTCAGGCTGCTGAAAATGATGGCATATCTCTCTTCGCTCATCGTCCTGTCTTTCCTCTCTTCATTCAATATCTGCATCCCTCTGCTTCATCTCCGGCCTTCTGCTTATTCGCTCAGATGAAATCCTGCATTTCCTGCACCATTCCAGTCATTTCAAGCCTCGGCCTTCCTGAGGCATCACGCTTCCAGTATCGCCCGGATGCCTTTCGCGCTTCGCATCGCCGTGTCCCGGAAGTGATTTCCGGGGTTCAGCTCCCAGCGCACATCCACGCCAAGCGCTTCATAGTGCCGGACGATCGCCTCCGTATTTTCCTGCACGGTCTTCAGTACCGTATGTTTCGTCTTCGCCTCTGCATCTCCTAACGACATGTAGAGCTTCTCTGGTTTCCGCATCAGCTCATGCCGGAGCACGTATTCCCGGAACTTCGGAAACCACAGGGAGCCGGACATGCTGGCCACCCGCGCGAAGCAGTCGCAGCGGTACATCGCATAGAGCGCGAAAAGCCCGGCCAGCGAGTACCCTACGATGCCCACGTACGGCGCGCTTCCCCGGATTCTTTCCCTGGCTGCCGGCACGATTTCCGACGCCAATGTCTCCAGATATACATCTGCTCCTCCCGTAGCAGCCGGATCCCGCTTCGACAGCGGCGGGCAGCTCCACGGCGTCATATCGTGATACCACTGTAGCTTTCCGACTACCAGCAGGTTGCAGTCCGGCGCATCCAGCGCCCGAAGCGCCTGCGCAAGCTCTTCCCCGTCTCCCATCACCGTATTGAAAACGATCAGCGGCCGGTTCTCGCCCACCGCCGGATACAAGGCAAGCTCCTTTTCACGTATCTGAAATCTGATTTTCTCCATTTTCTCACCGTACATCTATCCGCGCTCTAATCAATCAAATCCGCTTCTTCTCTTTCATCATAAGGAGTCTCTTCCTTCATTTCAAACGTTTTTGAAGCCAGGTTCACACTTCCTCCCAGAACAGTTCGTCCAGTGTCCGGTTCAGCGCCTTGCAGATTGCGATGCAGAGTCGGATCGTCGGATTATAATCGCCCTTTTCGATGGCGTTGATGGTCTGCCGCGACACACCGACGAGATCCGCCAGCTGCTGCTGTGACAGGTCAAGCGCCGCCCTCGCCGATTTCATCTTCAGGTTTTTCATTTCAGCAGACCTCCCACCGATTGACACCGTTTTTCACGCATTTTATCTTCCGTTTTTCCATCCCACCGAATCTTCCTCGCATATCGATATAGTATTTCATCTTCCGGTTCTTCATTCCGCCGAACCTCCTCGTTTATCCACCCACGCTTTCAGCAGCAGGTTCACGATGATCAGCGCGAAGAACGCGAAGATCAGCAGATAGATGCCGCCATCCCAGGTGAGGATGCCATCCACGATCACGTCGCCGGCATTGGCATGCCCCAGGAAACCCAGGTACTGCATCACCATCACCGCCACCATGAGCACGATGGCGGCGTTCGATCCCGACGTCTGCCGGATGCCCCAGTATGCATCCTTCCAGATATCATAGAGGATGACCACCAGACATCCCACCATAAGGCAGGCCATCATGAGGAGTGAAAACTCGATCGGCAGTGCACCTACGCACTCCTCCCACAGCACCGCTGCCGCAAGCATGAAGGCCAATGTCAAAAAGCCGTAGCGAAATGCCCTCCCGCGGATCAGCTCCTGCCGCTCATCATAACCACTGTAGTCCTTATCCTTCTTAAACATAATGATCTTAAATACCTGCACCGCAACAAATGCAGCCGTAAATGCGAAAATCTCTGACATATACGCCGACCTCCTTCCGACATTATGTAAACTATATCTTACACCTACAGCATATATCAGAGACGTCATTATGTCAAGAATACTTTACATTCAGAAGTGTACTGAGGCTCAAAAATCCCGCGCCGGTTTCTCACCTCAGCGCGGGATTTTCGTCTCATCATATTCAGTTTGTCTGATCAGTGCACACTCAAACACGGATACCGACGAATTCATCCCCTCAGCTTCGGGCCATCTGTGTCAGGTACAGAAGCATTGCCCGCTCGGCCTGGGACGGTGTGTTTGCGAAACGGATTTTGCTGACATCGAAGAGGATGCAGCCGCAGTGTCCGGGGAAGGTCGGGAAGCTGATGATTTTCAGGTAGCTGTCGATCTCCGGGGAATAATCGAGGATCTCCAGGGTCTCGCCATAGAGGACGGAGCGTTCGTAGGAACGCAGCCACTTGGCGTCCATGTTGGGGAAAAGGCTGCCGAAGGAGGCACCGATCATGGTGTCGAGCGGCAGCTTCTCGAGCTCTGCCAGTGCAGGATTTCCGTAGCGGAAGATCCAGTCCACGGCGCTGCTCTTCTCGTCGAAGACCATCTCGATGTCCGTGAACGCGAAGGGAAGGTTGTCAAAGACGCGATAATGCTCCCGGAAATCCGTCTGTCCGGCCTCCGGCAGCACCTGCAGCAGTTTCTTCTTCCGCTCCCGGATTTCCGACTGCAGCCATGCCTTTTTACTGGCGACATAGTTAAGCTTTTCGCCATTGTTCAGATTGACCGTATCCGTCACATCATGGATGGCGCGGACAGAAACCAGGGTGCTCCGGTGGATCTTCACGAAATCCTCACCGAGCCGCGCCTCCAGCTGCGCCATGGTCACGCGGGCATCCTTGGTCTTCCCACCTGCCAGGTGAAACTCTGCGTAGTTTCGTCGCATCATAATATAGAGCACGATCGCCGGATCCAGCGTACTGCCGTCCGAAAATGTAAGCATCCGTGCACCTGTCTGATTCTCGTTCATCACACTGCCTCCCTTTTTCCCATCATTTTACAGTATTGAAAAGAGGGACGCAATCGCTTTACGCCTCAAATCCGACCATCACCGAGCCCGGCTCTGCGTAATAGCAGCACAGCGCCCGCTCCGGGTGGATCACGCCATTGAAGGTACCAAACAGCTCCTCGATCCGCATCTTCAGCTGCAGCGCCGCCTCCTCGTTCTGGTTGTGCGCGATGACGACCCGGCCACCCCTGTATCCGAGTTCCTTCATTTTCTCGAGAATCAGCGCCAGCACCTTCTTATCACCACGGCACTTGCCCTTGAAGTCGAGCGTTCCCTCCGGACTCGCGGTTCCCACGATCCGGATACCCATGAGGCCGATGCCCTTCGCGATCACGTGGCTCACACGGCCATTCTTCGCGAAATTATCCACCGAGGCCAGCGAGAAGTAGAGATGCGTCGTCTGCTGGTATGCCCGGATCTCCTCATAGATCTTCTCCGGCGTGAGCCCCGCCAGAATCAGCTCGCGCGTCTTCTCCGCCAGCAGGTAGATCTCCGGCCCCGTCGACAGGGAATCCACGACGTACACCTTCGCACCCGGATGCTCGCTCTCGTAGCTCTCCCCGGCGATCACCGCGCTGTTGTGGGTCCCCGACATTGCCCCTGTCAGCGTGAAGCAGAAGATGACATCCGCATCGCCGAAGGCCTCCTCCCACTCGCCCGGACTCGGTGCCGCCGTGGTCGTCTTCCCCTTGTAGTCCCGGAGATGCTGCTGGTAGGCCGCGAGATCGATCTCCGCCGTATCCGCATAGTCCTGCTCGCCCACGATGATGTGCACCGGCACACTCGCGAACTCCACATCCTTCATCTCTAACAGATTCGCGGACGAATCCGCCACAATTCTCATCTTCATCGCTTTTACCTCTAAATCATCGGTTTTCCGAAATCTTTTGTCATGTTGTATAGTAGCCATTCCGTATTACTTTGTCAAGCTCTTTTAAAACCCTATTGCGGTTTTCAAAAAACCGATGTAGAATACTGGATATTGATTCGTCAGAACAGGGGGAAAACAAATGAACTTTTTAGCCAGAGATTTCCGGATGCCACGCTACGATGAGCTCCCGAACGTCGGACTCTACCTCGAGCAGACCGTGAAGTATATCAACGAATGCCTCTCACCGCTGAACATCCCGGTCACCTCCTCGATGATCAGCAACTACGTGAAGAAAGGCTACATTGACCGACCACTGAAGAAGCAGTACTACGCCGACCAGATCGCCTACGCGATCTTCCTCGTCCTCGTGAAGCAGGTCCTCGCGATGGACCACATCGCCTCGCTCATCGACATGCAGAAGAAAAGCTACCCGCTCCCGATCGCCTACAACTACTTCTGCATCGAACTCGAAAAGAAGCTCATCATCCTCTTCGAGGACCGCGACGAAACCCCGCTCCACACCGACGGCGTCTCCTTCGAAAAGAAGGTCCTCTACCGCGTCACCTCCGCCGTCGCCCAGGTCATCTACCTGAACGACCTCTTCCAGGAGGCCGACAGCGCATCTTAAGAATTTCGTAAGAAGGGGGTCTGACCCCATTCATTTGCAGGCACGGTAAGCGCTTTAAAACGTCAACATGCCTACGGAAATGGCCCTATTACCAGGTTAACCGTAGGCATGCTTATCCCGATTTGTGAACATCATGCCTATAAAATCGATCGCAAAAGCAGGCATGGTAATCATTATCTGCCGTCATCATGCCTACGATCGGATTTCGGATATAAAAAAAGCTGCCGTACAGCCAGAATTTTCATCTGGTCGTACGACAGCTTTTTTGTATTACTGGTCTACACCCAGCTTTCCGTAGCTGGACTGCACCTCATGTGCAATCTGGTGGCCGGTCGCTGCCGCGCCTACCGTCGTCGCACTGGATTCTTCACCGATGCACGGATCAACCGGTGCCTTCGGGGCTGCCGGCGCACTGTGATCGACCGCGGTCGCATCTCCAATGCCGAGGCTCTCGCCGACGACGCCGAGCGTAGAAACCGCCTGCGTGATGTCGGACGGCATGAAGATCTTCGTCGCACGACCGTTGGAAACCTCCTTCAGCGCATCGAGCCCCTTCAGCTTCAGCACGCCCTCGCTGACCTGCGCACGATTCAGACGCTCGATACCACGCGCTTCCGCCTCATAGACGAGGTCAATGCTTCTGGCCTTACCTTCTGCGAGGGCGATCTGCGCATCTCTCTCCGCCTGTGCAGCGATAACCTTCGCCTGCTGGTCACCCTTCGCTCTCGTGACGACCGCTTCCTGATGTGCCTGTGCCTCGAGCACCGTCTGACGACGCTCACGCTCTGCACGCATCTGCTTCGTCATGACCTCCTCGATCTCCTTCGGCGGCTGGATATTCTTGATTTCGACTCTCGTTACCTTGATGCCCCACGGATCGGTCGCCACATCCAGTGTCGTCTGCATGCGTGCATTGATCTGATCACGACTCGTCAGGGTCTGATCGAGCTCCATGTCACCGATGATCGCACGCAGCGTCGTCGCCGACAGATTCTGAAGACCCGACAGCGGATTCTCGACGCCGTACACAAAAAGCTTCGGATCCTGCACCTTCATGAACACCACCGAATCGATGGTCATGGTAACATTATCCTTCGTGATCACCGGCTGCGGCGGGAAGTCCAGCACCTGCTCCTTCAGGCTCACCTTCTTGATGACCCGCTGCACGATCGGAATCTTGAAGTGAAGACCCGCACCCCAGGTGCCGCTGTACTGCCCCAGCATCTCCGTCACATACGCATGTCCCTGCGGCACGATGCAGATCATCCGCATCAGCACCACGATGACTAAAAGCAACAATACAAGTACAAACATATACGCCACGCTCCTTTACTGCACTATAAATAGTATCTGTCCTCTATTATACAGGTTTTTGAAGCATCATATGTGGTATTTCGTAATTTTCATGTACTGTTCCTGTAAATTAAGAATTTCGTAATGGGCAACCGTTAAGGTAGGGGGACCCCGGAGGGGCGGTAACAAGAAAATGCCCGTTTGTGAAACGGGCATCTTCAAACACCCCCTGCCCCCTC
>CALAOB010000159.1 GCA_937927445.1 uncultured Oribacterium sp. | reverse complement strand
TGGCTCGACGAACTCCCATACCGCGATTCTCGCGCGTATGATGAACATCCCGGCGCTGATCGGCGTACCGATGGAGCTCGAGCAGCTTCACTCCGGTACGATGGCCATCGTCGATGGCAAGGATGCCGTGTTCTGCGTGGACCCGGATGAGGCGGCGATCGCCGCGGCCCGGGAGATGCAGGCGAAGGCGGCAGAACAGAAGCAGCTGCTCGCCACCTATAAGGGACGTCCTTCGGTGACGAAGAGCGGTCGGAAGGTGAACGTCTATGCGAACATCGGAAGCGTTTCGGATGTCGCGTATGTGCAGGAAAATGACGCAGAGGGCATCGGCCTCTTCCGAAGTGAGTTCCTGTATCTCGGAAAGACCGCGCTGCCGGACGAGAATGAGCAGTTTAACGCGTACCGTCAGGTGCTTCAGATGATGGGCGGAAAGAAGGTCATCATCCGCACGCTCGACATCGGTGCGGATAAGAATGTCGATTACCTCGGACTCGGAAAGGAAGACAACCCGGCGATGGGCTATCGTGCGATCCGAATCTGCCTCAAGCAGCCGGATGTGTTCAAGACACAGCTTCGTGCACTGCTTCGGGCGGCGAAGTACGGAAACCTCGCCATCATGTATCCGATGATCATCTCGACCGACGAGGTGCTTCGGATCAAGGAGATCGTTGCAGAAGTTGCGGCAGAGCTCGAAAGCGAGCACATCCCGTATGCAATTCCGGAGCAGGGCATCATGATCGAGACCCCGGCGGCGGTGATGATCTGTGAGGAGCTGGCGCAGCTGGTGGATTTCTTCAGCATTGGCACCAACGACCTCACGCAGTATACACTTGCGATTGATCGCCAGAATGAAAAGCTGGACGATTTCTATAATCCTCATCATGAGGCGGTTCTTCGGATGATTCAGATGACCATCGATGGCGCACATAAGGCGGGCAAGTGGGCCGGCATCTGCGGTGAGCTCGGTGCGGACACGACGCTGACGGAGCGTTTCGTCGAGATGGGGATCGATGAGCTGAGCGTCGCACCATCCATGGTGCTCAGCGTACGGAGTAAGATCTGCGAGATGGCGTGATGGCTTTCATAACAGGAACAGCAGAAGAGCATAAACGAAGCGAAGGGGCAACCGCACGAGATGTGTCGGTTGCCCCTTCGGTATTTCAGGGAGATATCAAGTGCTTTGGATCCGGCCTGGATCCGCGGATGAAATCCCCCTTCGCTTCTATGTCGAAGCTCAGTTTCACCTGATCTTTTCGTCCATGATCGTGGAGTCGTTCATGGAAACGACGTAGGTGACGCGATCACAGCGGACCGTCGTCAGCGAGTAGTGGATCGGCTTATCGTCCTGATCATAGCTGATTTTATGAATCGAAAACAGCGGATCGCCGACATTGCACTTCAGAATATCCGCGCTGTGACTCTGCGCGGACTTTCCGTCGATTTCGAGGACGGAATGCTTCGGCCGGATATGATAGCACTCATCCATCACCTGGTAAAACGAGCGGTCCTTCGAAAGCGTCGTGATGAAATCCGGGAAGCGGGCATCCTCGATGTAGATCTTATCGATGGCGATCGGTTCGTCATCCCGCCAGACCAGACGCTCGATGTAGACGACCTTCGTACCGATCGGAACTACAAGCTTCTCTGCGATATCCTCATCCGCGTACAGAAACGAAGCCTGGATGATATCGTGTCTGGATGCGTGTCCACGGCTCGACAGACTTTCCTTGAAGCCGCGGGTCTTATTCAGAAACAGCTTGTCCTTCTTGAAATTGATGAAGGTACCCTTTCCCTGGACCTTATTGACATATCCCTCATCGGATAAATTCTGAATCGCCTTTCGAATCGTGATCTTACTCACATTATACTGGGCACTCAGCTCGTTCTCCGTCGGAAGCTTATCTCCCGGCATGTACTGCTTCGACAGGATGCGGTTCTTGATATCCGCCTCCACCTGCAGATACAGCGGCTTGCTGCTATCCATGATCATAATTGTTTCCCTCTCCCCTAAGCATCATCGATGACATCATTTAAACCCTAAGTCATCATATCATAACATATAATCACTTGACTTTGCCAGCCCTATATGAGGGAAATTACTTCTGCGGATTCAGCATGACGGAGGCGTAGAAGATGCCGTCGCGCCACTCGAAGCGGGCGTCGCCGTCGTAGCGCTGGGCGATGTAGCGGATCGAGACGGTGCCGACGCCGTGGCCCTCGTGTTTCGTGGAGACGAGCTCGCCGTCGTCCCAGATTGGCTTCCGGCTGCAGGTGTTGTCGACCGCGATGGAGAGGAAGGCGTCGCTGTTCTGCTTCACGATCACACGGATCGCCTGGTCGGAACGGAGATCCGCGGAAGCGGTCACGCCGGCGCGCGGATCGATCGCCGTGCCCGCGGCACCGACCTCGGCAGTTTCCGCCTCGGTGACGAGTCCGCCGGCATTGGCCCCGGCAGAAGCAGCGCTCGATAATGAGCCGCGACTCAGCTCGTTCTTGCAGGCGTCGACGGCGTTCTCGAGGAGGTTACCGAGGAGGACACAGAAGACCGGGTCCGGGATCAGGAGACGCTCCGGGAGCTGCACACGAGCGGTGAAGCGGATCCTGGCGGCCTCGGCATGCCCAGCGTAGTACGCGACGACCGCGTTCACGGTCGGATTATTGCTGTAGGTCTTCGACGGCGTATCCTGGTGCTCCGCGTTGTACTCGGCGAGGTAGGTCTGAATCCCATGGAGATCATTCCGGTCCGCCATGTCCTGAAGCACCATGCGATGGTGGCGGAAATCGTGGCGGGCACGCCGGCTCTCCATGATGCGCGTCTTCAGCATCTCAAACTGCTCCGTCTGAACGCGCAGGAGATTCTCCATGGTCTTGTTTCGCTCACTCGCGATGATCTGCTCCTGCAGATTCTTCATAAAGAGGATCAGCAGATGGCTCAGCATGAACATACAGAGCAGCAGCAAGATACGGGCGAGCAGCGCGAGACTGCTGATATGGCCGTCTCGGATGGTGCCGGTGAGCAGCAGGATCATCGTGGTCGCGACGAACGGAAGCAGCCAGGCCGTCACCCAGAAATCATGGATCTCGACGGACATCAGCGTCTTCAGGATCTCGTGCAGAAATGTAGACATTGGAATCAGGGTGCTGAGCGCCATGATCAGCGTCACGAGGCCGGCCTGCCAGCTGTAAAAATCGAGTGCGATGTTGTTCTCGCAGAGGAAGAAGGTCGCGGCGCGGATCGCCAGCAGATAGTCGATCGTAAAAATAAAATGGAAGAGGATGATCCATTTATCCGTTCGGAAATTCAGCATCATCAGCGCGAGGAACATCGGGATCGCGAGGTACTGCACGTACACCGCAGGGAAGCCGAACTTCACCAGGAGCCCGAAGATGCATAGATATCCGCACTCCCAGAGGACCATGCGGAGAAGTGTGCGCCGCTTCGAAAAGCGGAGACCCTCCTGTGCCGGCAGGTACCCCACAAAAAGGAACGGAAATGTATTCAGTGCTTCGTTGATGATCAGTTCGGTCATAGCGCCTGTCCCTCTCGCAGCGTTTTAAAGGTATAGTCGAGGTACCGCTCACGTACATCGCTGTACTTCAGTCGGCTGATCGCGATGGTGGCGCCGCACTTCATGTCGAAACGGTCGCTCTGCAGCTTGTGCACATCCTCGAAGTTCACGAGGACGCCTTTCATGCAGTCGCAGAACCAGTCGTACGGAAGCAGCAGCTGCTGAAAATCCTTCTGACTGAGGTTCACCTCCATCGTCCCGCCATCCTTCATATACACCATGATCCGGCGGTTCGCGTACTCCGTGTAGGCGATGTTATGCAGAAACAGCCGCACATCCTTCCCCTGTGACGGTACCATCACATAGCGATCACGCTCGATGCGGTCCATGTTGCAGCGGTCCAGCGCCCGCGTGACCTGCGCCTCATTCACCGGCTTCAGCAGATAGTAGGTCGCATTCACGTCGTAGCTGTCGATGGCGAAATCCGGCGACGTCGTCACGAAGAGAAGACTGCAGTTCGTATCCTGCTCCCGGATCCGCCGCGCCGTCTCCATGCCGGTCATACCGCTCATATAGATGTCGAGAAAGATGATATCGTAAAGCGCCGGCTCGAAATGCTCGAGGAAGGCCTCCCCGCTCGCAAACAGATCCGTCTGATCACAGAACAGCCCATGCGTCGACAGGTAGTGCGCGACCAGGCCAGAAAGACGCTCCGCCTCGCCCTTGATATCATCTACAATCGCGATCTTCATACCGCTCCCTTCTCTGATCAGGCCAATGCAGTCGACCTGCACGGTCATCGCTCGCCTCGCAGCACTTCACCCTGCTCGCTTCAAACCAATGCAGTCGACCTGCACGGTCGTGGCTTTCACTGCAGTTCTCCGCACCACGACCGTGCGATCTCTGATTACATTATACCCCAATCCTGAAGGGAATCGGCATCTTAAATGTATTATAATCCATCCCCGAAAACGTGACAGTACATCTTGTGTCCGCTTTTCTACATCTTGTGATTATACGGCGTGACATTAACTACGACGAAGCCTGGCAGAGAATTTTAGGGTAGATTCCCGGTTTTTGACGCAAACTGCCCATTATCTCGACCTGTGACATTATCTCGCCTCACTACATCTCGCTGAAAAAGCTTCGGCAGGGGCTCTCGACAGCCTAAACATAATGTCACTCCTTCCAGAATCACCACCTTTGCGAAAAAACATAATGGCACAACTTCTATAATCCCGGGGATTGCGAAAAAATCTAAAAAAGTTAATGTCACGTAGACTGGAAAACATCACTTTGCGAAAGTCCTATTTGCCCAGTACATTATGGCCTCTGCTCGAACAAGCTATCGTAATGGGGCAGACTGTCCGAAAACTAGATGGTAGGTCGTCCTAACTGGAATTGGTTGAAT
>CALAOB010000158.1 GCA_937927445.1 uncultured Oribacterium sp. | reverse complement strand
TCCGAGCCGTAGCCCTCCAGCAGATTGACCACGCCCCACACGCCAAGGCCAGCGCCGAGCGCGATAACGAGGGTCTGTAAAGTGTCGATTGCAGATGAGAAAAATGCCATATAAGCCTCCATTTCTCCGGGATTTTCCCGGTAACAAAAAAGCCGCCCATACAGGCGGCAGGTTACAAACTTCGGGACACTTTGTCTCGAAGCGTTTATGCAAAGGCGTCTGGATCGTCGATGTCATCATAGTTGAGGATGTCCTCGTCCTCTTCCGTGAGTGCATCGTCCGGCACAGTCACCTCATACATCGTACACGCCTCGTTCAGACCGGGCCGCCTGCGGCGGTTAATGAGCCTGTCGAGGTCAAAAGCGTTTTTCTGTTTATCGGCCTCCGCCGTATAACGGTAGTTCGGATGCCGTTTCAGATCATACTTGGGAGAGAAGAACGGGGGCAGGCCCCGAAGCTGCAAAATACATTTATCTCCCGGCATGGTTGCAAGCTCGGCTGGGGTCATCAGTTCCCGGCCCAGCCGCTGGGTATTTTGACTGTAGCTTTCCGACTGACCACGGGAGCGGCTGTCGGTCTGCATACTGATTGTGGCTTTTCCCAGCCAGTTCTCGGATATTTCCTTGATGGTGCTGGCTTCGCGGCCACCGAGGAACACCACGCTGTCCATGTTGCCGAGGATTGTCTCGGCGTGTTTATCGTAAATGGCCTTGCACTGTGCTAACTGCTGATACAGCAGGCACAGACTTACCTCACGGGAGCGGATAACTGCGACCAGCTTTTCGAGCTGGGGCACCTGGCCCGTGTTGGCGGCCTCGTCCCACAGCACCCGTACATGGTGCGGCAGGCGGCCACCGTGAACATTGTCCGCCCGTTCACACAGGAGGTTGAACATCTGCGAAAATGCAAGTGCCACTAAAAAGTTGTAGGTCTGCGTGGTATCGGAAATGATGAAGAATACCGCCGTTTTCCGATCTCCGATGCGGTCAAGCTCCAATTCGTCATAGGCCATGACTTCACGAAGCTGCGGGATGTCAAAGGGAGCCAGTCGCGCACCGCAGGAAATCAAAATGCTTTTTGCCGTCTTGCCGCTGGCCAATTTGTACTTTTTATACTGTTTGACCGCGAAGCAATCCGGCTTGCGCTTTTCGAGCCCGGCAAACATATAGTCCACCGCGTTCATAAAGTCCTCGTCATCCTCCTTGACCTCCATGCCGGAAATCATATCCACAAGGGTATTCATGTTCCGATCCTCGGCAGGCCCCTCGAAAATGATGTAGGCAATCAGGGCGCAGTACAAAAGCGTTTCCGATTTCGTCCAGAATGGATCGCCTTCCTTGCCTTCGCCCTTGGTGTTGGAAATCAGGGCATCCACGAATTTCAGAATATCGGCCTCGTTGCGGATATACGCCAGCGGGTTATAGTGCATGGATTTTGAAAAATCTATGCTGTTGAATACCTTGATTTTGTACCCGCGTTTTTGCAGGAAAGCCCCGACCTGTCCCAGCACACCGCCTTTGGGATCGACCACCACATAAGAGGAATGAGCCTGTAAAAGCTGGGGCGTGAGCCAGAAGCGGGTTTTGCCGGAGCCGGACGAGCCGATAATGCAGCAATTCAAGTTTCTGGCATTTGCGGGGATTTTCGGGCGGGTGTTCATCGTGAGAAACTCCGTCCCGGTCAAAATCACGTTGTTTTCAAACTTCGGATCGACAAACGGTTTGATGTCTTTTTCCGTTCCCCACCGGGCGCTGCCGTATTCTGCATCCCGCCGAAACTTCTTAGCGTTCTTGCTTTTGAAATAGATCAGCAGCCGGAAACCAACTGCGCCTACAATACCGACAAGCCAATCCAGCGGGACTAAACCGGGCGCAAAGTCAGCAAAGGCCGGGCCAATCGTCTGGCCCAGCCCGATGAGCTTATGTGCAAAATCGTTACCCGCCGCCAGCCGGTAGGCCGTTCCCAGCTTGAGGAACGCCCACAGGATGAACAGATAGGGAATGTTCGGAATGAGATATTTTCTGATCTTATCTGTCCTCATGGGCCACCTCCTTTGCACGTTCTTTTTGTTTCGGCTTTTCTTTGGAAAGCTGATCTGCCGCCTGTTGCAGTTGTTCCCGGATGGGAACACGGTTCGATTTTGCTTTGCTTAACACCTTCCGGGAATACTCAGAAAAGCAGGCGGTCATTGCGTCTGCCTGTCCAGCCTTGAAAAACAGCAGGTATTTGTCCGGCCCGGTTTTATAGAACGCATAGTCTACATTCCATTTCCGGGCCACGCGGTCAAAGGACTTGGCATCCCCGGATAGCTCAATGCTGTTTGTGGCTGTGCCGTGGGCCATGAGCTTTCGCACACTTTGTTTGCCATGCGGTACTTGCCTTCCACTGTATGCCTTGCGGATCTTCCGGCCCACCATGCCCAGCACATACGCCAGTCCCCGCGCCGTCAGCTTGGTTGTTTTTACAGATATGGCTATCGTGCGCCGGGAAATATCTTCATCAATCAGTTACACCGCCTCCTTCCTTGGGACAATTTGTCTCGAAGTGCCATCACCGATCCCCACGGTCTTTTTTCTGCATTTGACGGTAGCCCTCCAAAGAAGAACCGTCTATGATTTCCTGATAAGCGGCCATTTGCTCCCGGATAGAGAGCTTCGGGAAAGAGAACACCTTATGCTCCTTGGGAATATCCTGCAAGCCGTGATACACTTCCACGAAATGATCGCTTTCTTTGACAACATAGCCGCCCGGGGCAAAATGGCCGTTTTCGTGGATGCAGGCATCCCGGCCATACGCCTCATAATCGAAATACGGTTTTACCTGATCCGGCACATCCAACATTTCCAGATCGTCCACATAAATACGCCCCAGCGTTTCCTCATCGGATACGCCGGGGTAAAAGCCGTAACAGTCCAGATTTTGTGTCAGATTGATGATGTCCCGCACCGAAGAACAGTGATCGCCGCTGTCGAGGACGGCCTCCAGTGTTTCCAGCTCCGATGAGGTAAGCTCGGAAAGCAGGCAGGCCAGATGATTAAGCTCGTCCAGATTTTCATACTCGCTCAAATGGTCATAGAGCCCCAGCACATCCCCATCGAAAGAGGTAATAAAAATTTCCTGATAGCGGACGCCATCCACGCCGATCCGTTTCAAGAGAGCCTCCACCTCCTGGGCGGTTGTGGGAAATTTCAGTGTTTCACCCACAAGCTGGCCCTCGCTGTACTTCCCGGCGTTGGTAACGTAGGCTTCAAACAGGGTCGCCATCAGCGGCGGCCCTGTCCCTTGACGGTCAGGATGCCCTCAAGGGTTGTTGCCGTAATTCCCAGCCGCTGGGCCACGGCAATATCATTTTTCATGGCTTCGGTCATACTGTGCCCGCAGACAACCAGCACATGAGAACGGCGGAGCAGGTCACGGCTCATGTCGATGCCGCTTTTATGCTCCTCGGGAACAGCATCATTGAGAAACAGGGGCAAGTACAGGGGCGGGCAAATAGGAGAAAAGCCTGCCTCATACACGGTGCGGCAATACTGCGCCGCCAGTTCTGCGTTTTCGCTATCGCCGCCGAGCCATGCAGCGGTGATATAAGCAAGGGGTCGTTTCATCGTTCATACCTCCGATATTTTAATAAGAAAGTTCAACCCAAACCCCACGCCCTTTCCCAGTCTTGGGAAAGGGGGCGGCTCTGGAGGATATACCCCCGCCGCTTGCCGGGGAAATAGCACAGCCGGGGCAGACCGTCAAGGGCGAGCCGCCGAAAACGGCGGTGCGCTGCACCCTTGACGGCCCACTCCCGGCTGTACTAAAAAACAGGCGGCGACGGGGGATATATACCACCAGAGCCTCTGCGCGAGGGCGGGGCCCTCGGGACAAAGTGTCTCGAAGTTGTTACTTGTCAAGTTCCTGCTTTTTCGGGGCTTTTGCCAGCTCCGGCGGCTGTTTTTCTTTCCAGTCATCCAGCAGGGACATAATCTGTTCTTTCATTTTGGCGGGAGTGACCTCCTTGCCAAAATACTTTTCCAGTTCCGCAGTAGAAATAATCACGCCTCGATCCTCCTTTTTCTGTTCTGATAAGATACCGTCAATGACATCGCCGTTGAGCTTGCCTTCCTTATCCAGCTCCCGGAGCCGTTTAGCCTGGGCCAGCGAGGGCGAAGCCTGCTCCCCGTCAATGGAAACAGCAATAAGCCTCTGATTTTTCGGTTTGATGTAGGAAAGCTCCACGGCAGGCATGAAGCCCATCTTTTTATCGTCTACCTTATCCAGAAGCTCCGGCACAAGGGAGTTGAGCCGCAAGTAGCGCATGACCTTTTTATAGTTCATTTCATGCGCCTCGCCTACAATCTCAACCGAGCGTTTCCCGACATCGCCTTCCGCAACACCTTTCAGCCGCCCGCCCTGATGCTTGATGTCCTCAACCTCGAGTTCCAGCAGCGCGGCCAATTCGCTGGGGAGCATCCCGTCACGCTGCTTGTTACTGTCCTTCATGGCCTGTACCGCTTCGTGGTCGGTCATTTCACGGACGATAAAGGGCATTTCCTCCAGTCCAGCCAGCTCACTGCCGTGAGTACGGCGATGGCCCGCTACAATTTCATAGCCGTTTCCATCTTTCTCCGGGCGGGCAAGACCGGGAACCATTACACCGTTTACGCGGATAGAAGCAACGATTTCCTGCATCTTCGCATCGTCCCGTACCTTAAAGGGGTGCGGACGGAATGTGTGAAACGGATGAACCTCGGAAAGTTTCAGATAAACCAGCTTGCCTTCCTCAACCGGGCGGGGCGGTGTGGTCGGCTCGGGAGCCGTCTGTTCCGCAGTAGCAGTTTCCTTCGGTGCCGTATCCTGTGCGGGCTTAATGGGCTCCTTGGCATCCGGGGCCTTTCCGTCACTTCGGGACACTTTGTCTCGTTTGGACGGCTTGGGCTTGTCAGGGGCCGCCTTATCCGCCTTGGGTGGGCGGCCCTTGCGGGCCCCAGCCGATTTCTCCGCTTTCTGATTTTCAGTCGCGGCCTTTTCCGCTTTCGGCGGACGGCCACGGCGCGGCTTTTTCGGCTCCTCCGTATTGGCGGGCTGCGGTGTTTCTCCGGGGGCTGCCGCCTCCGGCGTTTCGGGCGTTTCCGCCTTTTCGACTTCGGCGCGGGCGTTCTGCCTCTTTTCCGCCATAAGCTCATTGATTTTGTCAAAGGACACAACCACATCGCCGGGCTCAGGTATGGTAGGCCCGGTCTGTTCCCGCCGGGGCTCAGACGCTGCGGCCTGTTCGGGTGTGGTGATAGGCCCGGCGACCTCCGGGGAAGTATTCTCCGCAGGGCCTGTGTTCAGTTTTTCATCGGCCATTTACGATCCTCCTTTTCGTTAAAGTTGCACAAATTTGAACGCTAAAATTTTGTAGTTATTTTTGTGCCTCCTTTCCGTCTATCCACGCAAAAAAGCCGCCCGTTTTTCATGCCGGACGGCTTTTTGCGTAATGTGATAGATCAAATATTATTTTTTCTGGTTTGTAGGCTCCGAAAAGCCTTGTATTTACAGTGTTCCTAATAGGAAGTAATCATATGATGGTGGTATCATCACCGGCCAGGGTGCCTCCAAGATGGATTTCACCAACAACTATATCCGTCTGTACTCCTCTCAGGGCGTGAACTATCTGAATATGATGGATCATCCGGAGGATTATGAGACTGCCCTCTTCGGTGCGAGAGCAGCGAAGACACTCGATGAAAAGAAGGAGCTTTTAAAGACCTCCTCCAGACTGATGCAGGAGCATGCACTGGTGATTCCTGTCGGTGCTATCTTCTCAACCTGCTTCTCCAATGATCGGGTAGCGGATTCTGGAATCTATCAGGTGACCAGCACGGTATGGACACCGGAGGACATCAAAACAGTAAAATAATGCGATAACGCAGCAATGTATACACAGGAGGCAAGTATGTTGGGCGATAATTTAAAGATTCAGTCCCGCTCTTCATCGTCTTATACGGATGAGCAATTACTCTTGATTCAGCAGATGGGAATCAAGTATGTATATACGATTTTTGAAGATGAGGATATCGGATATGATCACAGTACAGGTACCTTAGATGAAGCGAAAGCATATGAAGGTGTGATGCGCTTTATCGATCGCCTGCACAAGTATGATCTGGTCTGCACAGACGCAGGAAATACCCATATCTATAAAAATGATAAGATTCATCTCGGCCTGGAAGGACGGGATCAGGCCATCGAAAACTACAATGCATTTAACCGCATTCTGGCGAAAGCCGGCATCCACATCGGCTATATGACCTGGGAACCAAATCAGGTATATACCTCACAGTGGACCAGTGGTCAGGAAATGCATGGCGGTGTCGGGAGAATCGTGAATCTGGAGGAACTGGAGAAACGCCCGTATACACATGGCAGATTCTATACACAGGAGGAAATGTGGGGGAATTTCAAGTACTGGCTGGATCGCGTGCTGCCGGTCTGCGAAGAGATCGACATGAAGATCGCGTTACATCCAAATGATCCTCCTGTGGATCATATCTGCGGCATTTCAAATCTGATCATTTCGGCGGACGCTTACAAACACGCATTTGAACTGGCGGGCAACAGTCCATATCTCGGAATGAAGATGTGCATCGGCTGCTGGCTGGAAGGTGGACAGGATTTCGGAAACGTGCTGGAGGATATCCGCTACTTCGTAGAGAATAAAAAAGTCTTCTGCGTGCACTTCCGGAATGTAAGCTGCCCGCTTCCGAATTTCGAAGAAACCCTGCTGGAAGATGGATACATGAATATGTACGACGTCATGAAGGCATTTGTGGCTGCAGACTATGATGGTGTACTGCATGCAGATCATGTACCACTTTGGGGAAACGGTGTGGGAACCGGTGGATCGACCGCCGCCTGGACATATTCCATGGGATATATCAAGGCACTTTATAACTGTGCACAGCAGGAGCTGGCATCACTTAGTAAATAATGATCCGGAGAGGCGCTGCAGAAGAGTTCCGTACTTTTTCTGCAGCGCCTCTTCTACATCACACAGGAGAAACAGACACCATGAGAGAATTACTATTTATGGAACCCTATACACGACAGGTACTGTGGGGTGGGACGAAGTTACAGGAACGCTATGGATATAAGACGGAAGGGGAACATACAGGGGAGGCCTGGGTGGTCAGTGCAACTGGAAACGGGCAGAGTGTCGTATCCGAAGGCACATGGAAAGGGCAGACCTTAGGCGCGCTCTGGATACAGCATCGAGAACTGTTCGGCGATGATGGTGAAAAGGAATTTCCACTTCTGGTAAAGCTCATCGATGCCAGAGAGGACCTTTCGATTCAGGTGCATCCAGATGATGACTATGCATTTCATCATGAGCATGGAGGCAGGGGAAAAACCGAGTGCTGGTATATCGTGTATTGTGATGAGGAGGCAGATATCATCATCGGTCACCATGCCAGAAGTAAAGAGGAACTGGCGCAGATGATTCGTGAACATCAGTGGACTTCTTTACTTTCAGTACATAAGATCAAGAAAGGCGATTTTTTCTTCATCCCGGCAGGCACGGTGCATGCGATCCGGAAAGGAACGCTGATACTCGAGATTCAGCAGAACTCTGACCTGACCTATCGTTTATATGATTATGATCGGCTTCAAGACGGAAAGCCGAGAGAGCTGCATCTGCAGAAGTCCATGGATGTGATTCGCTGTCCGCAGAGGTTTGAGCCGACGGCAGGGCCGGTCTTCCCGCAGGAGGGATATACGACACAGTCACTGGTACACTGCCCGTATTTTTCAGTGGATAAATATGTGATCACGAAGCACATGCACATCGAAGCTTCCAGACAGTATCAGATCGTCGATGTGATCGAGGGAAGTGGCTGCATCGATGGGCATGCATTGAAAGCCGGAGAGAATTTCATCATCCCGGCGAATTATGGAGAAGCCGAAGTGACCGGAGAGCTCACGCTGGTGATTTCGCAGGAATGAGCGCGCAGCGGTAGAGAAGAAGGGTGCGTTTACGTATGCATGTGTGCTGTGCATGACAGCGCAGGCATGGAGAGGAGAGAATATGTTATATTTGGGAATCGATCTGGGCGGCACAAATATCGCCGCAGGCCTCGTCAGCGAGGAAAATCAAATCATCTGCACACAGTCCGTACCGACGGGACTTCCGAAGCAACCGGAGGAAATCGTGAGGGATATATATCATCTATCGGAAAAGCTTTTACGCGAATCTGGATACAGCTTCGAGGACATCGAAAGTCTGGGCATCGGCATCCCGGGCACGGTGAATTACAAGAGTGGAATCGTAGAGTATGCCAATAATCTGGATTTCGTAAATGTACCGTTTGCGGCGCTTTTAAAACAGTATTTTTCGATTCCAGTCTGCTGTGAAAACGATGCCCGGGCAGCCGCATTTGGAGAGTATATCGCCGGTGCAGGAAAAAACAGCCATTCCATGATTCTCATGACACTGGGAACGGGCGTCGGCGGTGGTATTATCTTCGATGGAAAGATTTGGCATGGCATGAATTCTGCAGCAGGTGAAATCGGCCATATGGTCATCCGCTATAACGGTAAAGCCTGTACCTGTGGCAGGCATGGCTGTCTGGAAGCCTATGCTTCGGCATCGGCCTTTTCGAAGATGGCCCTCGACGAGGTGCACGGCATCCGAATTCCGCACTCTATGCTGCTGTGACCGCTGCGAAACGCTGCAACGGAAAGATGATCATCGATGCCGTACGACAGGGGGATCCGATCGCCTGTGCGATTTTTGATGCATATTGCGGATACTTATCGGATGGCATCACCAATCTGATCAATATCTTCCAGCCGGAAGTTTTTCTGATCGGAGGCGGTTTAAGCGCCAGCGGAGACATACTCCTGCAGCCGCTGAAGGAACGCATCTATCCAGAACTTTATTCTCGCTATGCATCCGAAAACACGGACATTCGTATAGCTGCGCTCGGAAATGATGCCGGTATCATTGGCGCAGCTCGAATCGCACTGTCACGGGAACAAGATATGTGATTTAATACACGAAAAGTAGCGCCTGCCATCGAGCGACGGGATTATAGTATTGGTAACGAAGACCATTGAAAATAAGCATAAGAAGCTTGTAAAAAAGAAAGGAGCACTATGAACGCTGATATAAAATGGTTGGATAATCCGGAAATATTCCGTGTGAATCAATTGGATGCACATAGCGATCATTCGTACTATGTGGACTATGCTGATATGAAAAAAAAGGATAATCCTTTATCGCAGTCGCTGAATGGTCAGTGGGCGTTTGCGTTTAGTAAAAACGCAGCAAGCAGACCTTGTGATTTTTACAAAGAAGGGTTTGATGATTCTGGTTTTGATAAAATCATGGTACCTGGTCATATTGAATTGGCAGGATACGATAAGATTCGCTATATCAATACCATGTACCCTTGGGAGGGAAAAGAGTACCATAGAGGCGCTTACAGTTTAGAGAGCAGAGGGGCAGAAGCCGGCATGTTCTCAGAAGCAAATTATAATCCTGTAGGATCCTATCTTAAGCATTTCGATTTAAAACCGACGATGATCGGAAAAAGAATACGTATTTGCTTCGAAGGCGTAGAGGAAGCAATGTACTTATGGCTCAATGGTCAGTTTGTTGGTTATGCTGAGGATAGTTTTACACCGTCAGAGTTTGATCTTACGCCTTATATTCGCGAAAAAGATAATGTCCTTGCTGTGCAGGTTCATAAAATGAGTACAGCTGCATTTCTGGAAGATCAGGATTTCTTCCGCTTCTTTGGCATCTTTAGAAATGTCACATTGAAAGCAGTGCCGGATGTTCATATGGAGGATGTATGGTTTCAGCCTGAACTGAATTATGACAATAAGCGTGGTAGTGTTACGGTACGTATGAAGGTATCTGCCACTATGCAGGTCGCTGCAAATGCACTGTTTGTTTTAAGAGATAGAGAAGGTAATGTAGTTGTAGAGAACAGCACTAAATTACACGGTTCAAACGGAAATCTCACAGGCGAAATTTACACGGAAACAGGAGTGATTAAATCTTGGGATAATCATCATCCATATCTATATCATGCCACAGTTGAATTGAAAAATGCAGAAAATGGAAATGTATTAGAGATTATCCCTTATGATATTGGCTTTAGAAGAGTAGAGATCATTGATAAAGTCATTTATCTGAATGGAAAGCGTCTTGTTATCACGGGCGTTAATCGCCATGAATGGAGTCCAAAGACCGGACGATGTATCGGATTAGAAGAGATGCATTCCGATATAGCCTGCATGCTGAAAAATAATATCAATGCAGTGCGTACCTGTCATTATCCAGATCAAATCCCATGGTATTACCTTTGTGATGAAGCTGGAATCTATGTAATGGCAGAGTGCAATCTTGAAAGCCATGGTACTTTCCAAAAGCTTGGGGCTGTCGAGCCATCTTGTAATGTTCCGGGTTCTATTCCGCAGTGGAAAGAGGCTGTTATGGATCGTGCAAGAACCAGCTTTGAAACCTTTAAAAATCATACTTCTATTTTGTTCTGGTCTCTCGGAAATGAGTCCTATGCAGGCGATGATATCGAGGCCATGAACGTTTACTTTAAGAACAAGAAGGATGGCCGTTTAGTTCACTATGAAAGCGCCTACTATAATAGGGCATATGAAGATACAATTTCAGATATTGAAAGTAGAATGTATCCGAAGCCACAGGACGTTGCGGCATATTTAAGCGATAAACCAAAGAAGCCTTACATTCTGTGCGAATTCATGCACGATATGGGTAATTCAATGGGTGGACTTGGCGATTACATGAAACTGATTGATGAGTTTGACCTCTATCAGGGCGGATTTATTTGGGACTTTATAGATCAGGCAATTCTGGTAAAGGACCCAGTAACAGGCAAGGAGGTTCTTCGGTATGGCGGCGATTTTGAAGACAGACCTGCTGATTATGAGTTTTCAGCAAATGGCATTCTATTCGCAGACCGTAAAGAAAAACCGGCAATGCAGGAAGTGAGGTATTACTATGGCTTATACAGATAATGAAAAATTAAGAGTAGTCTATGGCGACTTCACCCTGGGTGTACATGGTGTAGGGTTTGACTATATTTTTTCTTATGCACAGGGTGGCCTTGAATCTATCGTGAAAGATGGATATGAATGGCTTTATCGTTGCCCGAAACCTACGTTCTGGAGAGCCTTGACAGATAATGACCGAGGAAGCAAATTCCATATTAAAAGTGGTAACTGGCTTGCTGCAGATATGTTCATCGATTTCCAGGATGTCAAGGTGATCATGGATGGAGCTGTTCAGAATTGCAAGGCACCGGATAATAACAGCTATGGCGGAGATGTATCGGCAAATGAGATTACTGTAAAGTATCTTTATAAGACTATTTCTATTCCTTCTACGACGGTTATCGTATCTTATACTGTGAATAAATCCGGAAAAATCAAAGTAGATGTGCACTACAGTGGCAAAACAGGGCTTCCTGAATTTCCGGTATTTGGTATGAGATTTATTATGCCAACACTTGCAGATAAGTACATCTATAAAGGCTTATCAGGAGAGACATATCCAGATCGAAAAGCAGGTGCACAGCATGGCGAATTTGAAGTTACGGATCTTAGCTTGACGCCATATATTGTACCTCAGGAATGCGGCATGAGAATGGATACGGAATGGCTTGAAATCACTCGTCATACCAGTATGGATAATCGTAGAATGGAGGCCCCTAATCATAAGCTGCGGATAGAAATGGCCGATACACCATTTGCCTTTTCCTGCCTGCCATATACGGCAAGTGAAATTGAGAATGCTTTGCATCATGAAGAATTACCACCAGCGAGAAGAACTGTATTGTGCATATATGGCGCAGTTCGCGGTGTTGGTGGTATAGACAGTTGGGGAACCGATGTCGAAGATGCTTACCATATCAGTGCAGAAAAAGATATCGATTATTCGTTCTATATCTGCTGATGACCACATAGGCGGAAGGAGCTATTACGAGTGTTATTGGTGTATGAAAACAAACAACAAATGGTATCGGCAGAGTGGAAAACGCCTGTTCATATGATACTGGCACATGTCTTTACCGAGATGCCAATGATTGACAAGAATGCAATTGGAAGTGATGACTTAATTTATAGTTCGGTAGCATATGTAGCTAAAAACTATGGTTCGCAAATAACACTCGAAAAGATGGCAAATGATTTAGGTGTAAGTATGTTTTATCAAGAATGTTTGCAAAGACATTTCACTGCAATTTTAGTAAATATGTGAACGGAGTTCGCTTGAATAATGCAGTTACTGAATTGGAAAATCCACAGGATTCAATTACAAATATTTGCTTGAACTGTGGTTTTGAAAGTCAAAGAACATTTAATCGAGTGTTTAAAGATAGATATAAACTTACACCTCGTGAATACAGGAAAAAAATGGAGTGTGTAGGTCACCGGTCCGATTCCGGTGGCCAGCTTTCTTTATAGGGTAAGATATGAGTACCCCTTCATAACCCGCCACTGTCTGGATCCGTTTGAAAGCATCATTAAATGGATAAAATATGGATAACCGGATGCTCTAAAATGTAAAATATTCTTGACATAATGACATGCTCTATTATATACTGCGAATGTAAGATATAATTTACATTATGTCAGAAGGAGGACGACGGATATGTCAGAGATTTTCTCATTTACGGCTGCATTTATCGCGGTTCAGATATTCAAGATCATCATGTTTAAGAAGGATAAGGATTACAGTGGCTATGATGAGCGGCAGGAGCTGATTCGAGGGAGAGCATTTCGTTACGGCTTTTTGACATTGGCCTTCTCGCTTGCGGCTGTGGTGCTGTGGGAGGAGTGCGTCGGTGCACTGCCGATCGAATTTTCACTTCTCATGATGGCCTGCCTTATGGTGGGATGTCTGGTGGTAATCCTCTATGACATTTGGAAGGATGCATACTGGGGCATCCGGCAGGCATCTGGCTCATACGCCGCGATCGTGCTCATGGTGGCGGTGATGGCGATGCAGTACCTGGGTTTCCGGGAGCATGCCAATGCTGGCGACGTGATCGTGCATGGCGTCCTCACCTGGGATGGCGGCATCTGCCTGCTGATCTTCGTGTTCTTTGCGCTGATCATCGTGAATCTGCTACTGAAAGCGTGGGTGGATAGACGGGGAGGTTCGGCGGAATGAAGAATCTGAAGATGAAATCGGCACGAGCGGCGCTGGACCTGTCTCAGCAGCAGCTGGCAGATCTCGTCGGTGTATCGCGACAGACCATTAACGCCATCGAAAAGGGCGATTATAACCCGACGATCCGACTCTGTATCGCGATCTGCAAGGCACTGAACCGGACACTGGATGAACTGTTCTGGGAGGCGTGAATGGAAAAAATCAGATTTCAGATACATGAAAAAGAGCTTACGCTGTAACCGGCGGTGGAAGAGGAGAGGACGATGAGTGAAGAAAGATATGCTATTATTTTTAGTAGTTTAACAGGTAATACAAGAAAACTGGCGGATACGATCCATGAGGCACTGCCGACAACGCTGTGTGATTTTTTCGGCGAAGCGAAATCTGCAGAAACGAATGCAGAATTGGTCTATGTGGGCTTCTGGACGGATAAGGGAACGGCGGATAAGGCGTGCTTAGAGCTTCTTAGAAAGCTTCGAAATAAAAAAATTTTTCTGTTTGGGACCGCGGGCTTCGGTGGGAGCGAAGCGTACTATCAGAAGATTCTTGCCAATGTACATGCCGCCATCGATGGAAGTAACACCGTCGTCGGAGAGTACATGTGCCAGGGTAAAATGCCGCAGTCTGTACGGGACCGCTATGTGAAGATGAAGGAAATGCCGGATGCAAAGCCGAATCTGGATGCGCTGATCGCGAACTTCGATCGAGCACTTTCACATCCGGACGAGGCAGATCTGAATGACCTTCGGAGAAAGATTACAGGATGAGGCACTCCCCCCGGAATCAGTAAACACAAATAAGGATGATGGTACGTTGGGATCACAGGGAATTAGCGTCTATGTCAGAAATAAATAAAATGTGATACCATAGAAGCGTTTATAAGGATGGAGATAAGAATCCAAAAGAGGTTTGTATGCTACAAGTATTTGATGCTGAGAATTGTCGTGCTGACATCGTGGATATCGATGCAGCTTTCTCGAAGCTCGAAATCGTGGTGAACGATGCTGTAAAAAATATCATTAAGGCCGTGGATGCTGGAAATATGATCGATGAATCTACGTTTGAAGACCGCTTTGGTGTACGTTTGTATCTTTCAGAATTAAGTACCGGCTGCAAGGCTGCGATTTGTGTAGCACTCATGCCGGATCAGATGATCGATTTACAGGAATGCGGTTTAAATGCGCGAGATGCGATTTTTAATTACTGCGAAGAAGGAAAGGTGTTGCTTCATGACTTCGGCGTAACTGTCGTAGACAGACATACACGAAAATCTCCGATTGAATACGCAGGGAAGCTATTTACATTGGAACGTTTTAACGAGGATGTACTATGATTGAGTTTGTGGCGATGAATCGTAAAGTAAATATCGACTTGGAACCAGGGCTTTATAACTTTCATCCGGATTCCGCTACAGGAAAAACCCTGCTTGTGAAAATGGTGAAATCCATCGGAGAAAAGGACAAAATCGCGATTACATACCATGATATGCTGATGGGGCTGGATCTCGAAAAGATCATTGCCGGCAAGCCACAGCTCTTAATTTTAGATCGCTTTGATCTATATGATCATGAGGCAGAAAAATTAGAAGCATTAAAGCATAGTAACTGTATTACGCTCGTAGATTATAAGACAGAAAGAAACTTCTGCGATTTCAATGATACCTGCTTTGTGACCCTTCAAAAGAATAAACTGGAGGTATCCCTGTGATTTATCTGTTTGAAGATAAGCTGGAAGATGACTTATCAAGGCTTTTTCGATATTCTTTACCGAATAGACGAGCGAACGCGTGAAGCTGACGAAGCTGCTGAAGGAGCTGAACAACCAGGCGGCGGAAATTCATGCGTACGAAGAGAAGATCTATCACCTCGCCGACCAGATGATTTCCATCGACCTCGATGATGGGTTGAAAGTGAACTATGCCAAGTTCCAGGACGTGCTGGCGAAGATCAAGTGACGGTAATAATGGCGGTGATCATGGCGGTAATGACGAAGAAAAGGAAATAGAAAGCGAGGTGTCAGTATGATCATGGAAGAGATTCTTGCAGGAGAGTCTAAGAACGTGGAGTTCAAGGAAAGCCTGCCGGAGAGAAGTATCAAATATATGAAATCTGTGGTTGCCTTTGCAAACGGAACCGGCGGAAAGATCATCTTCGGAGTTGCCGATAGGACCAGGGAGGTTGTCGGTCTTGGCGAGGACGATGTGTTCAAGGAAATGGATGCTATCGCCAATGCGGTATCGGACAGCTGTGAGCCCGCCATTATCCCGGATATTACGGCGCAGACGATCGATGGGAAGACCGTGATTGTTGTGGAGGTTTCTGAGGGGCGACAGCGCCCGTACTATATCAAAGCTCTGGGCAAGGAAGGTGGCGTATATGTCCGTGTTGCGGGCACCACTCGTCTCGCCGATGAATACATGATCAAGGAGCTCATGTTTGAGGGCAGTAACCGCCATTTTGATCAGGTTTTGTGTACCGGCCTGGCGATTACGGATGAGCAGATTGACGATCTTTGTCATGCTATGAAGGAGCAGGCCATAAGAAATGCGCGCAGCGATGAGCAAAAGGCGGCCATTAAGGATGTCGGCAGACAGCAGCTGCGATCATGGGGCATTTTGATTGAGCGGGACGGAAAAGACTATCCATCCAATGCTTTTGCTATTTTGACTGGCAACGGAGGACTTCATGTTGCAACACAATGTGGCGTGTTTAAAGGGACAACGAAAGCAGTATTTGTTGACCGTAGAGAATATACCGGACCGCTTTGGGAACAGATAGACGAAGCATTTCAGTTTGTTCTGAGAAACATTCATCTGGGTGCTACCATCGTGGGGATTTATCGGCAGGATATTTATGAGATTCCGCCGGATGCCATCCGTGAGTTGATTATTAACGCCATGGTCCATCGAAGTTATCTGGATCATGGTACGATACAGGTCGCCGTATATGACAATCGTCTGGAAATTACTTCTCCAGGAAAGCTGCCTATGGGGCAGACCATAGAACGTATGAAGGAAGGGTATTCCAAAATACGAAATGAAGCGCTGGCCTATGCGTTTTCTTACATGAATCTGATCGAGCATTGGGGAAGCGGTATTCCGAGAATCATCGATAAAGTAAAAGCGGCCGGATTGCGGGAGCCGGAGTTTATTGGCGGCGAAGTTGATTTGCGTATCAATATTTATCGAGGACAAGTTAAGACAATTGATCCGAATGAGCTTAATGACGCCATAAAAGTGCCGGATAATGCCGGGGCAGTGCCGGATACTCGTGAAGAAATGCCGGATAGTGCTGAAATAGTGCCGGATACTAATGAAAAAGTGCCGGATACTCGCGAAGGAATGCCGAATAGTGCCAAAATAGTGCCGGATACTGATGAAAAAACGCCCGATAATGAACAGGAGCAGCGTATTTATAAATATGTATCAGAAAATGGCGCTATCAGTACTATTGAAACGGTAGAGCTTTTAGATGTTAAGCAGCGTAGAGCCAGAGTGATTTTGTCCAATATGGTTAAGGATGGCTATTTGAGAAAAGAAGGTGCGGCTAGAAGCACGACTTATGTAAAAAATACGGAAGGAAAATAATGCAGCATGGATACAGACAAAGTAATACAGGATTTAAACCGCAGATTTGCTGCACCGCTGCCGGAGTTTTATAAGCGCCGTATCATCTTCTGGTATGACGAGGATCGGGAGTTCGAGGATAAGCTGGAGGACATAGAGATCGCAAATGCAAAGCTGCTGGTGCTTACGGGCACCAACAACTTTGCAGCCAAGCAGCTGTTGAATGTGGATGATACCACCAGCAACTATCTGGTGTATAGTCCGATCACGTATGAGTCGCTGGAAGATGACTGGCTTTTAAATATCGAGCTGTACAGCGAGGAGTTCCGAGCGGATCTGATTTCGATTTGGATGAATGAAATGGATCTTCCAGCGACACCGGACTTCCGAAGACTCATGAAGGTCTATAAGAAGTTCTTCGGAGCGCAGCCGAGAAGAGCTGCCTTTACGAAGCTGAATAAAGGCATCACGACAGCGTCGCAGATGCATCTTGCAGTCATGGCAGCGATCTGCGGAGCCACCGACATGCAGCCCGGCAGCATTGTCCAGGCGGTCATCCGCGGTGGCACCGATATGGAATCAAACAAAGTGTTTCAGAGTCTCATAAGCTATGGGGCCGAGGAACCGTTCTGGGCACTGGTGAAGCAGGCAAGCGGATATAGCGAGGGAGATGATGCTTCGATCGAGCGGATGATCACCCATATTCTGCTCACCGCGACCACCAGAACGCTTCGCATAGAATATCTGGCAGGGCTGGACAGCTTTATCTCCACGCCGCATCAGGCATGGTGCTATGACTTTGTATCCGAGTGGATCGCGGAAGAGGAGAAGCCGGAACTCACCGAAATCCTGCGAAACGTAGAAGAGGAGCTGAACCTGAGAAAACGTTTCCAGCAGATTCCGATGGAAGATTTAGTGCGCACGGAAGTATTTCCTTGCGTCAATGAATGCATCCTGACGCAGCTCATGACGGAAATCAGTAATCACATTATCAACGTGGATGTGATTACGAGTACGGTGGAAAAGCGCAGAACCTTAGCCTGGTATGATGAAGTGAAGTGCTACTACGAGGGCATCCTTCAGGTGGCGAAGATGCAGGCGTTCTTCCTGGAGCATTCTGCCGGATTCCATACGGTAGAGGCGAGAAAGGTCTGGAAGGAATATACCGAAGATTACTATCACATGGATACCTATTACCGTCAGTACCATCTGGCGTTTGGAAAGAGCCTCACGGTGGGTAATGACCATCTGGATGACCTTTTCAAGCAGGTGACGGATAAGGTAGAGGGGCTTTATACCCACTGGTTCCTGGGCGAGCTTGGCAACAACTGGTCGGATGCCTGTGCAGATGAACTTGCGCAGTACGGACGCGTTCTGGAAGTACCTCAGCAGGTGGATTTCTATGGGCAGATCAAGAACGAGGATAACCGTATATTTGTTATCATTTCCGATGCCTTCCGCTATGAAGTGGCCGCGTCGCTGGCGGAACAGCTTCGCCGGGAAACGCAGAGCAAGGTGGCACTTCGTGCCTGTGCCGGCATTTTCCCGACGGTCACAAAGTTCGGAATGGCAGCACTGCTTCCGCATAAAGAATTGACGGTAGAAGAGCGAAGCAGTGGTGGATTACAGATCCTTGCGGACGGCATGTCCACGGAAGCGGGAAATCGGGATAAGGTTCTGAAAACGGCGAACAGAAACAGCGTTGCGCTGAAATATACGGATATCGCGCCGATGAAGCGTGCAGAGAGAAGTGCCCTCGTAAAGGGGATGGATGTGGTCTATATCTATCATGATAAGGTGGATGAAGCCAGCCATACTTCGGACAGCATGGTGTTCCCGGCGTGTGATGATGCGATCGAGGAAATCAAAAACATCGTACGAATCATCCGAAATGAGTTCAGTGGTACGCGAGTGTATATTACGGCGGATCACGGATTCCTTTATACCTACAGTCCGCTGTCGGAGGATGCCAAGGTAGATAAGACCACACCGAGTGAGCAGGATGTGGAGATCGATCGTCGCTATCTGATCACCCGGAAGGGTGCAACGCCGGATTATCTGCTTCCGGTGAAGTTTATGGATGGCCGCTATGATGCATTTGCGCCACGCGCGAGTGTGCGTATCAAGAAAAAGGGTGGCGGCCTGAATTTCGTGCATGGAGGTATCAGCCTTCAGGAGATGGTGGTTCCGATCATCGAGTACCATTATCTGCGGAACGATTCCAAGGCTTATCAGCGCAATAAGGCGAAGTATGACACTCGACCAGTAGAAGTCGGTCTTCTCTCTGCAAGCCGGAAGATCAGTAACATGATCTTCTCTCTGAACTTCTATCAGAAGGAGGCGGTAGGCGACAACCGAAGTGCAGCAAACTATCTGCTGTATTTTGTCGATTCCAACGGAAAGCAGATCAGTGATACCGCAAAGATCATCGCAGACAAGACCAGTGAGAACGGACAGGAGCGCACCTTCCGCTGCAGCTTTAACCTGAAGTCGCTGAAATATGATAATCGCGCAAGTTATTATCTGGTCATTGCAGATGAAAGCGGTCTGCAGATGCCACAAAAGGAAGAGTTTCAGATCGACATCGCATTTGCGGTGGATGAATTTGACTTCTTCAGTTGATTAAATGAGATGGGAAGCCCTCGTCTATAACTCGCTTGCGAGTTTAGGCGGGGCCTGTCACCGGGAGGGGTGCACATGAGTTGTACGAAAAAATCGTACAACTGAAAATGTTGTCCTCTGATGGAAAACGGTACAAGACAGATGTCGCCAACACCGAACAGCTTTTGCGTATCATCCAGTCCATCCCGTCCCCGAAAGCTGAACCGTTTAAGGCATGGCTGGCAATGGTGGGCAAGGAACGCATCGAAGAAACCATCGACCCGGAGCAAGCTATTGACCGTGCGCTTGATACCTATTTGAAGAAAGGCTACTCCGAAGAATGGATTCACCAGCGGCTTTTGGCAATCCGCATCCGCAACGAACTGACAGATGAATGGAAGAAGCGCGGAGTGCAAAAAGGCAGGGAGTACGCCATTCTGACCGATGAAATCTCCCGTGCATGGTCTGGCATGACCACGGGGCAGTACAAACGGCTGAAAGGTCTGACGAAAGAAAATCTCCGGGACAACATGACCGATTTGGAACTTGTGCTGACCATGCTGGCGGAAGCATCTACCACGGATATTTCCAAGAC
>CALAOB010000157.1 GCA_937927445.1 uncultured Oribacterium sp. | reverse complement strand
GAGATTCGCCTTAGTCTCGTGGGCTCGGAGATGTGTATAAGAGACAGCCGCCAGGAGCAGGACAATGCTTCGGCCGGCACGCTTCGAAGCCTCTTCCGGAGACCGCCGCCGGGAACTTGCGCGTTTGGATGCCGCTTCGGGTGCCACTACGTTCTCCTGCTCTGCGCCGAGAAATCTCATCAGGCGTTCCGGGCCGATGAAGTAGCCGGCGAAGAAAAACGGGGCGAAGGCGAGGACGCGGTCGAGGGCAAGGAAGTCGCCGAGACTGGCGAGGGTGCCGCTTGCGAGGTAACCGCCAGCGAGGGACATGATCGTAAGGAAGATCCAGGCAATCAGGCTGCACGGGAAGTCGCGGTACGCGTAGAAAAACGGAATCATCAGATACCAGAGGAGCAGGGCGAGGAGGTACCAGGGTGCACCGGAGGTATGAAGGAAGTCCGGGAAGCGGGTCGTGCGACCGTAGGCGGGAATCTCCGAGAAGAACAGGATGAACTGAAACAGGAGGTAGAGCCACAGCGTCGAGCACCAGCGGCACCAATTGAAGTGGGACCTCGGCACGCGGGTGTAGATGCGCTGCGCGAGGAGGCCGGAGATGAAGACGAAGGCGGGCATGTGAAAGGCGTAGATCATATAAAAGAAATTCGTGACGCCGCGGGTCGTGCCCTGGATCGGGAGCAGCATGTGGCCGATCACCACCAGGGTGATCAGGATGCCCTTTGCGTTGTCGATCTTCAGATTTCGTCCCTTCACAAAACACCTCACTAAATCGCAGGACCAGGCCCGGGTTGTACATTGCCGGGCCTGTCCAAATAAAAAGCACGGTGACGGGCCGCCTCTCTCTGATGGCAGCCCTCCACCGTGGCTTGGATTCATATCTGCATCGCAGGTGCGCCATCCATCGACGGGCACATACGATGTTTCATACTTAATCTTTGATCATCGCTTATTTGAACAGCGGCTCGAGTGCGGCTGCCAGCTTCTCCTTCTCGGCTTCGGCCTCTGCGAGGTCCTTTCCGAGGGTGGTGTAGTACGCCTTGATCTTCGGCTCGGTGCCGGACGGGCGAACCACGACCGTGGAGCCATCATCGAGGGAGTAGATCAGGACGTTCGCTGCCGGGAGTCCGGTCTCCTCCGGCTTCGTGTAGTCCATAACCTTCACGACCTTCTTGCCGGCGAAATCCTTCGGCGGATTCGTGCGGAGATCGTTCATGATGCCGGCCATCTTATCCATACCGGAGAGGCCAGGGAACTCGAAGGAATCGACCTTGTTGAGGTAGCGGCCATACTCCTTATAGATCTCCTCGAGGCGCTGCTTGATGGAGGATCCGATGGAGCGATAGTACGCAGCCATCTCACAGATGAGCATAGAGCCGATCACGGCGTCCTTATCACGTACATACGGACCGGCGAGGTAGCCGTAGGACTCCTCGAAGCCGAAGATGAAGCGATCCACTTCTCCGGCTGCCTCGAGCTGTGCGATCTGGTCACCGATCCACTTGAAACCGGTGAGGGTCTCCCGAAGCTCGACGCCATAGTGCTCGGCGACAGCATTGGCCAGCGGTGTGGAAACGATCGACTTCACAGCGACCGGCTTCGCCGGCATGGTGCCCTGCTCGATGCGGCCTGCGCAGATGTAGTCGAGGAGCAGCACGCCCATCTCGTTACCGGTAACGAGCTCATAGGAGCCGTCCGGACACTTCATAGCGATGCCGACACGGTCTGCATCCGGGTCGGTCGCGAGCATCAGGTCAGCGCCGGTCTGCTCCGCGAGCTCGAGGCCCTTCTTCAGTGCGTCGAGGATCTCCGGGTTCGGATAAGAGCAGGTGGTGAAGTAGCCGTTCGGGTACTCCTGCTCCGGCACGATCGTGATGTCGTGAATGCCGATGTCGTTCAGTACGCGGGTGACCGGAACGAGGCCGGTACCGTTCAGTGGAGAGTACACGAGCTTGAGACCGGAGGTCGCCGCGATACCCGGGCGGATCTGACGTGCCTCGATCGCCTCGTAGAGTGCGTTCTTGCAGTCGTCTTCCACAAACTGGATGAGACCCTTGTTCACGCCCTCGGCGAAGCTCATGTACTTCGCACCGGTGAGCACGTCGGTCTTCTGAATCTGCTGGTAGACGATGTCCGCAGCCTCATCGGTCATCTGACATCCGTCCGGACCGTAGGCCTTATAGCCGTTGTACTTTGCCGGGTTGTGGGAAGCGGTCACCATGATGCCGGCGTTGCAGTGATAGTAACGGGTCGCGAAGGAAAGGGCTGGTACCGGCATGAGCTCATCATAGATGCGCACGTGGATGCCGTTCGCTGCCAGCACACCTGCTGCGTCACGTGCGAAGTTCCAGCCCTTCAGACGGGAATCGTAGCTGATCGCAACGGTCTGCGTTCCGCCCTGGGTCTTCACCCAGTCTGCTACACCCTGTGTCGCCTGTCGAACGACCCAGATATTCATCCGGTTGGTTCCTGCGCCGAGTGTGCCGCGGAGGCCAGCGGTTCCAAACTTCAGTGCGACTGCGAAACGCTCCTTGATCGCGTCATCGTCGCCCTTTATATTCTGAAGCTCGGTTTTTAAATCAACATCCTGGAGCTCGGCCTGAAGCCAACGCTCATATTCATCCTGATACATAGATCGATTGCCCTCTCTTTCTGAAAATTCCAGCTGCTATAAATATATCAATTTTGCACATCCGCTTCAAGGCGTCGGGGCATGTTCGCGGCGGTTTCACCGAAAATTTACAGGGCACCGGTCCTCCGGCACCCTGACTGAATTACTGTATACAAATCACGCCATCATGCTGCGTGCGAGTTCAATCAGCCGTTCGCGGTGGTTCTGCGACGGGTCCTGAAGCACCTGGTCGAGGAGCGCGTGCAGGGTCCGGCCGATTTCCGGGCCGCGCGGGATGCCGATGGCCATCAGCTCCTGTCCGCTGATCTCCAGGTTTTTCAGTTCAATGCAATCGCCCGCGACGCGGATGGCCGCGACTTCAAACTGTACCCGCCGGACACGGTCGAGGAGCCCGGCCGTGCGGTCCTCGTACTTCTCCGGTACA
This sequence comes from uncultured Oribacterium sp., assembly GCA_937927445.1. GTDB lineage: Bacteria > Bacillota > Clostridia > Lachnospirales > Lachnospiraceae > Oribacterium. The sequence continues at coordinate 3,810 of CALAOB010000157.1, read as the reverse complement.
CTGCAGGCGCTGTCCGGCTTCGTCGAGGTCTGGCAGCACGACATGATCACGGTCTTCTGTTTCGGGCAGGCGGCGTCGAGGTACGGCTTCATCCACTCGGCATCGCGTGCCGCGCGGAGCAGGCAGGCGACGGCCCGCAGGTAATTCTCGTAGGTCTCGTAGCCGATCTCCGACAGCTTCTTCCGGATCTTATAGCGCGAGTCCGGCAGCGGTTCCAGGAAAAGCTGCGCGACGGTACCTGCCTTCGCGATGGTATCATTGTCCATCTTCAGTTCCCGGAGGATGCCGCGCGCACGGTCCGGCACACCGCGCAGGAAAACGCCCCAGCGGAGGTAGCGCTCGGCCGGGAGGTCGGACGGCATCCACGGATAGACCGGATAGTCATCCGGCACACCGATGGCGTCGTGGAAGGCGTCCGCGAAGTGCTCGCTGATGTACTCGGAAAGGCCACTCGTCGATACCAGCGCGATGTGCTCCGGGTGGTCGGACATCAGGAGCTTCGTGAGCTCGACCGCGATGCGCTCCTTCGAGACGTGCTCGAGGTTCGGCGCGAGCTTCCGTACGGCCTGCCAGGTCGCCGGATCGATGTCGAAGCCGAGCTGGGCCGAGAAACGGAGGGCGCGGAGCATGCGAAGGGCATCCTCCTGGAAACGCTGCTCCGGTTCCCCGACGGCGCGCACGACACGACGTCCGAGGTCCTCGAGCCCACCGAAGTCATCCACGATGCCGCTCTGGTCATTGACCGCCATCGCATTGATCGTGAAGTCGCGGCGCGCGAGGTCCTCATGAAGTGACGGCGTGAACTGCACCGCGCTCGGGTGACGACCATCGAGGTAGGTGCCATCGATCCGATAGGTCGTGACCTCGTAGCCCTCCCAGACCGGTGCAGATTTCGCCCCCGGGTGCTCCGCCGACATCAGCACCGTCACGGTACCATGCTGGATCCCGGTGTCGATGGTGCGCCTGAACACCGCCTTCACCTGCTCCGGACGCGCACTCGTCGTGATGTCCCAGTCGCCCGGAACCCGCCCGAGGAGACTGTCGCGCACACAGCCACCAACCGCGTAAGCCTCGTAGCCCGCACGCTCCAGCTCTGCGATGATATATTCTACATTCGAAGGTAATTTGATTTTTTTCATAATATATATTTTAACATGAAATGCCTGCACCGCGCAAAAGAGCTGTCGCAGTCGCGACAGCTCTACGTCATTCAGTCATTCAATTAGTATGCACGTCCCCAGTATACCATCTTCGTCGCCGGCTTTCCGCAGACAACACAGGTATCACTGATGGTCTCCTGCTCGAACGGGATACATCTCGAGGTGATGCCGGACATCTCCTTCAGCTTATCCTCGCACTCGCGGCAGCCGCACCACATCGCCTTTACGAAGCCACGTTTGGTGTTCACGATATCGACGAGCTCGTCCATGTTGGTCGCGCTGGAGGTATGCTCCTCGAGGAAGGTCTTCGCGCGGTCGTACATATCCTGCTGGATCTGCTCGAGCAGCTTGCCGGTCTCCTCAGCGAGTTCGTCGAAGGAAACCTGGATCTTCTCACGGGTATCACGACGTACAAGTACAGCATGACCAGCCTCGATATCCTTCGGGCCGACCTCGATACGAAGCGGAATACCACGTACCTCGCAGTCCGCGAACTTGAATCCCGGTGACTTATCACCATCGTCTACCTTTACGCGGAAGCCGGACTTGCGAAGCTGATCTCTCAGCTCGTATGCCTTATCGAGTACGCCATCCTTCTTCTGCTGGATCGGAACGATGCAGATCTGGGTCGGCGCAATTCTCGGCGGCAGCTTGAGACCGGAATCATCACCATGTACCATGATGAGGGCACCGATCATACGGGTGGTCATACCCCAGGAAGTCTCATATACCGGCTTCAGCTGGTTGTCCTTATCGAGGAACTGTACGTTGAAGGCCTTCGCGAAATCCGCACCGAAGTTGTGGGAGGTTGCGCACTGAAGAGCCTGACCATCATGCATAAGCGCCTCGATGGTATAGGTCGCTACGGCACCGGCAAACTTCTCCTTCTCGGTCTTCTGGCCCTTTACGACCGGGATCGCAAGCACGTTCTCACTGATGTCCGCATAGATCTCGAGCATGAGCTTCGTTCTCTCCTCGGCCTGCTCTGCGGTTGCGTGCACGGTATGTCCCTCCTGCCACAGGAACTCACGGGTTCTCAGGAACGGACGGGTGGTCTTCTCCCAACGAACGACGGATACCCACTGGTTGAGGATCTGCGGGAGATCACGATAGGACTTTACGACCTTTGAGAAGTAATCACAGAACAGTGTCTCGGAGGTCGGGCGTACGCAGAGACGCTCCTCGAGCTTCTTCTGTCCACCCTCGGTTACCCAGGCAACCTCCGGTGCGAAGCCCTCGACGTGGTCCTTCTCCTTCTGAAGAAGGGACTCCGGAATCAGCATCGGCATCGCTACGTTCTCTACGCCGCTCGCCTTGAAGCGCTGATCCAGCTCATGCATGATGTTCTCCCAGATCGCATAGCCAGCCGGACGGATGACCATGAAACCCTTGACGGATGAGTAATCCGTGAGCTCTGCCTTCTTAACAACGTCTGTGTACCACTGAGCGAAATCCTCCCCCATAGGAGTGATCTGCTCGACAAGTTTCTTGTCTGCCATAATCATAGCCTTTCTTTTTTAATGCGTCGGCACCGTCGCACATCCTTCGTGCCTTGCCGTCGCAGGTTTATATGCGCATCTATTTTAGCATGTGAAACTGGATTTACAAGAGCATTTCGGCAGAGTCCCGAAGGGCCGGCAACAGAAACACAGTACTCCGAGCTCGGAAGACTCTAAAATCCCACCCCTAAGAAGTACTAGGCCCTCTGCAATAGCTGAGTTTTTTTGAGAAAAACTCAGCATTGACAGAGGGTGCTAAGGAAAAATTACTCCAAGTACTTCTAAGGGGTGGGATTTTGATTCTTCACGACCTCTACGTATGGTTTCTGTTGTCGGCCCTTCGGATTCTCTGAACCAGACTGTAATCTATCAGTACTGCTTCAGGTGGATAGCAAAGCCTGCGATCTGCTTATCGAGGTAGATGAACAGGAGGCTGCCGTCCGGGTTCTTCTTTGCGGTCTCCGGCTTCACGCCCATGCCGCGCTTCTCGAAGAAAGCGACTGCAGCGTCTACGTCATGGCAGCCGATCGCGATGTGGCCCTTCTCGCCCGGGCCGTCCTTCTTCATGATCTCGATGAGGTCCGAAGCGAAGATGGAACTGTTACCGACTCTCGGGATGAAGCCCATGAGGGTCTGGAACTCGTCTGCGATCTTCAGCGCATCCTCCTCGCCGTTTGCATTGATACCTACGTGCAGTACGCAGAGACCGAGCTCCTTCACTGCATCATAATCCTTTGACATCTGATCTGCCATATTCATACCTCCTGTTGTCTGTCATGGTTTCCGCTACTGTCCCCGGCGCCAATGCAGGCGACCTCTCACGTGGCACCCGCCCGCACGGCAGTAAAGCGCTTTACTAATAAAATACTCTTTCTCTCCCGCTTAATCAAGCGGATAGATCTCGTGCAGGAACTCCATCTGCGCACCCATGTTCTCGAGGAGCGCATCGAGTACCGTGATCGCCACCATACACTCCACGACGACGCAGGCCCGCTCGACGACAGTCGGGTCATGACGGCCCTTGATCTCGATCGTGATGTTGTCGCCCTCTTCGTTCGCGGTTTCCTGCGGGCGGGCGATGGACGGGGTCGGCTTGAAGTAGGCGCGGAGGACGATCTCGGCGCCGTCGGACATGCCGCCGAGGATACCGC
>CALAOB010000156.1 GCA_937927445.1 uncultured Oribacterium sp. | reverse complement strand
TCATGCACCAGGGCCATGTCGTCGATTACGACACGCCGCGGAAGATCTTCTCCCGCGAGGATCTCTATGATCTCGGCGTGAATCCGCCGGCCTACACCCGCTTCGCCCGTGCCAATGCTCTCGCCTTCGAGGATGGCACCCTCCCGGTGACGCATGCGGAAACGCTGGAGCTCGTGAAGGCGTCCGGCGCGGATCGGGCGACGCTCATCGCGTCGCTCCGCGGGATGACCGCCGGGGTACGGATGGAAAGCGCCGGCGCGGCAGCCACCTTCCAGGTGCAGGATCTGCGCTTCTCTTATGTGAAGGGACGGGAGGTGCTGCATGGGCTGAACCTCGCGCTCGATCATCGTCCGACGGCGATCATCGGTCAGAACGGTGCCGGCAAGACGACCCTCGTGCGTGTGCTGAAGGGTCTGCTGAAACCGGACAGTGGCGAGATCCGCTACCAGAGCGAGAACCTCGAGACGAAGACCGTGGCGGAGCTTGCGTCCCGCGTCGGCTATGTCTTTCAGAATCCGGACGACCAGATCTTCAAGTACAAGGTCCTCGAGGAGGTCATGTTCGGTCCGCTGAACATCGGCATGTCCCAGCAGGAGGCCGAGGCGAGCGCTCACGAAGCGCTGCGCATGGTCGGCCTCGATGAGAAGGCCGACGAAAACCCGTATGACCTCGAGCTCTCCGACCGGAAGATGGTCGCCATCGCTTCCGTGCTTGCGATGAACACCGACGTCATCATCCTCGATGAGCCGACCATCGCCCAGAGCTGGAACGGCCGCGAGAAGATCCGCGAGATCATCCAGGCACAGGCCGCGCAGGGGAAGCTCGTCATCGCGATCCTACACGACATGGACTTCGTCGCGAACTCCTTCGCCCGCGTCATCGCGATGGCCCACGGCGAGATTCTCGCCGACGGCACACCGGCCGAAGTCTTCCGGAACCACCCGGTCCTCGAAAAAGCCGCCCTCGCCGCTCCGCCGCTCTACGAGCTGCTCGAAGAGCTGGAAGCGATGTGATGATAATAAAAAGTGGCCGTTCGCCGTCGCGATCAGCACATCACTGCCATAGCAGCTGCGGAGGGAGTGTGCCATCGCAGAGAAGGAATCATTGCCGTCCCTCCGGGTCCCCTGCCTACCTGAACTGTCTGCGAAAACTTGACATAAATATGGGAAGCGCCTACAATCTAAAAGATTCTGCAGAGTAAAATCTGCGTAAAACGCACAGGCGCGGTCTGTATCGAGGCCACGGCCGGTGCACTTGTGGCGACGGGGAGCTCACTCATGTAGACATTCGCCTGCGAAGACAGTGGAAAGCGCAGGGCCCGGGAGGGTTTTGTCCGGCACGGGTGGGAGTTCCAGAAGGAAAATTATGGCAAGTTCATATGAGCAGCAACAGCGGGATCGCGAGCGTTTCATGCCGGTGGTCCTCGCAATAGAAGAGCTGATACGTACCGAAGATGATACGCTACTGATTGCAATCGATGGCCGTACGGGCGCCGGAAAGACCACCATCTCGAAGTATCTGCACCAGAAGTTCGGTGGAAATCTGTTCCATCTCGACGACTACTATCTCCAGGCGCACCAGCGCACACCGGAGCGTCTGCGGGAGGTCGGGGGCAATGTTGACTACGAGCGTTTTAAGGCCGAGGTGCTGGAGCCTGTGCTCCGGAAGGAGGTTGTGTACTATCGTCCGTTCAACTACCACACGATGGACTTCGACGCCGAGTTCGCCCGGGAGGTTCCGGTGAAGCGCCTGAACATCATCGAGGGCACCTACTGCATGAACCCGTACTTCGGCGATCCATATGATCTTCGCATCTTCATGGACATTAAGTACCCGCAGCAGATCGAGAACGTCATCGATCGAGAGGGAACCGCCGAGCTCGACGATTACATCGATAAGTGGATTCCGAAAACGGACATCTACATCGAGCGTATGGGTATCCAGGAAAAGTGCGACATCACGATTATGTTTTCATGATACCCAATCCCGATTGCACAGCTTGCTACGATGATTGAACGATAAAATCAGCATAAAATCCTGATACAGAAAAGGGGGTTGCCACACGAACAGTTAAATTCGTGTGACAACCCACTTTCGTTTTTTCCATACTGCTTATTTGAGTTCGGAATGTTCACCACTGCCTTTTTAAAAATTCATCAAAGCGAGGCAGCGTAAATGCCAGCTGTCCATATCCGTCCGCTCGGATCAGTCCCTGACGAATCAGGCGACTTCGATACACCGAAAACTGAGAAGGCGTCATGCCGACTTTTTCTCGTATGTCGGTGACGGAACCGGATGGTGTCTCGGCCATCGCAAGTAGTATTTTCCGTTTCAACTCGGACTGCTCATCCCAGATTTTGCCATATACATACTCATCCATGTTGATATCAAACTGACGGACGATGTCGTCATTAATGGTCTTCACACCGGCTTCCCAACAGAGATATCCCACCACCTGATATGCATAGGAATAGCCCTGCGTCAGCAGCGCCATCTTCCGGGCTTCCTCTTCCGTATTCTGAAAGATCTTCTGATATCCATTCACCACAGCAAGCATATTCAGCGGTTCCAGCGTGATTTTCGGTGCACGGTACAAGAAGGTCAGCGTTTTTTCATTCTGAAGTTCATAGATGTTCTCATATAATCCAGTCATCAGAAGATAAATCGGATATTTGTTTCGAAGAAAGATCTGAAATTCGCTGGCAAATTGGCGCATAGATGCAGAATTCACAGCCTCATCGATGGCAATCAACACCTTTTTGTTCTGCTTTGCAACGATTTTCAGCATGCGCTCGATGGCGATGGAAAGATCAGTAATCGCCGGATTATCATCGATATGAATTCCAAGACCAAAATAGGAAAGATTCAGCTTTGCACTTAAAAATAAAGCATTTAGTTTTTCTTCATTATAAAGCTTTGCAGCGAATGACTTCAGAAGGTCCCCTTCGATACTGAGATCACAGACGATCCACCCTTGCTTTTTAAAGTGCTCTTCGATTTCAGTCATAAAAACCGTTTTTCCAACGCCACGAATACCGGTCACCATATACAGATGCGCTGGTGACGGATCCGATGAAAAATTGCGGATGATCTCATCGGACTGCTGTTTTCTGGAAATGTAACTCGCAGGCTCCAGCCCGAAATTCAATGTAAATGGATTTCCCATCAGCTCCTCCCTTCTTCTTGTTTCATGAAGACAACTGTACTGCTATGTACATCCTCTTTGACGATGATTTGTTATATCCTCCCGATTTTGTTATATCTTGTTATATCTTTGCTCTTTTGTTATATCTTGTTATATCTAATTCTAATGTCGGCTTCGTTTTATGTCAAGTTTTCGCGGACGTTTTCTTTTGGTTACCTGCCCACCCATGATACATTTTTATCTATTTTCATATTGTCCCCGTCCCATGGAAGCAAACAAAAAAATTGACGCTAACCCCAATTCATTCGCCATCATCCTACGATTGGCAGATGAACTGGTTTTCAGAATTCAGCATTACCAGTGTTGGCAGATACCCTGATTTCCAGAATTAAACATTGCCAGCATTTACAAACAGGTGGATTTCTGAAATTCTGCATTGCTGGATTTTTACAAAATCGAGGAATCCATGAATTCTGCATTGCTGATTTTTCGCAGAATGAAGATTCTTGAGAAACTACATTGCCAGTTTCCTTGATTATTTACACAGTATGAGATGAATCAGAGAATCTACATTACAAACCGACAATGCTGTTTTTCTGAAAGTGCCCGATCTGTCAACACCAGCAATGCTGTTTTTCCGAAAACATCTGATCTGCCAACACCGGCAATGCTATTTTCCCGAAATGCTTCATATGTCGATTTTCGTAATGCTGTTTTCGGATAGGCAGAAGTTTGAGGCCTCCTCATGAGCTGGGGCGGGGCCATTTCATACAATAAGCCACGGATTTCATGGGGGGTGGGCGAATGAGGAGCGCCTCAAACGCCTGAGGAGAGCAAGGGCGGCTGCACTGTTACGCGCGGACGGCTTCCGCGTACGTCCGGTATCCTGAAATTTGCTTTACAGCTCGAGCATGCGGGCGGCTTCTGCGCGGAGGGTGCTGCGCTGGTCGCGGAGGAGCAGGAACTGGTTGTACTGGTAGTACGCGTCGTTGCCGCACTCCTTGATGAAGCGGAGGCAGGCGCTGCTGGCGTTCAGGTTCGAGAGGAAGATGACGATTTCCTGGCCGTCAGAGAAGGCGTCGTGGAGGAAGCCGAAGGCGTTCGTGAGCTCGGTGCCGGTCTTCTCGATCGCGGCCTTGCGGGCGCTCTCCCGCTTCGTGAACCACTGCTTCGCGAGGGCGTACAGCGCGTCGTCCGTGGTGGCCGTTCCGTCGCCGCGGGCAATGCTGAGATCATGCATGAGCTCCTCGAGTGCGAGGATGACCTTCCGCTCGATGCGCTCCGCGCGGTGGCTGAGCAGGTGCGCCTTCTGCTGACGCTGGAGCTCGGCGACCATCGCGTCGTGATCCGCTGTAAGCATTGGCATGAGATTCTGACCGTCGCGAAGCTTCTTCATCTCGGTGAAGACGACGCGCTGGATGTCCACCTGCTCGCCGTACGTGCGGAAGCCCTGGCCGAGGGCGTCGGTGAGGAGGCCGATCAGGGAGAGCTTCTCGTCGAACGGGGCGCTGACGAGGGCGCGGATGTCGGTCGGGCGCTGGCCGGCGAGGATCTCCGGCACATGGTAGCTCGTGCGGTACTTCTGGTAGAGGTCGTAGTAGGTCGCGAAGTCGCGCGCCACCTCCGGGTCCTCGAGGTACTGGAGTACGAGCTCGCGCGTGATTGGGAGGCCCATCTCCTCGTAGACCGTCATGATGCGACTCAGGTCCTCCCAGCCACGGGCGGTGACGAACTGCTGGCCCGCGAGGTCGGCCTTCACGATGTAGAAGTTCTCCTTCTTGATGTCGAGGTAGGCGAGGATCGCGCCGTGAACGCCCATCTGGTAGGCGTAACGCTTCCAGGCCTCGACATCCGCAGTGATATCGAGGCGCTTCACACGGTCAAGGGTTACGATGTCGAAGTCGCGCACCGAGCGGTTGTACTCCGGCGGGTTGCCGGCGGTGACGATCACGAAGCCGTCCGGGACCTTGTGGGTACCGAAGGTCTTGTACTGGAGGAACTGGAGCATCATCGGGGCGAGGGTCTCGGACACGCAGTTGATCTCGTCGAGGAAGAGGATGCCCTCATGGATGCCGGAGCGCTCGATCTGCTCATAGACTGCGGCGATGATCTCGGACATGGTGTATTCGGTGACGGAATACTCTTCACCGCCGAAATCGCGCTTCGAGATGAACGGGAGGCCGATGGCCGACTGGCGTGTGTGGTGCGTGATGGTGTACGACACGAGGTTGATGCCGAGCTCCGACGCGATCTGCTCCATGATGGCGGTTTTGCCGATGCCCGGCGGGCCCATGAGGAGCATCGGGCGCTGCTTCTCGACCGGGATCCGGTAGGCGCCGGTCTCGTCCTTCATGAGATAGGCGCGGACCGTGTTGATGATTTCCTGTTTTGCTTCGATGATGTTCATTGCTATGCCTTTCGTGTGTCTAAGTGCCGCTGAGTGGGCCCGGAGAACCGGGCCCCTGTCTATGTGTCTACATGGGAACTCAATCTTTCAGGTAGAGTTTCAGCGCCCAGTCCGGGGCGGCCTGGTCGTCGATGTCGGCCCAGGGGTCGAAGACGAAGGCGGTCTGGTAATCGGTCGGCTTCGTCGGGTACGGGCCGTGGCCGTCGGTGAAGTACATGAGTCCGCGGAGCTCCGGCAGTGCGCCCTGCGCGCGCAGCTCTTCCACGTACTGGAAGACGGGCCGGAAGTCGGTGCCGTAGCCGCCCTTCATCTCGAAATGCGCGGCGTAGTCTTCGATCTCCTCCGGTTTCGTCAACACGATGTCCTCCTGCACGCGGTTGTCGCAGAGAATGAGGTGCACGCGGATCCGCTGGAAAAAGTTCGTACGCCGACGGAGGATCGCGGCGGTTTCGTCGAGGAAGCGCTGGACCTGACCCTGTTCGGTCGAGGCAGAGGTGTCGATGGCGATGACGAGGTCCGAGATGCGGCGCTCCTCGCGGAATTCGTTCTCCTCGATGAGCGGCATGTTACCGTAGACCTCCATGCCGTAATTATAGTAGCCGTAGTCGAAGCTGTCCGGGTCGACGTGCGTGACTTCACGGAGCACGGTCAGCTTCTCGAGAAAGTCGCGGAAGTCGGTCTCCTGCCGGTACTGTGCGGCGAGCACCCAGGCGAGGCTGCCGGTCTCGTCCGACGCCTCGGCACCGAAGGTCGTGAGCTCGGTCTGCAGGCGCTCCGCCGTGTCCTTCCACTGCTCATCGAGCGCCGACTCGTCTACCCGGGCCAATGCTCCTGTCCCGTTCTTCGGTGGCGTAGCCGGGTCCGGCTCGGCCGCCGGTGGGGTGTCGGGAGTTCCGGCATCCGGGGCGTTTGAAGGCGGCGTCGGATGATCCGGGTCCGGGGCGTCCGGGGCGTCGGTATCCGGATCCGCGGAGTCATCTGCGTCCGGGTCGCCTGCATTGGCGTCCGGAGACGGCGGCTGCGGTGCGCCCGGCGGGGTCGAGGCGTCATCCAGAAGATCATCCGGGATCTCCGGCTGGCCACCGCCCTTCTGTTCCTCCATCCGCTTCCAGAACTGATGGTCACATTTGTGGAACTCGAGGGTCAGCTGCTGCAGTGTGTCGAGGTCCGGCTTGTTCAGGTGAAAATAGTGGTAGATGCGCTCGGCGCTCAGCACGCGGCACTCCGCCCGCAGGCGCTCGTACCACTCCTCGCGGAAGGGATAGGCCGGTCGGTTGATGATGTCGTAGTCCATCGAATCGAGGACGGACTCGACCTGGATGTCCGCGGCAAGGTCCCAGAGCGCCGGGTCCTCGTACTGATCCGAGCTGAACATGTGCCGGAAGATGCAGTGCAGGAGGATGTGGAGGTAGAGGCGGTCCAGCTTCTGCGGGCTCTCGAGGAAGAGCGCGAAGACGAAGTTCGGGTTATAGTGGATCGTCCGCGCGTCGGTGCCCATGGACTGCGTTGCGAGGTCCATCGTGTAGCCGAGGCTGTCGAGCGCACGCGCCATGAAGCGGAGGTGGATGTAGAGCTCGGTCCGCGCTTCGTTCAGTATTCGGTTTCCGAAATCGATCAGGTCCTGATGGGCCCGCATGCGTTCAAGCTTCGCCACGACGGCTCCTTTCTATAATTATTACAGTTCGAAGATTTCCGGGCCGCTGCCTGAGGCAGCGGCGAAGTGCTTCCGGTTGTAGTCCATGAGGAGGGCAGCGCTGGTGATGTCCTGCACTTCGGTGCAGACGTCGAGGGCCGGCTGGATGGCTTCCTCGAGGATGAGCTCGTGGGTCACCAGGAAGCTGAGACGCTCAGCGGTTCGTGTCGGGTCCTGTGGGATCCAGCGAAGCTCACCTTCGTGACCGAAGCGCTCCTCGCGCTCGCCGCGCAGCATGCGTGGCAGGATCGTCGGGCTCTGTGTACGGAGGTAGTCCTCGTACTGTGCACGGAAGGATGGCTCCAGACGATAGGGATGCATCAGACGACCGAATGCGGCATTGACCGCACTCGCAGGCTCGTCGTAGGTGAAGCGCGGGAACTGGCGGTCGTAGCCCTGGAAGTCGATGCCGGTCCGGGTGACGAGCTGGCGCGTCGCGTAGCCGGCGCCCTCGATGTGCTCGTGGATCGCGCGGGCCATCGTGTCTTCCTGATAATTGTCGGCATAGGACGGGAAGGTCAGCGCCGCGGTTGCGTAGTAGCGGCCATCGGCGCGCGACTGAACAAGCGGCGTAGCGTCCGGATCGACGCTACGGGCGTCGGATGCAGTGATGCCGGCAGATGTGGATGCGAAGGTGGTGAGCGATGATACAATGCCATGGGACGCTGAAGCGGTGCCCGGCAGTGTCAAATCCGCTCCGGTGCCAGACGAAGCCACAACGCTGCCCGGCAGGAGAAAGTGCTCGTCTGCGCGGGGATGCTCCGGGTCGACCGGGAAATGGATCGTAAGGGGGAGCATCGCGTCGCTGTCGCCGACGAGCTCCTTCAGGAGCCGAAAGTGGCCCGGGGTGTGGAGCGTGAGCTCGATGTCCTGGAGCTCCGGGCACTGGCGGAGCGCACCGTCATAGTAGTCGACGACGCTGTCGCTCAGCTTCACATAGTGGAGGTGGGCGCAGTTGTGGAAGGCAAACGAGCGGATGCAGCGGATGCTCTCCGGGAGGATCAGCTCCTCGAGGTCTGCGCGGGAGGCGAAGGCGCGGCCGGCGATCTCCTCGACCGGGATGTGGTCCGCGGTTTCTGCCGGCACAAAAAGCGTCCGCACCGGGCCGTCATAGCCCGTCACGGACGCAAAAGTTCGATTTCGTTCAGTTTTGATTTCAAATGTGAATGCCATGTGCGATCCAAAGTCCTGTCGTTTCGTAATTCGGGTACTTCTCACGAAGCTCCGCGAGGGCGGCTGCCTTCGAGGCGCGCTCGGCGGCCTGATACTCGGTGGCCTGCTGGAAGAGGCGGTTGTTTTCCGCCTGCACTTCCGGGGAAATCGGCTCGACCGGTGCCTCCACATAGGTAGAGGTCCCCTGCATTGCCCGAAGCACGAGCTGCGCCAGCTTTCCATACGCGGTGCCGGTGAGGTGCAGCCCGTCGCTGAGGTAGTCCTCCGGGTGACCGAGGAAGAGGTAGTACGGGTTGATCACGGTCGCCGGGAGCTGCTGTCCGAGGGTCATCACCGGCTGAATCGTCTGCTGGATCAGACCGAAGTGAAGGTCGTGGGAATCCGGCGCGATGATGAGGTAGATCTTCGGGTTCTTCTTCGTCTGCCGGAAGCTGTCGATCAGCTCCCTGTACTGATTCTGGAAGTAGAGCGGCGTGAAGTTGTAGGCGCCCACATCATTGGACCCGAACATAAAGATCAGGATGTCGGCGTCGTACCGGATGGCCGCGCTGTAATCCTCGGTGTTCCGGTACTCGACCGGGCCGTCGTCGATGACGTAGCTCGAGGTATGACCGAAGTTCCGCACCTCGTACTGCGCACCCAGGAGCTGCTGGAGCTGCGCCGGGTAGGACTGCGCGTCCTCGAGGAGATAGCCGCGCGTCAGGGAATCCCCGATGCAGGCCACCTTCGTTTTCGTATTCGTCTGCGCACAGACGCTCATCGTGAAGGTCAGAGCGAACAGGACGCTGAGGACGATCTGCTTAATATTCACTAAAGATTTCATACGTTTTCCTTCTTCAGGATGCCGAGGGCGGTCAGCACTTCTTCGATGCTTTCCACCGGGATGATCTCGAGCCGGTCGCGGACTTCGGCGGCGACGTCGCGGAGGTCGTCCATGTTCTCCTTCGGGATGAAGACCTTCTGGACGCCGGCGCGCTCTGCGGCCATGAGCTTCTCCGGGAGGCCGCCGATGGCGCTGACGGCGCCTTCGAGGGAAACTTCACCGGTCATGGCGATGTTCGGCGGTACCGGGATGCCGGTCACGAGGGAGGCGATGGCGGTCGTCATGGTGATGCCGGCCGATGGGCCGTCCTTCGGGGTCGAGCCATCCGGTACGTGGATGTGCAGGTCGTTCTTCTCGAAGCGCTCGGCCTGCTCCGGGAAGCGGGACTGTACGAGGGCCTGCGCGATGGCGCTGGACTCCTTCATGACGTCGCCGAGCTGGCCGGTGATGATCGTCTTGCCGCTGCCCTTCGTGAAGAGGCTTTCGATGTAGAGGATCTCGCCGCCGACCTGGGTCCAGGCGAGACCGGTGACGACGCCCGGCTGGGCAGAGGCCTTCACCTTATTATGCGGGAGGGCGTGCATGTCGAGGAAGTCGCGGAGGTTCTCGCGGGTCACCTGAATGACCGGACGTTCCTTTCCTTCTTCCTCTGCCTGGATGTACTTCACCGCGGCGATACGGCAGAGGGTGTCGAGGCGCTTCTTGAGGCCACGGACGCCGCCTTCGCGCGTATAGTCCGAGATGATCGTGTCGAGGACGTCATCCGCGAGCGCCACATCCCCCTCGGCGAGGCCGACGTTCTTCAGGGCCTTCGGGAAGAGGTGCCGCTTCGCGATCTCGAGCTTCTCGCTCGGGGTGTAGCCCTGGAACTCGATGACCTCCATACGGTTCAGCAGCGGAGACGGGATCGTGTCGAGGGTGTTCGCGGTGCAGACGAAGAACACGTCACTGAGATCATACGGTACGTTCATGTAGTGATCGGTGAAGGTGTTGTTCTGCTCCGGATCGAGGACCTCGAGGAGGGCGCTCGCCGGATCGCCGTTGAAGGAGCTCGAGAGCTTGTCGATCTCGTCGAGCACCATAACCGGATTCGAGACGCCGGCCTTCGCGATGCCATCCATGATACGACCCGGCATCGCGCCGATGTAGGTACGACGGTGGCCGCGGATATCCGCCTCATCGCGCACGCCACCGAGGGAAACGCGCACGTACTTGCGGTGCAACGCCTTTGCGATGGACTTGCCGATCGAGGTCTTACCGGTACCCGGGGCACCGACGAAGACGAGGATGGAGCCGGCCTGGGACTTCCGGAGGTTCATCACCGCGATCTGCTGGATGATACGCTCCTTCACCTTCTTCATGCCGAAATGATCCTCATCGAGGATCTGCTGGGCCTCGCCGAGGTTGATGGTCTCCGGCGCTTCCTTCTTCCAGGAAAGACCGGTCACGAAATCGAGATAATCGTAGAGCATGCCGGACTCGGCGGAATTGGCCCCGTCGTTCTTCACACGGTTGAGGACCTTCGTCGCTTCGCGCTTCGCCTCCTCGTTCATGCCGGATTCCTCGATCTTCAGCTCATACTTCCGGGCGTCGGAAACCTGCTCCGGGTGCATCTCGTCGAGTTCGTTCTGGAGATAGTCGATCTGCCGGCGGAGTGCCTGCTCCTTATACGCCTTCTGGTAGTCCTCCTGCTGCGCCGACTGGGCGTCGGAGGTCACCTTCGCAACCTCGGAATACTCATAGACGATCTGCTCGAGGCGCTCGAAACGCTTCTTCGTCGAGTCCTCCTGCAGCAGGCTGTAGCGCTCCTCGTTCGAGAGCGTGAGCCATGAGCTGAGCACCGACGCCGCCTCCTCGATCGAGCTGTACTGATCGATGTAGGTGCGCATCATGTCGCCGAAACGGAAGCGGGACACCATCTCGCGGAGGCCTTCCTTGATCTTCGCGAGCTTCATGTGCGCCTCGGCCGGATCCATATCCATGATGTCCGCGCGCTTCGTCGTCTCGACGAAGATCTCGCGGTTTTCATTGACCAGCACCTGATGTACGTCGACACGCGCCGCGGTCTGCACGACGACATAACCGTCCGTACTGATCTCCTCGACGACGCCCTCGACGCCGATCGGATAAAAGCTCTCCGAGTTCATCTCCTCGCGCGTCTGCTGCTCCCGGAGGACGAGGATGGTCACCTCATCGCCCTGGTAGATGTTGTTGCCGGCCATCGCACGGAAGGCCTGGGTCTGGAAAAATATATTGGAGTGCGGTAACACCAGCACGTTGTAAAGTGGTAAAACTTTCATATTTTATGCTCCTGAAAAGAGTTTGTGTGAACACAAGGCTTTTTGAATCACACTCTCCTGCTGCAGGCCGAAGTCTGTTAGCAGTCCGCTTATACGAGTGCCAATTCTATAAAAGAATACCACTCGCCCTATGTACTGTCAATTAGTCGCCGGGAGTTCATCGTTTTTTTAGAACTCGCTTCGGCCAATGCTTCCGCCGGTCAACAGATGGCCTCTCGGAAACATTTTCTCCCCGAGCGGCCATGCCGGGACACGCTTTACTTCTTTTTGATCCGGTGGAGCTGCGGGCGCAGAATGATCTCCGGGACGCAGGTGCCTGCGCGGGTGGTCAGCGCGTACTCGACGGCATCGGCGACGTCCTCTGCTTCGAGGTGCGCGTCCATCGCGGGATCCGCCTCGAAGTCGGCGTGTCGGTAAAGCTGCGTGTCGGTCATGTCCGGGAGGATCGCCGTCACGCGCACGCCATACTTCCGCGCTTCATCGAAGAGGCTCCGGCTGAAGCTGAGGAGTCCGGCCTTCGTTGCGCCGTAGGCGACGCCGTGCGGGTTCGAGCCGAGCGCGGTCACCGAGGAAATGTTGATGATCGTGCCATGATTCTGCTTCAGTGTCCGGAGCAGCTGCTGCGTGAGGAGCATCGGCACCTCGAGGTTCACGCGCACCATCTCGGAGATGCCCTCTGCGCGGATTTCCTCATGGAGCCCATAGTACGCGGTGCCGGCGTTATTGACGAGGAGCGTCAACGTCCTCTTCTCCTGCTTCCACTCTTTCTGCAACGCCGCCACCACGCCCGGCAGCTTCTTCGTGTCCAGAAGATTGCAGACGATTGGATGGAAGGCGGCAGGAAGCTCCGCCGGGAACTGCCGGCCGATGCCGTAGACCTCGTAGCCGAGCGCGAGAAGACGCGCACTGATGGCGCGGCCGATGCCAGAGGAAGCGCCGGTCACCAGCGCCACTTTTTTCTTCGTTTCTTCCATAATATATCTCTTTCTGTACGTTGCAGGGTTTCGAGGATGCATCGGCGCCGTAACGTCGGGAGCGGGTCCCGGCGTACTGGTCGACTGCATTGGCCGAAGCGCCGGAAGATCTCAGCTCTCCCAGCGGAAGATCCGCTCGCGCGGCAGGACGGTCGTGAGGCGCTCCAGCATGAAGCGCTCCATCTCCTCCGTCAGTTCCGCGCCATAATGGTAGACGCCGTTCTGATTGACGTACGGGTACTGGACGACGGCGCTGTCCGGCATGTTCCGGCGCATGAGCCGTAGGTAGCTGTCGCTCAGGCGGAAGCTGCCGAGGCTGACGTCGCGCACCGCCGAGATCGGAATCGTGCGGAGCACCTCGTCGACCATCCCGCCGTAGACCGTGCGCCAGTCCGGGCAGGCGATCATCGGGTCGAAGCAGAGGCGGATCGTGAAGCCGCGCTCCATGCCGCGGCGAATGCTTGCGAGCCGCTGGGTGAGGGTGCCGGTCCGGTGCTCATAGTGCGAGACGATGTAGTCCGGCGACAGCGTGAAGGCGAAAATGTTCCGCGGGCAGGGGTTGAGGCCCTCCCAGAGGCGCTCGCTGCCGGACTTCGTGCGGATCTCAATGCTGAGATCGGGGTGTGCGGCGGTGAATTCGGTCCAGGCCTTCACGTAGCCGCAGAGCGGCTCGATCGCGAGGAGGTCCGTGTCATAGGAGATGCAGAGGTAGACCGGGTGCTGCCGAAGCAGGGCCTCGACCTCCGCGAAGATGTCCTCCAGGTTCAGGAAAATCACGAGATTGCCGGACGGGTACATGCCCTTCAGGTAGCAGTACTCGCAGTCGAACAGGCAGTTCATCATCGAGCTCGCGTAGTAGAAGTGCTCGTTGCCCATGCTCTGGCACACCGGCGCGCCCGGATAGACGGAGCTGCCATGCTTCACCGCGAGGATCAGCGCCTGCGTGCGATGCTGCGCCGGGTAGCTCTGGTGCCGCCGGTTGAAAACGTCCTTATAGTGCTCGATCGGGATGCAGCTCGCCCGCGGAAAGTGCTGCAGGATCTGCTCCGCCCGCGCCCGCCAGCGCGGATCCGCGTCGACCTCCCGCTCGATGTAGATATGTGAAAATGGCGGGTTCAGAAAATCCCCTTGCATACTGTTTCCCTTCTCTTTATCTGGCCAATGCAGGCGACCACGACATGGGTGGTGCGCATCGACCGCTTTTTCATCCTCTATCTTCACAGGTATCATCAAGGATACGCGCCCTGAGGTAACGCTCCAGGATGATCTTCCCGGCGCGCTTATCGCGGGTCGGCACAAGGCCCTCCGCGTAGAGTGTCGCGATCGGCTGCTGCCAGTCGAGCTGACTGAGCGCTGCGTAACGGATGAGCTGTACACATTCATCCGCCATCACCTTCGAAAAATGCGCATCGACGATGAGTTTATCCACCAGCTGCCGCTCGTTTTCCGTGAGTACATGATGCCCGGCGGCCTCCGCCGCCGTCAGTGCACGGAGTTTATCCACCACCGCGACGATGGTATCCACCTGCTGCTCGACGCAGGCGGTGACATGTGCCGCGAGGGAGCGAGGATCGTCAGCTTCCGCTTCGCTCAGTCCATGATCCGTCACGATGCGCAGGAAGTTCATCTGATGCGGTCCGAGGAACATCGACGCCGCCTGGTAGACCGCGGCGGCTTCCATGTCGTAGAGCAGCGGAGCAGCGAGGCGGTCAGCGAGCATGCCCTGCCGGGATTTCTTATCTCGCTGCGTATCCACCTGCGCCCACGTGTCCTGTGCCGTGAGGAGCTTCGCTCCAGTGATCAGCGAGGCCTCCGGAAGGTCCGTGTTCAGAAGCATATCCGGATAAAAATCGCGCTTCGTGGCAGCATCCGTGATTCGATGGATATGATACATCGACGCAGTTTTTTCCAATCGTTCGTCGGAAATATTCTTACGCACTGCTTCTGCTGTTTCACTGCTTTCTGCCTGCGCCCGTGCGGCCTCGCTTCGTTCTGAATATTCGCGCTGTATCAACCGGGCTGCGGTGCCGAGCGAGAGCAGCTGATCCTGCGCTCCGGCGTCGAAATCCGTGAGGACCGAGGCCGTCACGGCGGCCGCCTGCATTGGCCCCACCCCGGTGATGGTCAGACTGAGGTCCCCCTCCTCGGAGCGGAACTGCTGGTAGTGCGTCTGGGCGGCGCGTTTTTTCAAGCAGAGCGCCTGGATCAGCGGCTTCGCCTCCGGATAAAGTGCGGTGAAAATGTGAATCATGTTGCATCCCTTCAGTTTATGGGGTCAGACCCCCTTACGAAATTCTTAAGACAGGGCCTGGTCGATGAGGGCGTTCAGCTTCTTCTGCTGTGCGTCGGAGGAGATAGCGCCGACGATCGGGTCACCGACGATGCGGCCGTTCCGGTCGACGACGTAGGTGGTCGGGAAGGCGTAGAGGCCGGCGGTGAAGAGGCCGGCGTCGCTGTTCGACGCGAACCAGATGTTCTGGTAGGTCACACCCTGCTGCTCGAGGACGGACTTCGCTTCGTTCGTGTCCTTCGTGCTGCCGTCGAGGGTGAAGGCATTGATGCCGATCACGGCACCGCCCTTCTTCACGAGCTCCTGATGGAGCGCCTCGAGGTCCGGCAGCTCGCCGACGCAAGGCTTACATGTGGTGAACCAGAAGTTGACGACGGTGACGGCGTTGTTCGAGAAAAGCGTCGCGCTGTCGACCGGGTTGCCGCCAAGGTCCTGGCCTTCGAAGCTCGGGAAGGCGTCTGCGCTGCTGTCGCTCGTCGTCCCGGCTGTCGCCGCGTTTACACTGTCACCTGCGGCACCGGTACTCGCGCTGTCGTCCGGCTGGGTGGCACAGTCCGGATACTTCTCCTCGAGCGCGCTGAGCTTCCCCTCGATCTGCTTGATCTTCTCCGCTGCCGCGTTCAGGCGCGCGAGCTCATCCGCCGAGAACTGCGCCTTCGCGCCGTCGATCGCCTTCAGGAGGTAGTCGCCGTAATCCGCGCCCTCATCGAGCGTCTGACTATCCTTGTCGATGGAAAGGAACACCTTCTCCCAGAGCGCGCTGTCCTCACCGAGGATCACGTTTTCCTGCGCCATCAGCGCCTGGTAGAGCTCGACCGCCGCGCGGGCATCCCCCGGCTCCTCCGCCATCAGCGTCGCGAGGTCCGCCGCGTTTCCAGTGCCAATGCTTCCGCCGGCGCTTTCTGCACCTTCCGCCGCTGTCGTCTCAGCCACTGTACTCTTCGTATTCGTGCCACCACATGCCGCGAGGCTCAGGCTCAGAACAAAAGCAAGGGCGAAAGTTTCGATTTTCGTCATTCTTGTTTTTCTCATTTTTCTTTCCATTTCTTTCTATATTTGATATTTTGGTTTTTCACAAGCAAACCCTTTCCCAAAATCCACATTACTTATTTTCACAGTAGATAGGTTTTTCAAAAATCAGCATTGTCAGCGTTTGCAAACAGCACCTTTTTCAGTATTCAGCATTGTCGGAAAACAATGCTGAATCTATGAATACCTGCATTTTGTGTTAAAAAACTGTTTCCCGACAATGCTGTTTTCCGAGAAAACTTTTGTTTGTAAATTTCTGGCAATGCTGTTTTTCTGAAACGCTCATGTTTGTAAATTTTCAGCAATGCTATTTCCGTGAAGATTCTTATTGTGTGTTAAAACCCGTTTTCGTAACAATGCTGGTTTTCCGAAACACTCTCATTTGTGTAATTTTGTATCCGCCTGCTTCTTTTCGCCGAAGCCATAGCGGAAGTGAAGCGCGTCGGTCGGGCAGGCGCTGATGCACTTGCCGCAGCGGATGCACTCCGCGTGGTTCGGCGACTTCAGGATGTCGACGTCCATCTCACAGGCTTTTGCGCACCTCCCGCAGGAAATGCAGGTCTCAGCATTGGCCTCGATCGTAAGCAGCGACACGCGATTCATGAGCGCGTAGAAGGCGCCGAGCGGGCAGATCCACTTGCAGAACGGGCGGTAAATGAGGATGCTCAGGACAACGATCCCGACCAGGATGAGCAGCTTCCAGCGGAAAAGCGGACCGAGCGCCGAGCGGATGCCGACGTTGGCCAGCGAAAGCGGAATCGCGCCCTCGAGTACGCCCTGCGGGCAGAGGTACTTACAGAAAAACGGGTCGCCCATACCGAGCTCGTCGACCGCGAAGGCCGGGAGCAGCACCACCATGAGGAGCAACACGAGGTACTTCATGTAGGTGAGCGGCTTCAGCTTTTTCGTCGAGAGCTTCTTCCCCGGAAGCCTGTGCAGCAGCTCCTGGAACCAACCGAACGGGCACAGGAAGCCGCAGATGAAGCGGCCGAGCAGCACGCCGAGGAGGATCAGGAAGCCGGTGATGTAGTAGGAAAAGCGGAAGCTCGACGAACCGACCACGGCCTGGAAGGCACCGATCGGGCACGCGCCGGACGCCGCCGGGCAGGAATAGCAGTTGAGGCCCGGGACGCAGGCGATCTTGCCCTGCCCCTGGTAGATGCGGCCCGTCCGGAAGTTCGGCAGGTGGAGATTCGTGAGCAGGGTCGCCGCCGCCTGGATCCAGCCGCGGAAACGGCTGATGATTTTTGAATTTGATGTTTTCTTATCCAATGCCGACACACTCCAGACATAATCGAATCGCCTTCGCCAGGACGGTATCGGCTTCACCACGCAGCGCCCCGAAGCTCAGCATCGCGACACCGATCGCGAGCAGGACGAGCTGCAGCACAGTTTTATTTATTCTAAACAAACGCAGTACTCCCTTCTTTTTGAGGGCATGCATCATATTCTTTCTCTCTGCATGCTCTGAACCAATGTTTTCATATTATATCATGACATCCATGAAAACTCTGTGAACGCGCATAATTAAGGAAATTGTAATGGCTCATGCGACAAAAAGCCCTCCGCGCATGGCGGAGGGTGATGAAATCATATCGAGGGGTCGCCGGATGAGTCATCCTATAAACTTCCGGGAGGACAATGAGTCTGCCCCCATAAACTTTAACTGCGCTGCTGGTTGTACGCGTTGCAGATGGCGTTCACGTTATTCAGCAGGAAGTAGATGCCGACGTAGCTGCCGATGAAGCAGAGCAGCGAGCCGATGAGCATCCAGAGGAGGAGCGTGGTGCCGTTCTCCTGGAAGTGGAGGCCGTAGCGCGGCGCGTTATCCGCGAGTCGGTTGCCGACGCTGTAGAACCAGTAAAGGTCGTAGATGCCGCAGGTCAGGATGCCGAAGAGGATGAACTCGAGGAGTCCCGGCGTGTGCCGGCCATCCCCGTCGCAGGCGACATTGACATCGCGCATGATGGTGTAGAACACATACAGCTGGTAGATGCCGCAGGTCAGGAAACCGAGCAGGATATAGAGCACGAGGCTTCGATCCGTCTTCAGCGGGCCGGTGTAACCGCCGCCCGGCTGGCTCTGCGACTGGTAGTAGCGGTTGAAGTTTCCGTCTGCATTCGCAGTCTGCGTTCCTCCGTTGCCATGGTCAGCACCACTGGTCGGTCCACCCGCAGTGCTGTGGTCTGCGGCACCGTTCTGTGCGCCAATGCTGTCGCCCGCAGCGCCATATGCCTTCGCGTTTGATGCATTGGTGCCCGCAGCCTGAGCGTCACTGCTGCCGAAGGTGTTCGTGTCATAGCCGCTGTTCTTCCCCTGCGCGAGGTTGGTCACGCGGTCCAGGTCGCGGCGGAGTCCGTCAGCGAGGTTTCCGGAGAGACCGGCGAATGGATTCAACTGCTTCTGGGTGATCAGCACGACGAGCAGCACGATGGCGAGGATGGCGAAGCCGATGCCCCAGCTGACGCTGCCGATCGCATAGTAGCGGTGGAAAATGGCCGAGATGATGCCGCGGAGCAGGGCTTCAAGCACGAGCACGACGCCACCGGCGATGACGGTCATGAGGAGCGGCTCAGCATCACGGTCGGACCACTTCTTCCAGACGAGGTACAGGCCGCCGCCGATGAAGCCGTAGCCGGCAAGCTTCACGACGTTCAGGATGAAGTTCAGGAAGCTGTATATGAGGTTCACGAAACCGTGATAGCTGAAGCTGAACAGGTTCTGGATGATGCGGAAGAAGGAAGCGATGGTGCTCCAGATCTGCGGCACGGCAAACAGCACCGTGAGGACCAGCAGGATGAGGCCGACCGTGCGGATCGTGCCATTGCCGTCCGGCTCGGACGGGATGCCGTTCACGGCAGGACCGTGGTTCACCGGTGGCGGCGTCTGCTGACGAGTGGTGCCGCTGTTCGGCTGAGCCTGATCTGAGCTGCTGCTCGACTGTGTGCCAGCGGCGGCACCGGCCTGCGTACTATGCGCGGCACCCGAGGTATTCCCCTCGGTACCGGACGCGGCATGTCCCTCCTCGAGGCGGCGCTTATACTGCTCCGTCGTGTTGCCGAGCGGCGTTTCTGCCGTCGTGTCTGCTGATGCTTTTTCTGCCGGCATCTCACTCGCCGAATCGGCTGCCGGTGCGGCGGAGGCTTCATCCATCGGCCCTGCCGGCGCACTCTCCGCTGAAGTTTCTACATCGGCTGCTGCCGGCGTGTCTTCCGGGGCTGTGCTCGCAGCAGCGGTTTCCACTGTCTCCGCGGCTGCATCATCTGTGCTCAGGGCACAAGCATTGGCCGCGGCTAAGGCTTCCGGCGTCACCGGCTGACCGCAGTTCGGGCAGAACTTCATGCCGTCTTCGATTTTCTGTCCACAATTCGTACAAAACATACTGTCACCTCCGAAAGAGTGTCTTTCTATGTTGTAAATACAAGTCGCAGCAATCGTCCGGCGAGACCGTTCCATGGCGCGAACACCACGATGTCCTGGCCCGGGATGAAGAAACGCACGATCCACACGAGGAGGAAGGCCGCGATCATCAGTCCGAGGAGTCCACGGTAAAGCATCCTCGGGATGCGCTCCCGCAGCATCCACAGGGCGAGTGCCAGCGGCGGGAGTGACCACAGCGGGTGAAAATAGAAGGCGCGCGGGAAGTCGCCCCGCAGCACTGCCATCCAGGCACGGCTCATGCCGCAGCCCGCATCCGAAATTCCCGTCAGGAATTTGAACGGACAGCTGATGCCGAACAGCATCTCCAGCACGATATAAAACAGTGCGATCAGCGCCAGCGCGCCCAGATCCTCCAAGCGACGTCTCATGGCGCTATGATGCCCTCCGGTCCTTTACTTGAAACGATTGCTACTTTATTATACATCATCTGACAGATGCGGACATTAAAACATTGTGAAATATACACTTTTTTAATCGCCCGGGGGATATAGGGTCTGACCCCCTTACGCAAAAGAGACGCCCGGCGGGGCGTCTCTTTGGGTTTGCATCTGATGTTTTATTTACAGGATGATCTGTCCGATCAGCACGACGACTCCGGCGCAGAGGTACGCGATGGTGCACTGGAGGAGCACCATGCCGATGGCCCAGCGGGTGCCGAGCTCGCGCTTCACGGAGGTGATGGCGGCGATGCACGGGGTGTAGAGCAGGCAGAACACGAGGAGGGCAGCGGCTGCGAGCGGGGTCAGGGCCGCGCGGATCGCACCCATGCCGCCGAAGAGGATGTTCAGGGTCGATACGACGCTTTCCTTCGCGAGGAAGCCGGAAATCAGCGAGACCGTGATGCGCCAGTCACCGAAGCCGAGCGGTCGGAAGATCGGTGCGATCGCACTCGCGATGGCCGCGAGGATGCTGCGTGATGAGTCTCTCACCATGTTGAGACCGAAGTCGAAGTTCTGCAGGAACCAGACGATGATGGTGCCGAGGGTGATGATCGTGAAGGCCTTCGTGAGGAAGTCCTTCGCCTTCTCCCAGAGCAGCTGCAGTACGTTTTTCGCACTCGGCAGACGGTAGTTCGGAAGCTCCATGACGAACGGCACCGCAGAGCCCTTAAAGGTGAAGCGCTGGCTGATCTTCGCGAAGAGGATGCCGACAAGGATACCGGTGAGGTAGAGCGCGATCATGATCGGACCGCCCTTCCCCGGGAAAAAGGCCGCCGTGAAGAAGCCGTAGATCGGCAGCTTCGCCGAGCAGCTCATAAACGGAGTCAGCATGATGGTCATCTTACGATCCCGCTCCGACGGCATGGTGCGCGACGACATGACCGCGGGCACCGTACAGCCGAAGCCCACCAGCATTGGCACGATCGAGCGACCGGAGAGACCGATGCGGCGGAGCAGCTTATCCATGACGAAGGCGATGCGCGCCATATAACCTGTATCCTCGAGGAGGGACAGGAAGAAGAACAGCGTCACGACGATCGGCAGGAAGCTGAGCACCGAACCCACGCCGGTGAAGATACCGTCGATCACGAGCGAATGCAGCGCGTGGCTGACATTGGCCATCGTCAGTGCCTGGTCGACGAGCTGTGTCAGGAGGTCCAGCAGTGACGCGAGCGCATCCTGCAGGAAGGCGCCGATGACGTTGAAGGTCAGGTAGAACACGAGGCCCATGATGACGATAAACGCCGGGATCGCTGTATGCCGGCCGGTCAGAATCTGATCGATCTTCGCCGAGCGGACCGCTTCTCTGCTCTCATGCGGCTTCGTCACGCAACGACGGCTCATGCGCTCGATGAAGTCGAAACGCATATCCGCGATGGCAGCGGCACGGTCAAGCCCACGCTCCTCCTCCATCTGGACGATGATGTGCTCCACCATCTCCTTCTCGTTCTGACTGAGCGCCAGCGCTTCCTCGACCCGCGCATCGCCCTCGATCAACTTCGTCGCCGCAAATCGTACCGGGATGCCGGCCGCGACCGCGTGATCCTCGATGAGGTGCATGATGCCATGGACGCAGCGATGGACCGCGCCACCGTGGTCGTTCTCCGCACAGAAATCGAGCCGCTGCGGCTTCTCCTGATAGCGCGCGACGTGCAGCGCATGGGCCACCAGCTCATCGACGCCTTCATTTTTCGCCGCCGAAATCGGCACGACCGGCACGCCGAGGTGACGCTCCATGCGGTTGATGTCGACGGAGCCGCCGTTGCCCTGCAGCTCGTCCATCATGTTGAGGGCGACCACCATCGGGATGTCCAGCTCGATCAGCTGCATCGTAAGGTAGAGGTTTCGTTCAATGTTGGTGGCGTCGACGATATTGATGATGCCTTTCGGCTTGTCGTTCAGGATAAACTGACGGGAGACGATTTCCTCGCTCGTGTACGGCGACATCGAGTAGATGCCCGGCAGGTCCGTGACCTCCGTTTCCGGATGGCCCTTGATGGAGCCGGACTTCCGGTCCACCGTGACGCCCGGGAAATTACCGACGTGCTGGTTCGAGCCCGTCAGCTGATTAAAGAGTGTCGTCTTACCGCAGTTCTGGTTGCCCGCCAGTGCGAAGCTGAGCTTCGTATCCTCCGGAAGCGGATGCTCGCTCGCCTTATCATGGAAACGACCGCCCTCGCCGAGGCCCGGGTGCTCGTCATCGTCGAAGAACTTTCCGTCCTTCGCCGCTTCCGCCGCATCGAGCTCCGCCTTCGTCGCCGGGTGCTGCTCCTTCTTCCAGAGCTGGTGCTCCTTATGCTCCTCCGCCGTGATCGGCCGCGCCTGAATCTGCGCCACATCCGCAAGACGAAGGGTCAGCTGATAATCATGGATCCGCAGCTCCATCGGGTCCCCCATCGGTGCAAACTTCACGAGCTGCACCTCTGCCCCCGGAATCACGCCCATATCCAGGAAATGCTGTCGAAGCGCGCCCTCGCCTCCGACCGTCGTCACGATGGCGCTCTGGCCGATGTCAAGATCCTTTAATGTCATAAGATCACTCCCTGATAAATTTCATACTCCTGTAAAATCAAAGGTATACCGTCCTGAACTTCCTGCTAAGACAAAATCACCTGGAATCGCCCATTCCAGGATTAAAATTCGTCAGTTTAGAAAGCAGATAATATCTTGTATATCTTTAAAATTAACATTATAATTCGCGATTAGCAAACGTAAAGAGTCTTTTTCAGGAGATTATTATGACACTCGATATGACGAAGGGGAACCCGTTTCCGATCATCTTAAAATTCATGATTCCGCTGTTTATCGGCAATGTCTTCCAGCAGCTCTACAACATGGCGGACACCATCATCGTCGGCCGTTTCGTCGGCGCGGATGCCCTCGCTGCGGTCGGTGCCACCGGTACCATCATGTTCCTCGTGCTCGGCTTCTCCCAGGGCCTCTGCACCGGCTTCACGGTGCTGACCTCCCAGGTCTATGGTGCCCAGGACTACCCACGCGTGAAGCGCAGTGTGGCAAACGGCATCCTCCTCGCCGCAATCGTCATCGTGGTCGTGACCACGCTCTCGGTGTCCATGATGCGCCCGCTGCTCCGGCTCATGAATACGCCGGCGAACATCTTCGAGGATGCTCACACCTACATCAGCATCATCTGCATGGGCATCGTCGCGAGCGTCTACTACAATCTTTTCTCGGCCTTCCTGCAGGCCGTCGGAAACAGTAAGGTGCCGCTCTGCTTCCTGGTATTCAGTGCCTGCCTCAATGTCGTTCTGGACCTCTTCTTCATCATCGGCTTAAAGCTCGGTGTGGCGGGGGCAGCACTCGCCACCGACCTCTCCCAGGGCATCTCCGCTACGCTCTGTCTCTTCTATATCTATAAGAAGGAGAAGGTGCTCTGGCCGGAGCGTCACGACTGGCGCATCAACCGCTCGGACACACAGCGGCAGATGTCCGTCGGTGTCCCGATGGCGCTTCAGTTCGCGATCACCGCGAGTGGCACCATCATCATGCAGTCTGCCATCAACCTCTTCGGCTCCACCGCCGTCGCCGCGACCACCGCAGCCAACAAGCTGCACAGTGTCCTCACCCAGGAGATGAACTCGATGGGCCAGGCCATGGCGACCTACAGCGGCCAGAACTACGGCTCCGGCAAGAGTGAGCGCATCTCCGCAGGTGTGCGCGCCGCGATCGTCATCGAAACCATCTACTCGATCCTCGCCGCGATCATCTGCCTGCTGCTCCTCCGTCCGGTCATGGCGATCTTCTTCGCCGGCTCCGGCTCCATCGAGGAGATGATGCCATGGGCAAGCACCTACGTACACATCGCCACGCTCTTCTACATCCCGCTGAGCTTCATCTTCATCTTCCGTAACGCGATGCAGGGCTGCGGCCACGGCTTCCTCCCGATGATGGGTGGTGTCGTCGAGCTCCTCGCCCGCCTCATCGTCGCCCTCTTCGCGATGAAGCTCGTCCTCTTCCCGCTCGCCGTCTTCTGCGACCCGGCCGCCTGGATCAGCGCCTGCCTCTTCACCGCCGGCGCCTACCTCGTGGTGATCAGGAAGGTGCGGAAGGAACTCGGGACCGCATAAGTTCAGAATCATATAGAAACAGCAAAAGAGAGCTTCTCGCCGCAAGGTGAAAGCTCTCTTCTTATTCACAATATAAAGAAGGACTGCAGCCTCCGAAGAAGCTGCAGCCCGGTATAAAAACTCTCCCCTCTCCGGCACATCGCCGGAGCTATCGTAAACTGTCGCAGAGGCCAATGCTTCGGCCCGTCACGCAGTCATGCGAACATAAATTTTATCAGTCCAGCATGAAGAACTGTGCCAGACTGCTTTTCAGCGATACGATCATACTGTCATCGGCGGCACTCTGTCCACTCGGAATCGCATCATACTGCCGGATGTACTCTGATTTTCCGGTTTTTTCGAAGACGATTGTCTTCGTCTGGTCCGGAAGGACCATGCCGTACTTCTCGACCGCATCCCTGTAAATCTGATCCGGGTTCACTGCGTCGTTGATCTTCGCCTGAAGATCTGCATTCTGCACCCGCAGCTGCTCGAGCTGTGTGCGCTTCTGCTCGATTGTCGTCAGCCTCGTGGAGACCATCGTATCGAGGTGTACACACTGGTAGCAGGTCAGAAAAATGAAAATAATCGAAAAGCTCAGTAACAGACGACAGGCACCATCCAGCACGCGTTCCGGAATCAGCCGAAAAAACGGGGCGATGATACTTTTATCTTCCTGGTACTCCAGCCGAAGCTGTCCGTCGTACCGGTCCCGATAGAGATGAATCTGATTCCGTCTTCCGCGCTCCTCTACAACCAGAGTCTCACGTACCAGCGGACGTCTCTCCGAAACATCGGCACGAACTGTATTCCCATCCACATACATTCGTCCCATGCTACACTGCTTTCCTTACATAATTCTGACATCAGCGAAATCACGATCCAGCGTCGATATCAGTTTTTACGCATTTTTTCGATCCTTCACGCACCTGTTAATCACTAAAAAGTAATTATTCAGCAATCATTATACATCAGATCGTAAGAATTCATACGGTTTCTTGATATTTACGTGGATAATTTTTTTAAATGGATGATATAATTCTTTCTAGAGACTTCCCGGAAATCGGGGTTGACAGGAGGAGAGAATACGATGAATGAACGAATCCCGATTGTACTGAAAGCGGATGGCGACCGCGCATACGCGGAGGCGCTTGCCGTGCATCTTAAGACGCAGCTGTTAGAAGAAGCAGAAGTGCTCGCTCCATCTGCTGTGGGCGAAACACAGAAAGAAGCGGATGAATGCGCAGCATCTCCTGCAGAAGGTGTGCGAATCGTTGCGGATACACAGGCTTCGGCGACCGGTACCAGAAAAAGTCTGGTCTGGCTCTCCGTGGATGCAACCGGCCTCTCCCTCACAGATGGCGATCAGGCGATGCGTGGCGACTTCACGAAGCTGCAGAAGCGTCTTCAGTACCATAATCTGACCCATGAGCTCCTCGTGAAGGCGACGAAAGTAAAAGGCCGGGAGAAACTGCGCGTAATCGATGCGACCGCGGGCATGGGCGAGGATTCGCTGCTGCTCGCGGCCGCCGGCTGTGAGGTGACGCTCTTCGAACAGGATCCGGTCATCGCCGCGCTCCTGCAGGACACGATGCGGCGCGCACTCGAGGAAGCAGCGCTTCACGAGATCGTTATGCGCATGCAGCTCGTCGAGGGCGACAGCATTGACCATCTCCGGAAGTTTGGGAAAGCAGGGCTGGGTTCGGATACACAGGAGGACGCTGCCGGGCACGCCTGTTCGACTCTGACAGAGTCAGCGGCCATGGCGAACGGCTCAGATATTGCGTTGAAGCGCCCGGATGTCATCTACCTCGACCCGATGTTCCCGGAGCGCCAGAAAAGTGGCCTCGTGAAAAAGAAGTTCCAGCTCATCCACTACCTCGAGGCACCGGCGGAGAATGAAGAAGCGCTGATGCAGGCCGCCATCGCCGCGCGCCCGTTTAAAATCGTCGTGAAGCGCCCCGCGAAGGGCCCGTACCTCGCCGGCCTGAAGCCGTCCTACTCGCTCGACGGAAAAGCCATCCGCTATGACTGCTATGTCTATCCGGAAAACGTATAAATCAGCATATAAAAAAGTCCTGGAACTGGCTCAAAGAGCCAGTCCAAGAACTTAATAAACACTTGTTGTACTGCAAAAAACAGGATTATACGCCAGTAATCATCAAGACGAATAACGTCTGCCTCTATTACAAAACAGCCCACTCAGCCAATTCCATACTGCTTCATCAACTCATCGCAATATACCGGATCCTCCGCAGCACGCTTCGCATCCTCGATGCGATTCTCCGCGAGTAGAATTTTCATGAGGTCCGCCATTTGTTCCTTTCCTTCTGCATTACCTTCCGCTCTTCCTCTGTTCTCAATCTTATCCAGAATCTCACACATATTTCGCATCTCTCCCTTCTGAGCATCTGATGCTTCATTATAAACATCTTCAAACCGATGGTCGTTAGTCATGACACTAAGCAGCTGCAACGTTTCCTGCACGTGCTTCAAATCCTGCGGTCTAGGCTTGTAATCTCCATTTTCTCGCTTCTGCACGAAATATTCCGCCACGGCCCGGAAAACACTCTGAAATAAGTCTACCTCCTCCTTGTCCATAAACGCAATCTCAAATATGTGAATTTTGTAATCATTCACATACTCATCGAATTCTTTCGGAATATCCAGCCTTTCCTTCAGCGTCAGCGGCCCGCTCCATCTCTGTTTATGCCCGAAGTAAAGCACCAGCGTCACGACCGGATAATGTACCGCCTGTTTGTTTAAAAGCTGCGCCCGATACTCCGCGCCATCATAGCCTATCACGCGAAGCGGCATATCCGGATCACTCGCGGTCTGGTTTTCGAAGCCAATGCAGGCGACCCGTATGTTTCCATTCTTCCATCTCTTTGCGACATCCCGCTCGATCTCGTGGATCTTACCATCCGCCTTATAGTACGACCGCGGAGCCTGGTCCTCCAGCTCATCCTCCGCCAGGACCTTCCTGCCATTAAACAAAAGTACATTTACGATGTCTGAAAACACATCATTGTAGGATTCAAGAATCTTCTGAGATGCATCCTTTTGCGCCATTTCGTCACTCCTCTCTCTTTATAGTTTCTGTGGGAATATCCGCGCATGAACCGTCACCCAAACTGGTTCATGTGCGACTCTTCGATATGCCCCGATTCTAGCATGAGAGTTCAGAATTGCATATCGTCGTCAAACAGACTATATTGAGCGGTTTACCTCCAGTGTTTTCAAGGG
>CALAOB010000155.1 GCA_937927445.1 uncultured Oribacterium sp. | reverse complement strand
CGTCCGTCCTGTGGCACGCGCCGCTCGACGATGTCGAGGTGCGACATGATCTTCACACGGGAGATGACCGACTCCTGCAGGTTCCGCGGGATCGTCAGAATCTTATGCAGTCGTCCATCGATACGCATGCGGATGATCATATCCTTCTCGGACGGCTCCCAGTGGATATCGGAAGCTTTCTCGATGAAGGCACGCTCGATGATGGAGTTGACAAGTCGGATCGTCGGTGCCGCCACATCACCACTCTCGGTGATGGCCGACGCCTCGCCGCTCGTCACCTCATCCTCGCCGAGGCCGGCTTCTGCGCGCATCTGCGCCATCGCCTGCGCGGCACCTTCATTGCCATACAGCGTACTGATCGCATGGTCGACCGCATTGCCCGCCGCGATCATCGGCACGATGTTCTTCTTGCTGACCATCTTCGCCTGCTCGATCGCCATAAAGTTCGTCGGATCGGCCATCGCGAGGAAGAGTGTATCCTTCGAGATGGACACCGGCACCATGCGGTTTTCGCGGGCCAGGGCCTTCGGGATATACTGCGACATCTCCGGCTTGATATCCGTCTTCGTGAGGTCGATGTAGTCGATGCCCAGCTGCAGTCGCAGTGCGTCGACCATCTGCGCCTCCGTGATGAAGCCGTGCTTCACCAGCGTCGCACCCAGTCGTTCACGCTCCTCCTTCTGTATCTTCAGGGCCTGCAGGAGCTGCTCCTCGCTGATGAGATGCATCTCCACCAGCATATC
The DNA here is from genome assembly GCA_937927445.1 of uncultured Oribacterium sp. Classification (GTDB taxonomy): domain Bacteria; phylum Bacillota; class Clostridia; order Lachnospirales; family Lachnospiraceae; genus Oribacterium. The sequence continues at coordinate 10,994 of CALAOB010000155.1, read as the reverse complement.
GCCCAGTCGTTTCGTTCTCATATCGTTCGTTCTCCTTCAGCGCGTCGCGCACAGATACGATCCCGCACGCATTTCCATCCGATTCGTTTCTATATTCGATCGGATCATACGCACGCTACCCATTCCGGCTTCACCTGTCCGCGTTCCGCCGTACGGCCGCCTGCTACGACTTCCGTGTCGCCGACGCAACAGCAGCTCCCAGGCGTCCGGTTTCCCCCTGCCCGATCTCTGCCGTCACTTCTTTCCGTATTCTATCATACAATACGGTAAAATTCCGAAGACTTACGAAATATCTTCCGATGCCGTCCGTGCTCTTCGATACGAGGAAGGCATGCGCATGAATCGTCATAATCTTCTCGTCCGCACGCCGGTACAGGATGTCCGCCTGACTGCCGGTAAGTGCATTGTCCTCTGCCGCCTCCAGCAGATGGACGATGTCCTCCTTGTTGATGACATAATCCGTGATGTGGTTCTGGTAGTCCTCGTCCACCAGCGCCTCGCGGCCCACGATGCTGTAGTAGAGGTCATTGACCCGCACGAGCTCCACATGCTTCTCCGGGTCCATCTCATAGAACGCCACCGGCCCCAGAATATGATTGAGGAGCGTATCGCTGTAGACATTGTCGTCAAACATCTCCACCATATGGATGCGGTTCGCCGCGTGAAGGCGGATCCCGTCGGTCTCCACGCGATCACCCGCCCGCAGCATCTCTTCCATGCGATCGTACGGGAACGGCCGGTAATAGTAGTAGCCCTGCACGTAGTAGATGCCGAGCGCCTTCACCATCCTGAGCTGGGCCTCGGTCTCCACGCCCTCACAGACCACCGGCAGGTTCAGGAGATGCGCCATGTTGATGATGGCCTCCATGATCTTCACGGTCTTCTGCTCGTCCTTCCCCTGCACGAACTTCATGTCGAGCTTCAGGATGTCGAGCTTCATGTCGCTGAGGGAATTCAGGTTCGAGTAGCCGGAGCCGAAGTCGTCGAGGTAGATGCGGAAGCCGAGCTCACGCAGGCGCGATACGGTCTTCTGCACGACCGCATAATTATCCGCATAGGCCGACTCCGTGACCTCGATGCCGATCAGCTTCGGATCGATGCGGTACTTCTCCTTCAGTGACGCGAACAGCTGTGCTACGTCGATGAGCTCGAAGTCGATTCTCGAAACATTGACCGAACAGGTGATGGTCTCGACACCCTGATCGAGCATCGCGCGCTGCCGCTCGAACACGCGCTCCCAGATGTACTGGTCGAGCATGACCACGTAGCCGCTGCGCTCGAGGAGCGGGATGTACTCGCCCGGCGAGATCACGCGACCGTCCTTCACCCAGCGCACGAGCGCCTCCATGCTGACCGGCTTACCGCAGCTGATGTCTACGACCGGCTGCGTATAGAAGGTGAATTCCCTGGCCTGGATGCCGCGGATGATATCCTGGATCATCTCGGCCTCCCGGTCCTTCGACATGAACATGTTCGGGCGGAATACTGCGATGTTTTCCTTATGGTTATAACGTACGGTGTTCAGTGCGAGCAGCGCCTTATCGTACATGTTTTCGATGTGCTCGCTGCGGTCGGTGATTTCAAAGATCCCGACCGACTCGGAGAAGCCCATGTTCGCATCCGCGAGGCGCTCGAGCGACTTTCGGACGACCTCCACGATTTCCCGCGTGCTCCGCTCCGTCGCGAACATACAGCAGAAGTAATCATCCCCCAGGTAGCCCGCGGTGCCGAGCGTCGTCCGAAGCTGCTTCTTCAGTTCGTCCGCCACCATCATCAGCAGCGCCTGGCTCTTCTCCTCACCATAGATCGCCTCGTAGAGCTTGAAGTTATTTATATCCGTGGTAAACAGCAGAAACTTATTCTCCGGATACTGCGTCAGCAGTGCTTCCGCGTTCTGATAGAAAGTGAAAATATCCGGGAGCCCGATCATCTCACGCTGCGCACGATCCTTCGCGTTGAGCGCCTCCATCCGCTCGCCCTTCGCATCCGTGATATCGCGAAGCAGGACCATGAGTCCACCCTGCCGCCCCTCATCGGACGCAAAGAACGCCACCTGCTCTACCCAGCGAAGGCCCTTCTTCGTATGCATACGGAACTCGATTTTCTGCATCGCCGGACGATTTCCATTTCCGACGAAAGTCCGGACCTTGTCCCCGTTCCAGAAGTTCTCGACGCGATCCGCGTCCTCGCCGTACACCTCCTGCCGCAGGAAGTGCTCCCGTGCCTCATAGTAGCCGAACGGCGTCGCCGGGAAATCAAAAAGTGCAGGATTCTGATAGGTAATCTGCGCAAATCCCTCACGAATATGAAGTTCTGTGATCATGTCATAAAACAGCTTCTCCACGTTTCCCCTCCTGACGGCCGGTTCTTCTTACGAACTGCGGTTCTTCCGACCGCCCGCCGTTTCTTTTTTCCCGGGCCGGCTTCGCTGCTGCACCATCGCAGCCGGTCTCTTCTATCCTGCGCCAATGCAGTCGATCTCTACATCGTCACTGCGCGCTTACGCTCTGATCGATCGCCCGGAACAGCTCCAGCGTGCTCGAAAAAGCGAAGCTGCGCTCGCCCTCGATCCAGGCAGCGACCCCCTGCCAGCTCGCATGCTGTCGCATCTCCGTTCGCACGAAAAAGCTCGCGAGACGACCTCGCTCTCCCCAGATGTCCCGCGGCGTCTGCTCCTTCGACAGCTCTGTGAGCCGCCTCTCCGAAACGAATTCCCGCGGCGTCTCCTCACTCCGATGCCGGATAAATACCCGCGTGCTCTGCGCCGCCTCCGGATAGTCCCACGCATCGTAGAGCGCTTCCATCTTCGCCAGCAGTTCCATGCAGGAAGCAAACGGAATCGCCTCAGCACTCCACGGATGCATGAGACGCCCGCTGAACTCCTGATTCTCATACGTATCGATGAGCACCGCGATCAGATTGATGCCATAAAGCTTTTCCATTATTACACCTCGCTCGTCGTACACACGCTGGTAAACCAATTTACATAATTACTTGTATTCTACTTGTTCCGGACAGAAATGTAAATCCGGGATGTGAAATTGTTACGAATTTCACAATTTTGTCAAGGATTTCTTTGCAAATTTACGAAATCGTTTTCGACATCCTTTTAAAAAAACCGGAAGCTGAACTTCCGGATGTGTATGCTATATTTCGTCTTCTTTTGGATCACTTTCATCCAGCGCCTGGTCCATCAGCTTGAGAAGCTCAAGTGCCGATCTGAAATGCTGCGACCGCCCCTTATCCGCCCAGGTCACCTTTCCCTGCCAGCTCGCATTCTCGCGGCAGCAGACCTCGACGATAAATGTACCCTTGTGCTTCTTTGCTCCATTCTCTTCCATGCTGCGTCCACCTGTTCAAAAATCATTCTCGAAGCTGCGCACATGCATCCCGCCAAAACAGGATTCCATATACCCCAAAGAGAGTCGCCTACGTACGACCCATCCTTAATATGATTAGTATAGCCTATCTCCTCTTAAAAAAACTATTAAATTACGTTCAATCTTTGCAAAATTAATGGGGTCTGACCACCTTAAGCCTTTCGTAAGCTTTTCTTAAGATGGCGGCCCGGTGCAGAGGCCAGACGCGCAGGCATAAAGAAAACGCCCATGGCTTTCATCAGCCATGGGCGTTACAGTTCGTTTTTTATTCTATTTTCGTTTCAGCCTCGTACTGGCGATCAGTCCATTCCGAACTCCTGTGCCCAGTAGGTCTTGCCGTTCTTTACAACTGAGCTGACAGCGACGGTTGTGAAATCCGGCTTTAAGATGTTTGCCTTATGCTCCGGAGATGCCATCCACGCGTTTACGACTGCGTCTGCGGTGTTGTAACCGTCTGCGAGATTCTCACCATACATGAGATCCGGATTTACAGTGTACCAGTCAGATCCATCTGGTCTTGTATGAGAGAAACGAACCGTAATCTCGTTGGCTCTGACAGCTGCAGTTGCTTCGAGAGAAGCATCATAGCGAAGCGGGTTTAAACCGTTTGCTACGCGGATATCGTTGACCTTTGCGATCACCTCGGCTTCGGTGTTGTTCTGTGCGAAACCGGTCATGCTCATCATAATGCCTAAAAATGCAACAACGAATAAAGTTCTAAGAAGCTTCTTCATCATTTTGTCCTTCCAAGTGCAACTGGCTGCCCGCGTGGGGCCCTGTAGCTTTGCGTCGCCGGATTGCTCCGGGTTTGCTATTTAAATGAATCAGGTACAAAAAACGGCACCGGGAACTCTCCCGCTGCCAGTTAACCTAGAACCTTCTTTGAATTAATTCTTGATTCGAGAACTAACCTTCGGATTTCTCCATGAAGATTGCAACTGGCTACCCCCTGTCTGTGGGGCCCTCTAGCTTTGCGTCGCCGAATTACTTCGGTTTTGCCCAAATGAGAACCTAGGTCGGATTCTCACCGTTAAAGAGACGCGAGCACGAAGCTCCTTTTTTTCCTCTTCACCTCTTTACATTCTTTATTCTATCATTAATTTGATTTATGACAAGACTTTTTCGTGATTTTCGGAGTTTTTTCTGACAGGAGCCCCGTCACACAAAGAAGCTGTGCCTTAGGCACAGCTTTGAATACGTTCGCCACTAAGGCATCACGGGGACCCCCGCGCCCTACGGGCGGCACTCCCCCGTGATATTCACTGCTGATACGCGCCCTCGAGTGCGGCGTGCACGACGAAGCGCTGATTCCCGCCGGAGCGGCCGATACAGGTCGAGAGGGTGAGCAGCGCCGGGCGCTTCGCGAAATCGATGGTGTGCTCATCGATCGCGAGCGTCGACTTCGAGAGACAGCGCTTCACATACTGATCGTAGCCGTCCGTGCCCTCGAAATCATCATAGGTGGCACTGCCATCCGTCGTTTCATAGAAGGAAAAGATCCGGTACTTTCGCACGTGTCCCTTCGTATAGACATAGATATACGGATTCGAAGCGCAGAGCCCCGGCTCCTTTTCGAGCTTTTTCAGCGTACCGAACATCGAGCCGTTTTTCATATTGTGGCCGAAAATGAAGGTATTCTTCGCGCGGAAATCATGCGGACTCAGACAGTCATAGAAAATCGAGCCGGCGAAGTTCCGCTTCCCCTCAAAGGTCTTATGGAGATAGTCGGCGTTGTCACCGGAGTATACGACCGGATACTTGAGATCGAGCACCGGGATATACAGAACACAGGCAAAATCCGCATTCGTGTTCAGCAGCGCATCATAATCGATCTGCAGGGCCGGATACGGCAGCGCCTTCGCGCTCCCGCTCTCTCCCGCAGCGCCTTCTGCGTCCCCGGCGACTGCATTGGCCGCCGCCGCATCCCCACCACGGATATAATCCTCCGCGAGATCCGCATACTCATCCCCCGCCGCCTTGTACTCCATGTAGTCGCGCAGGAAAAGACCGCCGAAAACCAGCATCGCCGCCACCGCAACGACCGGCACCATATAAAAAAGAAGCCCCCTGACCCCGGACGATTTCTTCTTTTCTCCCTCATGCATCTCACTCGAAGCCATCACACACTGTCCCTCCTGATCTAATAGATATACAATTCCACTACCATAAGACTACTTCTATTCACAACTATTCATCAATCCATTCAATTATATCATATTCAGTGTAGAGCGGTGAATCATGGATTCCCGGAGAGCCGGCAACAGAAGCCATACGTAGAGTTCGTGAAGAATCAAAATTGTCCCCCTTAGAACCAGTTGGAGTAATTTTTCCTTAGCACTCTCTGCAACACTGAGTTTTCATAAAGAAAACTCAGTCGTTTGCAGAGAGCCTACTGGTTCTTAGGGGGACAATTTTAGAGTCTTCAGAACTCGGAGTACTGTGCTTCTGTTGCCGGCTCTCCGGTTCCATATTCCGCTCAGAACTTCGGCTTCGGCTGATAATGAATCTCATTCACGTTATACACCGTCACGAACGCCTTCGGATCGACTTTCATCACGAAATCCATCAGCCGGCGGAACTCATGCTTCGTCACGATCGCGATGATCTCCGTGTGCTTCTCCAGATTATACGCGCCGACCGCCTCATAGAGCGTCGCACCGCCGATCTCGCGGATGATAAACTGCCGGATCTCCTCGCAGTGCTCCTGCGACACGATGCAGACGCGCTTCTTGATCGTCTGACCGAAGATGAAGTAGTCGAGGATGATTCCGTTGAAGTAGGTACCGAGCAGACTGAGCACCACCGTCTTCGAGTCGTACGCGAGCGCGCTGGAAAGGGCAATGATGACGCCCGCAGCGGTCATCGCCTTCCCGAGCTCGATATGAAAATACTTATTCAGTAGCTTCGCGACGACATCGAGCCCCCCGGAGGAAGCATTGTCGTTAAACAGGATACTGCAGCCGACCGACACGACGATGCAGTACGCCACGACATCGAGGGTCGGATCCCCGGTGAGCGAGGTATAGTGCGGGAACAGCAGCTCGAACAGACCGAGAATCAGCGGCAGGATGATCGAGGTATAGGCCGTTTTGAAGCCGAACTCCTTTCCGAACACCGCATAACCGACGATCAGCAGGATGCCGTTCATGATCATCGTGAGCTGTGAGATGCTGAGCGGCACGAAATGCTGCAGCACGATGGCGAGACCCGAGATGCTCGACACCGCCGCATGGCTCGGCACCAGAAAGAAAAAGACCGCGGCCGCGATGATCGTGCAGGCGACGGTCATCAGCAGGAGATCCTTCAGGATCAGGCGATAAGAGAGCTTCTGTTTCATACGTAAAAACCTTCCTTTCAATGATGCTTTGATTCTACAATTTTCCGGCATACCTTTTCAACATATCCGCCGCTTTTTTAGCCTTTTTCAGGAAGCTTTTTTGCATAAATGTGGCCTTCCTGCCGCGCTATACTTGCATAAGTGCGCGCTGCGTATGTATATTTATGCATTTAATTTAAGTTTTCCAGATGCTTTCGGATGATCGTCGTAGCGATATCCCCATCATCAAGCCACAACATATAGTGATTCGCTCATTAAATATCCCCTATTCACTAGGTATGATATGGTTAGTCTAGACTAAAAGAATTTTTCAAAAAAATACATTTTTTGAAACTTTTCCGGTTGTAGTTTTCGAGAATCTATATTAATATACAGGCATAGGTCGTACGGAAGTACGAAAACCATTCAATTAAATTTTTATTCTAGGAGGAATTTTATCATGGCACATGTTATTTCTGATGAGTGCGTTAGCTGCGGTGCTTGTGCATCTACCTGCCCGGTTGAGGCTATTTCTGCTGGCGACAGCAAGTATGTTGTAGACGCTGATACCTGCATCGATTGTGGTGCTTGCGAGGACGCTTGCCCAACAGGCGCTATCGCTGCTGAATAATTCAAAGCGAATACGTGAAGAGAGCGATGGTTCGATGAACCACCGCTCTTTTTTTTAGTTCTGACAGGGTCCCCGGATTGGATTTCACCGCTCTCGGAGTACTGTGCCTCCGCTGCCGGCCCTCCTGGTTCCCCTCCACCGAACTTAAGATCTATTCACCTTCAGATCAAACTCTTCCGGCATAAAGCGCGGGCAGACATTATCCGTTGTGGAAATCACCGAACTTGCGAGACGTGCACCGATATGGCAGGCCTCGCCGAGCGTCTTACCGTAGGGGAGACCGATGGTCACACCGGAGAAGAACGCATCCCCGGCACCCGTGGTGTCGATGACGGCAACATTGATCGGCGGACAGATGCCATAGCTTCCATCGATTTCCGCGTAGACAGCCCCCTGCTCGCCCATGGTCACGACCATGCGCGGATACTGCGCAGACTTCACCTTGTGTCCGATGATCGGCGCCAGCGCCTCCGGGGACAGCTTCTCATAGTCATCCGAGAACAGCAGCCCAGCCTCCTGCGCATTGCACACGAGACAGGCGGTCCGCTTCATGAGGTCACGGCGCTCCATCGCGATGGACATATTCGACACCACCGCATAGACCTGCTTATGGTACTTCTCCGCGAGGTCCAGGATCTGCTTCAGGATATAGGACTCCATATCGATATCGACCGTCACGGCATCCGCATCCGCGATGATCTCATCGCCCTGCTCCTTCAGAATCGTCGAAATCTCCGAGAGATCCGGACGCTTCGAGATCGAGGCCACCACATCACCGTTATGCGAGAACACCGCGAGCCAGGTACCGAGCCCATCCTCCGTACGACGGATGTAGCTGGTATCCACCTTATGACGATTCAGCTTGTTGATGACATCCGTACTGATACCGGAGTGATCCACCACACTGATGAAGGTCGGCCGCAGCTCCACATTCGCGATATCCTCCGCCACATTCCGGCTCACACCACCATGCACCTCGCAGACCGTGCCTGCATTTCGCCCGGCCGGCACGTACTTTCCCTCCGGATACCCCTTGATATCCACGAACGTAGCCCCGATCACGACGATTCCCTTACTCATGCTTACCTCTCCCATGCTTCTTTACTGAATATTGACTCGAAAATTATACGATATATACGAAAAAACACAAGTGGGAGTTCACCACGCCCCGAGTTTATAAAAATTTAATGGGGTCAGACCCCCTTACGAAATTCTTAAGATGCCGTAAAGGAGCTGGCCCCATGATGGAATCACGCTTTTCTGCGCTTCAGGAGACAGATACACTCGCAGTTATTTGTGCGCGGGAACATGTCGACCGGGCAGAGCTTCTCGACTTCGTAGCCGGCGTCCTGGAGCGGCACGAGGTCGCGGGCGAGACTCTTCGGCTTGCAGGCCACGTAGATCAGGCGGTCAACGCCGTAGTCGATGATCTTCGCGAGGGCCTTCGCGTGAATGCCGTCACGCGGCGGGTCGAGGATGATCATATCCGGGCGCGGGGCGTCCTCGTAGCTGCCGTCCTCACGGATGAGGCGACCGCCCTCCTCGATGACCTTCAGCACATCGCCGGCGATGAAATCGCAGTTATCGATGCCGTTCAGTTTCGCGTTCTCGTGCGCAGCGGCCACGGCCTCCGGGACGATCTCGACGCCGACCGCCATGCTCGCCACGGAGCTCATAAGCTGCGTGATCGTGCCGGTACCGGAATACAGGTCATAGATCACCGGCTTCTTTACTGAAGCCCCCGCCGGATCGGCCGGGCCCGGCTGACCAGCGTCCGCAGCTTCCCGCGCAGTGTCTGTCCCCGCGGTGTCTGCATTGGCTGCGGCCTGCTGCGCCGCCTGCAGCTCCGTAAAGCCGGCATACTCGCGAACCTTCGTGTAGAGCTTCTCCGCACCGAGGGAGTTCGTCTGGAAGAAGCTGAACGGGGTGATGCGGAAGCGCAGTCCCAGGATCTCCTCGTAGAAGAAGCGCTCACCGTAGAGCACGTCGGTGCCCTGGTCCTCGACGACATCCGCCAGCGTGTCGTTCTTTGTATGCAGGATACCGGCAAGCCTGCCCTCGATCTTTCCTTCGGCCTTCAGCTGCAGCAGACGATCACGCCAGCCGGCGAGCACCTCCTCCTCGGAGACCTCCGGCTGCACACGCACGAAGCGGTCCGCGGTCGGACGGGTATGCTTCTGCTGTGCCTTCGGGCTGTAACGCCGCTCGAACCACTCGTCGAGACCCTTCTGCCGCTCCGCGATCAGCTCCTCGGACGCCGGCACGCGCTTCGCACTCGCCCAGTTCGTGGAGGTCACGAGATCCACGAGAATCTCCCCGGTCTTCACCGCGCGACGGTAGAGCAGATGACGGAGATAGCCCTCCCGCGTCTTCTTATGAAGGTAGGTGATATCGAGCTCCGCGAAGTATTCCCGCGTCGCCTGCACGATCACGCCCACATCCGGGTGCGTCAGCTGACAGCAGTCCGCGTCGATGATGTTAAAGAAGCTCCGTTTCTGGTGAAGGCCCAGCGTCAGCTCACCGCCCATCCGGCAGTCGCCGAAGGAAAACTCCATCTTATTCCGGTAGCCCTCAGCGACCGGTGACGGCACGATCGGCTCGAAGATATACGCATCCGAGCGTACCACCGGCTCAAACAGTTCATGAAGCGCCTGCTCCTTCGTCTTCAGCTCTTCCTCGTAGCTCGTGCCCTGATAGAAGCAGCCGCCACAGATCTCCGCATTGTCACATACTCTCATACTCTATATCCTTCTCCACTGCTGATGTGGTCAATGTCTACATCAGCGTTCCTTACTTTTTTTGTGATAACACTCTACCATATCTCACGACAGAAAAACAGGGTCGGCCAGCGCCGACCCCATCCCTGTTGCATGAACTACTGATTTCCCCGGGTGCATCGCCCCGGTTTCGTGCTTCGTTTACAGGCACATCCCGTCGTCCGGCGACGTCCTGCCGCAAGATCAGTCCTCGTCCTCGAAATCGTCCGCATCATCCTCGAAGTCATCATAATCCTCGAGGTAATCCGGCATCATGAAGCGATAAACCGCATACGCGATTCCTGCGACGGTCGCAACACATCCGATGATGGCGAGCACGGTGAGGATCGTCTTCTTCAGACGCTCATCCTCCTTCTTCTCCTGGATGTACTCCTGCAGCTTCAGCTTCTGAAGCAGAAGCTCTGCGTGGTCTCTGGCATCATCCTTATATGTCCGGACACTGTCTGCGAACTCTCTTGCATTTGTTCTCAATGCATTCATATCCAGCTTCTCCATATGGCACCTCCTGTGCAGTTTTTCTATTAAGAAAATTATACCATCGCCGGTCCCGTTTGACTACAGCTTCTGAAGTTTCGCGAAGCTCGCGAGCATCTTCTTCTGTCCGGCGGTGTCGAAGGTGACCGTCACGGTATAGTCCTTCTTTCCGTCCTCGATGGCCTCGACGGTGCCCTCACCGAACTTGATGTGCTTTACGCGATCGCCTACCGCGTAGTCGAGGGTCTCCAGCTTCTGGATGCCGGTCTGGATCAGACTCTTCGGGATGCCTGCGCCCTTCTTCCGGGCCGCACCCGCCCCGCTCTTCGCAAGATAGCCGGCCGAGCCCATGCCCTGCAGCCCATAGCTGTTCGCACCGAAGCTGCCGGCAGTACCAGAACTTCCGGCCCCATAGC
>CALAOB010000154.1 GCA_937927445.1 uncultured Oribacterium sp. | reverse complement strand
GTCGACATCATTCACAAGCGCGTGTCGGATGAAAAGGCCAGCTCCGCCGAGGAGGTGATCCAGCTCTTCGAGCGCACCTCCAGTAACGAAGAGGTCTGCCAGTTCGTCGTAAACGGAAAACCGATTCCGAGCACTGGTGCGCGCATGAACAGCGGTATCCGCTCAAATCCTGGTACGAAAACAAACGGAAATCCGGACAGTAGCCCGCAGAAGACCGGCGTAAAACCAGGCAGCAACCCGAACAGCCGCCTCGCGATTAAAATTAACCGCTGATACGCAGGCAGACGCAGATTTCAGAAGTATTTTCATAATAGTTCAGCCGGGGTTATTTCTTAATCCAGTTGTGTTTTTAAGGGACGTCCAGACCGGACGTCTCTTCTTTTTTGTTTGCCTGCCCACCCCGGTATACATCTTTTATCTACTTACATATCGGCCCCGCCCCATGCAGGCAAACAAAAAATTGACGCCTTTTTTAGCTCGAGCGGGTAATGCTGTACGAGAAAAGTTATAAAGAGTTATATAGAGTTATAAAGAGTTATATAATAAGCAAAAAGTTATAAAGAGTTATATAAAGTTATATAAGGAGGGGCGGGCTTCCTTCAAAGTTCAAAGAAATATTGTCCAATGTCTGTACAATGTTGTGCTGGCTGTTGTATAATGTCTGTACAATGTTTGGATGGTGAAATGGAGGAGCGCTATGAAGATTTCGGAATTATTCCCTGATGTCGTAACGGAGGATACGGAATATGAGTTTAAAGCGCTTCTGAAGCAGGATAATCCTGTGAAATGGGCGAAGACCATCGTCGGATATGCGAATGATCAGGGGGGAATCATCTTTGTGGGCGTGTCCAATGTTGGCGAAGCCTTTGGCCTGGATTTGAACGAAATTGATCAGACTAAAAATCTGGTGGCTAAGGTAAATGACCGGAACATTTTTCCTCATGTGAAAATCAGCTACATGATGCGAAGCGTAGATGAAACGGCAGATCATTTTGTGCTGGGAATAAAAGTACTGCCTGCGGAATCGGTTGTCAGATATCGAGAAGGTGATTTCAACGAAACGGTGTATATCCGGGGAAATGGTAATTCTACACCAGCAACACCAGAAGATATTATTTCATTATCCAAAAGGCGTTATGGTGTGGACAATGAAACAACGGAGGAGCACTATCGTGAGGAAGAGTGGACAGATTATCTGACGCTCTGCAGGGAATATCGAAATGATGGTGCCGTGCCGTCTTTAAAAGAGCTGCAGAGTGAGGAAATCGTATCGAAGGACGGCTTCGCAAAATCTGGATTCATCATGTTCCGCGATGGATATGAACGGGATGACACGATGATCTGCTGTCGTCTCTGGAAGGGGATGAATAAAGCGGGCACCGTGCTGGATAGTGCGAGATTCAAGGGCTCGATCGCGCTTGTCTTCGAGAACGCGTTGCGTTTTATTGAGCGAAATACGAAAAGCGGGTGGCAGAAGACGGCGAACGGCGGACGTAAGGAAATCCGTTCCTACCCTAAGGAGGCGATACGAGAAGCTCTGGTGAATGCCATCGCACACCGTGATTATTCGATTTCCGGGACGCAGATCGATGTGGATATCTATAATGATCGGATGGAAATCGTTTCTCCGGGATCGTGGCTGCTGCCGAAGGGATATGCGGAATATCCGCTGGGTTCGATTCCGTCGATCCGAAGAAATTCGATTATCGCCGCCTGTCTGGATGTCGCAAATCTGATGGAGCGTGGTGGAACCGGATTTCTCACGATGATGGAGGCCTATAAGGCATTCTCCGAGCAGCTCCAGCCGGTGATTTCGATTTATCCCGGATTTTTAAATCTGAAATTATATGATGTTTTATATCGTGTGGATGAAGCACCGCGTTCGGTAGAGTATACGGCGAGTGAAAATAAAGTGTGGAAACTCCTGAAAGAAAACGGACCGATGAAGGTTAAAGATCTCCAGAGTGCCTATGGTTATTCGAATCGATCTCGATTTTTAAAAGACGTGATCAACCCGATGATTGAAAGCGGCGACATCTATCGGGATGGAAGCACGAAATCCCCGACCGCAGTCATTAAAATTAAGCGCTGAGGTCTTGCAATATTTTTCGCTTTATGGTAGCTTATAAAGGCTTAACTATTTTCTAAGCGGTCGAGTCTCGGGAGTGCACTGCATTCAGCGGCCGACACGCAAGCTGGCATGGTTGGGAACCATGCAGAAAGAGGTACGAGATGAAGGAAGGAATCCATCCAAAGTATTATCAGGCTACCGTTACCTGCAACTGCGGTAACACATTCGTAACTGGCTCCACAAAGCCGGAGATCCACGTCGAGGTTTGCTCTGCTTGCCACTCATTCTACACTGGTAAGGAGAAGGCATCCAGCCTGAAGGGTCAGATCGATAAGTTCAACAAGAAGTTTGGTCTTGCTTAATTTATACGAAGCTGAAAACACAGTCCCATACCTGTATCCGCGAGGTGCAGGTGTGGGATTTTTTTGTACAGATTCATGTATATGGCATCGTTTCTTTATACGTATCCATGAGAGCGTCGTCCGCCGTCATAAAAGTTTCACTTTCCTGTTATTGAATTCATGTTTTCCATCGTTTACACTTAGGTGCGTGAAATTTTATAATCTTGATGTGTTTTTCTTCTATTTAGCAGGTATTTACTATTCTGATGCCTGTTTCAGGAACAGGATATGAAGTGGTTTGAGAACGATGTGGAAAAAGCACGTTTGACATAAAAGAAAGAAATCCAGAAAGCGATATGACAGATACAGAAAAGAATTCTTTAAACAGTACAACGAATTCAGAAATCCCGGCAGAGAATCTGACACCACCATCGGCCCCGCAGTCCCAGATCTACAGTGGCATCGGCGGACAGGCCGTCATCGAGGGGATGATGATGCGGAACGGCCAGCGCTATTCCGTGGGGGTCCGGAAGCCGGATGGCTCCATCGCGGTGATGGAGGATACGTACATCTCCATGACAGATAAGCATCCGTTCCTGAAGGCACCGCTGATCCGCGGCGTCTTCTCCTTCGTGGATTCCATGGTGCTCGGCATGCGCTGCCTCACCTTCAGCGCGTCCTTCCTCGAGGATGACCCGGAGGATGCGGAGAAGGAGCCGACGAAGTTTGAGGCCTGGCTGGACCGGACCTTCGGCGATAAGCTCGAGCCGGTGCTCGAAACGATCGTTATGGTCTTTTCCTTCGTGGTCGCGATGCTCCTCTTCGTGATTTTTCCGACCTGGATCGCTGGCTTCCTGAAGCCGCTGCTGCCGCATGAATCGCTGCTCGGCCTCATCGAGGGCGTGATTCGTGTGCTGCTTTTTATCATCTATATTAAAGTGATTTCCCGCACGCCGGACATCGCGCGTACCTTCCAGTACCACGGCGCCGAGCACAAGTGCATCAACTGTGTCGAGCACGGCCTCCCGCTGACGGTGGACAATGTCGCCGTCTCCAGCAAGGAGCACAAGCGCTGCGGCACCAGCTTCATCGTCTATGTCATGCTGATCTCCATCCTTCTCTTCATGGTGATCCGCGTTGATACCATCTGGATGCGTCTCCTCAGCCGTATCATCCTGATTCCGGTCATCGCCGGCGTCAGCTTCGAGGTACTGCGCCTCGTCGGTACGCATGATAACGCGCTGACCCGTCTCCTCTTCATCCCGGGTATGTGGATGCAGGGCCTCACCACGCGTGAGCCGGATCGCGACGAGATCGAGGTAGCCATCGCTGCCGTCGAGCGCGTCTTCGACTGGCGCGCGTTCGAGAAGCAGACCTTCGGCCTCGACTTCTCCGACCGCCCATCCGACGTGCACTCCACCCTGGTGGACATCCCGGTCGTCGACGGAAAACCGGTGATCGAAAATTCATAGCGGATCGCATGCATCGATTCATCACGCAACGGCTTTTCGAACGCACATAAGGAGATACATCATGATCTGCGCTGCATATTCTGCGAGGCTCGTTGCATCATCATGTGCCGATTTTCGGATACATTTATGAAGGAGAAACATGCCGATCACCACGCTGCGTCAGCTTCTCGATGAAGCGACGGAAAAACTGAACACCGCTCAGGTGCCGGACCCGCGCTACGATGCGCGGGCTCTTCTTATGTCCGCCTATCAGCTTTCACCTGCGCAGTACCTGCTCTACGAGCACGACGCGCCGGAGGCCCTGATCCCGCGGGTGCTGCCCGACGCGGAAGCACTGTCGGCTGCGACCACGCTGTTTCAGGCCAATGTTGACCGCCGCAGGCGACGGGAACCTCTCCAGCAGATCCTCGGCACCGCCGGCTTCTATGGACTCGACTTCGTCGTAACGAAGGACGTGCTCTGTCCGCGGGCCGACACCGAGACCCTCGTGGATGCGGTACTCGGAAACCTCATGCCGGAGCAGATCACATCCGTCTGTGCAGCACCGTCGGGTACCGTCCCGGCATGTGCACAGCGTACAGATGTGGAGAACCCGACGGAGAACACATCCGCCTCTGAATATACGGTGGATAAGTGTCCGGATTTTCTCTCACATGTGGATAACAAAGGCGCGTCGCTCCTCGATGTCTGCACCGGTTCCGGCTGCATCGCCATCGCCCTCACGAAATTCGGCGCTTTCCGCGACACCACGGCGGTGGATATCTCTGACGCCGCGCTCGCCATCGCGCGCCGGAACGCCGAGCGGCTGTTGATAACAGCGGAGGATACCGCCACTGCTCTGACGCCATGCGTTGTGTCGCCGGACGAAACCACTGCCGAAGTCGCGGCTCTGCCGGGCGCCGATCCGCGGACGGAAGTGCATCTTCAGAACGCAACGGTCGACTTTACCCTCCTGCGGAGTGACATGTTCTCAGCATTGGCCGAACGCACAGAAGACGGACAGATGAAGCGCTACGACGTCATCGTCTCGAACCCGCCGTACATCCCGTCCTCGGTGGTGGACGAACTCGAGCCCGAGGTCCGGGACTACGAGCCGCGCATCGCCCTCGACGGAACCGCCGACGGACTGCGCTTCTACCGCATCCTCGCAGAGGAATCCGTGCACTACCTGAAGCCCGGCGGACGCATCTACCTCGAAATCGGCTACGACCAGGGCGAGAGCGTCCCGGCACTCCTCGCAGCCGCCGGTTTCCAGGAAGTGACCGTCATCCGCGACTTCGGCGGAAACGACCGCGTGGTCGCCGCACATTTGTAAATATTAAGGAGCATTACCATGGATATGTTTGACCGTCTGGAGTCCATCTCCCGACACTATGAGGAAATCCAGCGCTTCATGACGGAGCCGGATATCGTAAATGATACAGAAAAATACCTGAAGCTGATGCGGGAGTCGAGTGATCTCGAGCCACTGTACACGACCTACAAGCGCTACCTCGAGGCCGTGGCCGGCGAGAAGGAGGCCCTCGAGATGCTCGCGTCCGAGAAGGATCCGGAGATGATCGAGCTCGCGAAAGCAGAGCTCGCCGAGGCGAAGGAAAACCAGCCGACCCTCATCAAGGAGCTGCAGATCCTTCTGCTCCCGAAGGACGAGAACGATGATAAGAACATCATCATGGAGATCCGTGGCGGTGCCGGCGGCGATGAGGCGGCGCTCTTCGCGGCGGAGCTCTACCGTATGTACATCAACTATGCGGAGCGCCGTGGCTATAAGACGGAGCTTATGTCGGTCAATGAAACCGGCATCGGCGGTATGAAGGAAGCGGTCTTCGTCGTCACCGGAAAGGGCGCGTACAGCCGCCTCAAGTATGAGGCCGGCGTGCACCGTGTACAGCGTGTGCCGGTGACCGAGTCCGGCGGACGTATCCACACCTCCACTGCGACGGTTGCTGTGATGCCGGAGGCCGAGGATGTCGATGTCGAGATCAATCCGGCGGATGTAAAGATGGAGGTCTTCCGTTCCTCCGGTGCCGGTGGACAGCACATCAACAAAACCTCTTCTGCCGTACGACTCATTCACATCCCGACCGGCATGGTGGCCGAGTGTCAGGAGGAGCGTTCCCAGCTGCAGAACCGCGAGAAGGCGATGCGACTTCTTCGTGCGCGCCTATATGAAATAGAGTATAATAAAAAGCACGACGAGGCGGCGGAGGCCAAGCGCTCCCAGGTGGGCACCGGCGCCCCCTCCGAGAAGATCCGTACCTACAACTTCCCGCAGGGACGTGTGACGGACCACCGGATCGGACTGACGCTGTACTCGATCGATAAGGTACTGAATGGAGACCTCGATCCGCTCCTCGACCCGATCATCGCCGCCGACCAGGCAGCGAAGCTCGCGGAGCTGAATCAGGAGGTTATTTAAGGAGAAAAAAGTGGCCAGGGAAAGAATATCTGTGGATCCGCATCAGCGCTCCCGTCGCCGGCAGCAGCCGGGCGGTGGAAAGCGCTTCATGCCGGTGATCATCGGACTTCTCATGCTCCTCGTGTTCGCCGGTGCCGCCGGTGGATACGTCTATGAGAAAAAATACGCGCCGACGAAGGAGCTCGCCGATCCGGCGGACTACTTCGGTGTCAGCGGCGACGAGGTGACGATCTACCTCGATGAGGAGCAGCAGGCGGACGAGAACGGAAAGCTCGTGCTGGCGAAGTGTGTGAACGGCGGCGTCTTCCTCCCGTATGAGTGGGTGATGTCGAACCTGAACCGCCGCTTCTTCTGGGCCTCGGATGTGGCGGAGGTCCTCTATACGATGCCGACCGAGACCCTGAAATACGGGATCGGTGACACCCTGAGCGGCGGCTCGACCCCGTTCCTGAAGCTCGGAAACGGCACGGAGAATCTGTATCTGAACGTGAAGTTCGTCGCGGAGCACACGAACATCCGCTTCACGAGCTACGTGAGCGCAGAGCAGAAGCGCATCTTCATCTTCGACGACTTCTCGCCGTATACCGAGGCGACCGTTCAGAAGAAGGAGGCAGTCCGTCTCCTCGGTGGCGTGAAATCACCGGTGCTGACGACGCTCGAGCAGGGGGCCAATGTTAAAATTCTCGAGGCGATGGAGAACTGGTCACGTGTCGAAACCGAAGACGGCTATATCGGCTGGCTCCGGAACAAGCGTCTCTCCGACGAGCGTTCTGTGACCCCGGAAAGCACGTTCACTGCGCCGGAATATACACATAAACTCCTCGATCAGAAGGTCGTGATGGGCTTCCATCAGGTGACCTCGCAGGCGGCCAATGCGAGCTTCGCGAGTGCGACGGCGCAGGCGGGCAGCACGATGAACGTGATCGCACCGACCTGGTTCATCCTGAATTCCGATCAGGGTACGTTCACCTCCTACTGGAGCGCGGATTATATGCAGGCGGCCCATGCGGCCGGCTACCAGGTCTGGGCCGTGGTCAATAACTTCGACGCCGGAAACATCGACGAGTCGGTCTTCCTCGAGAACACCGCGCTCCGTGCGCAGCTCGTCGCTTCCCTCGTGTCCACCGCCGTCGCGGGTGGCATCGATGGTCTCAACATTGACTTCGAGCTGATCCCGACCGGCCTCGGACGCGCGTATATTCAGTTCATGCGGGAGCTCGGTGTCGCCTGTCGCGAGGCGGGCCTCGTGCTGTCCGCGGACTGCTATGTACCATATAATTACAACGCACATTACGACATCGAGGAGCTCGGCGAGTGCATCGACTACGTCGTCATCATGTGTTACGACGAGCACTATGCCGGCAGTGAGGAAGGCTCGGTGGCTTCGATCGATTACGTAAAGCGTGGCATCAGCGAAGCGAGCAGCGCCATGGACAGTGATCGCGTCATCATTGCCCTCCCGTTCTATACGCGCGTGTGGATCACCGGCGCGGATGGCAAGACCCGCTCCGAGGCGCTCAGCGTGCAGACCGCACTGAACTGGGTGGCACAGAAGGGCGTGCAGCTCGAGTGGCAGGAGGATCTCGGCCAGAACTACGGCGAGATCACCGACGGCACGGAAGTCAAGAAGGTCTGGATGGAGGACGATCAGTCCATGCAGCGCAAGGTGGATGCCGTGAAGGAAGCCGGCTGCGCGGGCGTCGCGGGCTGGAAGCTCGGACAGGAGCCGCAGAGCTTCTGGAGCATACTGAATCTCAATAATTAAAAGGACAAATAAGATGGAAACAATCGTGAAAGGTATGGAGGGCGTGCAGCAGGCGGCGGAGATCATCCGCCGGGGCGGCCTCGTGGCATTCCCGACCGAGACGGTCTATGGTCTCGGGGGCAATGCACTGGATCCGGAGGCGAGCCGGAAGATATATGCAGCGAAGGGACGGCCGTCGGATAATCCGCTGATCGTGCATGTCTCCTGCGTCGACGAGGTCCCGCCGCTCGTTTCGGAATTTCCGGAGAGTGCGCGGAACCTGATGGAGGCGTTCTGGCCGGGTCCGCTCACGATCGTGATGCCGAAGGC
The DNA here is from genome assembly GCA_937927445.1 of uncultured Oribacterium sp. Lineage (GTDB taxonomy): Bacteria > Bacillota > Clostridia > Lachnospirales > Lachnospiraceae > Oribacterium. Next base: position 3,360 of record CALAOB010000154.1, on the reverse strand, counting down.
GGCGATCGTTCCGTATGAAACGACGGGCGGGCTTGAGACCGTCGCAATTCGCTGCCCGGAGAACCGGGTGACGCTTGCATTTATCAAGGCGGCCGGCGTGCCGATCGCCGGACCGAGTGCAAACACTTCGGGTAAGCCGAGTCCGACGGAAGCGGCGCATGTGTACCACGATCTTCAGGGGAAGATCGAGATGATCCTCGATGACGGCCCGGTGGGCATCGGCGTCGAGTCCACCATCATTGACCTCACCGGTGAGGTACCGACCCTGCTTCGACCGGGTGCGATCACCGTGGAGGAGCTGTCCGAGACGCTCGGCACCGAGGTCCGGATCGATCCGGCCATCATCGCCGGCGGCGTGAAGGAGGGCGTGCACCCGAAGGCACCGGGCATGAAGTACCGGCATTATGCGCCGAACGCGCGCATGGCGCTCGTGACGACTCGGCTATCGAAGGCGCGGGACTATGCGCTCTCCGAGGAAGAACGCGCGGAAGCCGATCAGATGGTGGCCGCCTGCATTGACCGACTCGTGGATGCGGACGAAGCCGCCGGCCTTCGGGTCGGGATCATCTGCTGCGAGGAGACCCGGGCGCGCTACCACAGTGCGGGCGACCGCCGTGCGGATATCAAGGTGATCGGGCGCCGGAGTGACCCGCTGTCGATGACGCATGAGCTCTTCCGCGTACTGCGCGAGTTCGACGAGGACGGCACGGAGCGGATCTACGCGGAGAGCTACAGTGACCGCGGCGTGGGATTCGCGCTCATGAACCGTATGCGGAAGTCCGCCGGGATGCTCGAGGTCTGCGCGGATGATCAGCCGACGGATGTGTTCCGGAACGGTATTTCCCCGCTCGCCGGCCTGCAGCCGCACGCGGATAAATAAAGGAGAATGAGATGGAAGAGAGTGGAAAGAGACGAGACTATATCACCTGGGATGAGTACTTCATGGGTGTCGCCGAGATGTCGGCGCGCCGCTCGAAGGACCCGAGCACCCAGGTCGGCGCCTGCATCGTGAGCCCGGAGAACAAGATTCTCTCGATGGGCTACAATGGCTTCCCACAGGGCTGCTCCGACGATGCCTTCCCGTGGACGAAGATCCATGCGGAGGACGACCCGTTTAACGCGAAGTATTTCTACTCGACGCATGCAGAGCTGAACGCGATCCTCAACTACCGCGGCGGTTCCCTCGAGGGCTGCAAGCTCTACGTCACGCTCTTCCCGTGCAACGAGTGCGCGAAGGCGCTGATCCAGGCCGGCATCCGGACCCTGATCTACTACTCCGACAAGTATGGCGATACTCCGTCGACCCGCGCCAGCAAGCGCATGCTCGATGCCGCCGGCGTTCGCTACTACCAGTACCAGCCGACCGGCCGCACCGTGACCCTGGCGCTGTAACACTTGAGTGGCCGCCATTACATGCTGTATCATCAACGTGAAAAAGCGCAGAAAAGATACGGCATGGCGTGCGAGACGGAGGCGCAATCGTGCGCGGAAAGAGGACGAGATGTTTGTAAAGGGAGAGAGTCCAGAGGCGCGGGAGAAGCGTGTCCGGGAAATTATGAAGCGGCTCGATGAGCATTACGGTGCCGAGCCGCCGATTTTTTTGAAAAGTGAAAATGCGTGGCAGCTGCTCTTCGCGACGATCCTGAGCGCGCAGTGCACCGATGCGCGCGTCAATATGGTGACGGAGAAGCTATTTAAGAAGTATACCTGTCTCGAGGATTTCGTCGCGACGCCGATCGAGGAGCTGGAGGAGGACATCCGCTCCACCGGCTTCTACCATAACAAGGCGCGCAACATCAAGGCCTGCGCCGCCGATCTCCTCACGCGCTATGACGGCGTCGTGCCCGACAGCATTGACGCGCTCACCTCGCTTCCGGGTGTCGGTCGCAAGACGGGAAACCTGATCCTCGGCCATATTTACAACAAGCCGGCGCTCGTCGTGGATACGCATGTGAAGCGCATCTCGAACCGCCTCGGCCTTGCGGCGTCGAGCGACCCGACGCGCACCGAATTTCAGCTCATGGAGACGGTGCCGGAGGAGTTCTGGATCCGCTGGAACACGCACATCATTTCGCTGGGCAGGAGTTACTGTATGTCCGCGCGTCCGGACTGCAGCGCATGCTTCCTCCGGGACCTCTGCCCGAGCTGCGATAACACGGAGCTGCTGGAGGCGACCCGCGCCGGCGTGACGAGCGGGAAGAGCCGGAAGACGAAAGCGAAATCCTGAGTGGGCGTATCGTGGCGGGCGAAAGCCACGGACGGATAGAATCAGAAGAGTCGCGGGTGGGTGCCGGTGGAGGCATTGGCCTGAAGAGAAGGAAAGATTATGTCAGAATGTGAAATGTGTTTAAACTACGTCTACGATGACGACGATGAGGCGTATGTCTGCGAGGCCGACATCGATGAGGACGACATGGCCCACATGTGGGGCGGACGCCGCCGGCATTGCCCGTACTGGCGCTCGAACGACGAGTACCGCACGGTCAAGCACCAGTCGATCGGCCACCTGCCGGGCTACGGCGATAGCGGATATTTCGTGGATGATCAGAAGGAAGAACTGTCGGATGGGGAGGCGTAGCCTCTGCAGAGTGTAGGAGCGTGCCTGTGGCGGCATGCGGAGTGAGGCGTGCACAGGGCCTGAGGTTTCGATGGCATGCCGGAGTGAGGGCGTGCGCGGGGCTGGGCTTCGGCGGCATGCCGGGAAAGGTGTTTTATGCTACATGTTGTGCTTCATGAACCGGAAATTCCGTTCAATACCGGTGCGATCGGCCGCACCTGCGTGGCGACCCACACGTCGCTTCATATGATCCGGCCGTACGGCTTCACCCTCGATGACCGCTACATCAAACGTGCGGGCATGGACTACTGGGCGAAGCTCGATCTCCACGAGTACCTTGACTACGAGGACTTCCTCGCGAAGCACCCGGAGCTCCATTTCGCCGACGAGTTCGAGCCGGACTGGACGCCGGAGATCATCGAGACGCCGAAGCTCTGGTTTGCGACCACGAAGGGCCGGCAGGTCTACAGCGACGTCCACTTCGGCCCGAACGACTACATCATGTTCGGCAAGGAATCCGCCGGCATCCCGGAGGAGATCCTCGTTCAGCACCCAAAATCCTGCATCCGCATCCCGATGTGGGGCGACATGCGCTCCCTGAACCTCAGCAACTCCGCCGCGATCCTCCTCTACGAAGCCTACCGCCAGAATGACTTCGAGAACCTGGAAAAACGCGGGGAGCTTCATCGACTTCATTGGGAAATTTAATGGGGTCTGACCCCATTACGAAATTCTTAAGATGAGCGAATGACTGGAAAGGAGTGCGCGATGGCGGGGAAAACTGAAACGAAAGCCGGGCTGCC
>CALAOB010000153.1 GCA_937927445.1 uncultured Oribacterium sp. | reverse complement strand
GTAGTACTGTGCCTCCGTTGCCGCCCCTCCGGGGCTCCGGTCATCAGATAGATTTGAGCAAATTCACATTTCCTTCGTCATGTTCCACCTCTTTTGAGAAGAGGTGCGCGACGTCGATGATATCCGAAACGTCAAGCTGCTGCTGTTCGGTCCAGCGGCTGTAGAGCATGAAGAGGATCATCATGAGGCTGCGGTGTACGAGGCAGAGCTCGATTTCGATGTCGCCGTCGATACAGGTGTCGATGAAGTAGCGGTAGGTAAAGTAGACGGCGAGCTTCGTGAACCAGCGGTCGAGCTGTGTGGCTTCTTCCTGCATGAACTGCGGGAGGGCATCGAGGAAGTGCGGGTCCCGGCAGTTCTGCTCGTAGCCTTCGACGAGGGTATCCCACTCCGGGCGGAGGGAATCGAGATGCTTCATGAGTTCGACGAGGGCCGGGAAGTCCTCCTTCAGGAAGCTTCGCTCTGCGTCGGCTTCCTTCGGGTCGAGGCCCTGCGCCTCCGCGACGAGGGCGCGCACGGCTTGCCATGCGTCGAGGAAGGCGCCAGCATGATTCTGGAGCAGCTCGATACAGCGGTTCCGAAGCGCCAGCACCTCGATGAGGGTTTCCTGCTCTTCTTCGCTGATCTCCTCACCCGGGATCTCGTTCTCGGAGCGGATGTACTCGATACGATCACACTCGGTGAAGAAGATGCGGCCGAGCTCCATGCAGCTCAGGCTCATGTCGATCTGCTCGTAGTTTCCGATGTCCATGAAGTAGCGCGGGTACTCCGTGCAGGTCTGGCAGAGGCTCTCCTCGCCGAGCTGGATGTACATCTCGCAGAGCAGGTCCTTCCGGAGAAACGGGCAGCGGCCCTCCTTCGTGAGCGGGAAGAAGCAGTCACCGTCCTCTTCCTGGATATGCGCGCGCAGGGTGTCGCCGAACGCACCCTCGACGCTGCGATAGTATGCGCTCGACTCTTCGTCGACGTCGACCTCCCAGCCGGCACAGCAGGTGTCCGGGCAGCAGCCGCCGATACAGCGGAACTTTTCATAGTAGGATGGATATTCGATGATCATGATGTCCTACACCTCCTTCAGCGTACAGTTTGCGAGCAGATTCCGTACCGCCGAGCGGTAACGCACGAGGGTATCCGCCTTCCGGATCTCCTTCATATAGCGCTCGCTGCCCTCGAAGGACTGACTCAGCCAGTTCCAGTACTCCTTCATCTTAAACAGGGTGTTCCGCTCGCTCTGCATCTCCGTCATGTAATTTTCGAGCAGCTGCTCGTGGAAGGCCTTCAGCTCCTCGAGCGTCGCCGCATCCCCGCCCTGGATCTGGCGCACGAGGGCCGGATTCGTGAGGAGTCCGCGGCCGATCATGATGCTGTCAATCGACGGGAACATCCGGGTGATTCGTTCGTAGTCCGCGACGGTGACGATGTCTCCGTTATACACGAGGTGGTGCTTCGATTCCTCGACGAACTGCCGGAAGACGTCGAGATGCACCTCCCCGCGGTAGATCTGCTTCTGCACGCGCGGGTGCACGATCAGGTCCTTCAGCGGGTAGCGGTTGTAGACGCGGATCAGCTCTCCGGCTTCGTCCGGTTCCCAGCCGCCGATGCGGGTCTTCACGGAGATGCAGACATGCGTCCTGCCATCTGCGGTCTTCACCGGCTTCGGGGCGTTCTCTCTGTCTCCCTCTTCCGAGGCCAATGTCTCTGCCGAAGACATCTTCTCGAACAGCGGTACTTCTGGTGCGTCCGCGACATCATAGCAGATGCCCTCCTTCTCCAGAAGCTCGAAGGTCTGATCGAGGAACTCGTCGAGGCGGTCCGGATCCCGGAGCAGACCGGCACCTTTTCCTTTCGCGACGACCGTACCGCTCGGGCAGCCTGCATTGAGATTCACCTCAGTGTAGCCGCGCTTCGCCATCTCGCGGATGGCCCAGACGAACATCTCTGCGTTGTTGGTGATGATCTGCGGCACGACACGCATGCCAAGGTTATGCTCCGGCGCGACGTCGCGCTCCTCGCGGTGTGTAAACTGGAAGGTATCGTTCGCCGAGAGAAACGGCGTATAGAAGCGGTCGAGGCCAGGGAAGGCGGCGTTGTACGCAGTCCGGAAGCAGTAGCCGGTAACGCCCTCCATCGGCGCAAAGTAGAAATTCATAAAAAGCCTTTCATCATATATTATTCATTACGCAGACTACTGTCTGCTGACAATAGCAAAACACATTCTGACCCAAGACAAAACAAAGCAGCTTCGTTCATCCGTTACGATGAGCTCAGCTGCTCTAAAATAGCATAGTCTGTCGTATAAAACGAGATATTATCCGGAAAAAGCTGAAGAAATTTCAGATTCATCTCCGTGCGAAGCTCAGCCCAGAAAGGCGCGGACCTCCTCGAGTCGCTTCAGAGCTTCGCTGCGCCCGATCTGGTACACGCGCTCAAGCGCCTGCGGATCGTGCTCGGTGCGGCGGATGCGGAGGGGCTCCGGCGGCTGGATCACAAGCACCTGACCGGCGGTCTCCTTGGCGTGGACGTCGGCGAGCTGATCGTTATACATGAAGTGACGGTTTTTCATCGCATCGTAGCAGAGCGGATACCTCTTCTGCAGCTTGCGGAAGGCCTGCATACCCGCCTGCGGCTTCTTCTGGTAGCTCCGGTCCTGCGTGAGGATGACAACATTGCGCTCGTAGCCGATATGCTCCATGAAGCAGAGCGGAATCGCATTGCTGATGCCGCCGTCCAGCAGGGTCTGTCCCTGAATCACGACCGGCTTCGACACGAGGGGCATCGAAGCACTTGCGCGGAACCACTCCATCTCCTCCGGAGCCGAGGTCTTACACTCATGGTAGACCGGTCGGCCGGTATTGCAGTCCGTCGCGACGATGTAGAACTTCATCGGATTCGCGAGGAAGGTATCCCAGTCGAAAAGATCGAGCTCCTCTGGCAGCGTATGGTAGCAGAACTCGGCATTGTAGAGGTTTCCAGTCTTCAGCAGGGACTCGATGCTGCAGTAGCGCCGGTCCTTTGCGAAACGCTTATTGTAGCGGATCGTGCGTCCGATCTGCCGCGATTTGAAATTGCAGCCGAAGGTCGCCCCCGCCGACACACCGACCATGCCATCGAAGGTGATTCCCTCCTCCAGGAAGACATCGAGTACACCCGCGGTGAACATCCCGCGCATCGCGCCGCCCTCACACACCAGGCCCTTCCGGACCGTTCTTTCTTCTTCCATCTATTCTGCCTCCACTTTTCTGTCTGTTCCTATTCTAGCTCTTATGTCGAGATGGAACATCCTGTCTGTCCCGGCCTCTTACGTCGTGACCGGATCATCCTGCCCATCCTGCCGGTTCAGCGCACTTTTTTATTCGCGGCGTCTCGTCGTCACGAGTCGTACCTACGATTCAGAAATTCGCGATCGATGCCTCGTTCGGTACGATCATCATGTAACAGCCGTTATGGCACTGCTGCAGCAGCGCAATCATGTCCGCTTCCTCCACGGAAACGCAGCCGGCCGAACCCCAGTCCGCCGGATTCTTGCAGTGCAGGAAGATCGCGGAGCCACGCTTATAGACGGTCGGGTTCACATTGAAGCCGACGGCCATCGCGTACTTATAGCAGATCGTGTACTCACTGAGATGCTCTCCGCTGATCGGCGTTGCGCTCTCCACCCAGCTGTTGTACGTCGCCTGCTCGCCGGACCACCAGGAGTTCGGCGTCACATCGCGCCAGCTCATCTGCGTGCCCGGATTTAGGCTGATCCCGAAGGCGTGCAGGATCGGGAAGGAGCCGACCGGCGTCGTCTGGTCGCCCTCGTGCCGCTCGTTCCAGGCCTTCAGTCCGTTCCGTCCATAGCCGCAGTACGTTTCCATCGCCTTCTTCCAGCTGCCATCCGCCTGCTTATTATAGAGGGACAGCGAGTGGTCCACGACGAGGATGATCTGGTCCGTGATCTGTGCCGTCAGGGTTTTCGCCAATGCTTCTGCCGTCGCATCGTCACCCGTCGCCGCGCTCGTCACCGGCCCTGTGGTGTCGATGATGGTTGGTCCGAACTCTGCCAGTGATGTAAATGCGCTGCTTACGAAAAGCATCGCTGCGATCAGACAGGTCCCGATAATCTTCTTATATTTCTTCATAGCGCATCCTCCATTAATCGTAATCCACTTTCATGAGACAGAGCCCCTTCGCTTCCATCGTGACGCCGGCCATCTTCCGGTCACGGGAAGCGATGATGTACTTCATCGATTCCGGGCGGCGCTTTCCGAAGCCCACCTCGAGGAGGGTGCCGGTCATGATGCGGATCTGGTTCTGCAGGAAGCCGGTGCCATGGAAGTAGAAACGGATGTACGGGCCGTTCTCGGTGATCTCCACGGTATCGATCTTTCGTACGGTCGACTTCTTCATCTTACTGTTGCCACAGAAGCACTTGAAATCATGCTCCCCGATGAGGTACGCCGCTGCCTCCCGCATCGCGTCGAGGTCCGGGTGCTTCTCGAGCACCGAGACATACTTCCGCTCGAAAACCGGCTTCTGATCACTATACCAGCAGCTGTAGCGATAGGTCTTGCCGGACGCCTTGAAGCGACTGTGGAAGCGGTCGCCGCAGAGCTTAAGCTCATTGATGCTGATGTCATCCGGGAGGTACTGGTTCATGTAGCTCCGGATCTCCTCTTCTGTTTTGTCGGTATCGAGCAGTACGTTCGCGGTCATAGCACGCGCGTGTACTCCGGCGTCGGTCCGTCCCGCCCCAATGACGGTGATCGGGAAGGAAGCATTGTCCGAAGCCTCATACTGCTCGCCGTAGATCATGCGGGTCAGCACCTGCTCGAGCTTTCCCTGGATCGTGAGCTCAGTGTTCGGCTGATGCTCCCAGCCATAGTAGCGGGAACCATCGTAGCTTAGAATCATCTTAAAGTTTCTGGTCATAGTATGCTCCGTTTTTTCGTTTGGGAACATTGTAGCGCACTCGGGCGGTGGAGGTCAATTTACAAAATCCGGTCAAAGTTCACTGCTGAATCCAAAAAGAGCTTCGGGACATGCCCGAAGCTCTCGTAAAATCATGCTATAAAAAGATTAGTTCTTCTTTGCAGCTGCCTGCTGTGCAGCAACCTCTGCTGCGAAGTCCTCGCTCTTCTTCTCGAGGCCCTCACCGGTCTCATAACGTACGAAGGTTACGAGAGAGATCTTAGCGCCCTGCGCCTTGGCTACAGAATCAACATACTGCTGAACAGTCTGCTTGCCATCCTCTGCTCTTACGTAGGTCTGATCTACGAGGCAGATCTCCTTGAGCTCCTTGTTGAGACGACCCTGAACCATACCGTTGAGAACCTTCTCCGGTGCGTTCGGCTTCTCGTTCTTTGCAGCCTCTGTGAGGATTGCAGTCTCGTGTGCAAGATACTCCTGATCAACCTCTGCACGAGTGGTGTACTTCGGGTTCAGAGCAGCGATCTGCATCGCGATGTTCTTTGCCATCTCAGCGACAGCATCGTTTACAACGTCAGACTTTACCTGAAGGATGACACCGATACGTCCACCAGCGTGGATGTAAGCGGATACGAGACCCTCGTTCTCAACGAGCTTGTGGAAACGACGGATGTGCATGTTCTCACCGATGATGGAGATCTCCTCGGAAAGCTGCTCAGCGACGGTTCTGGTCTCATCGAGGTTCCACTTCTCAGCGAGGAAAGCGTCGATATCGGTAGCGGATGTTGTAAGAGCCTGATCGCAAACCTGATCAACGTATGCCTGGAACTTTGCGTTCTTAGCAACGAAGTCAGTCTCAGCGTTAACCTCTACAACGACACCAGTGTGCATGTCCTCAGAAACCTTTGCGAAGGAAACACCCTCAGCTGCGATTCTGCCGGCCTTCTTCTCAGCGCCTGCAAGGCCCTGCTCTCTAAGGAACTCTACGGCCTTATCCATGTCACCCTCGGTAGCAGCGAGTGCCTTCTTACAAGCCATCATACCTGCACCGGTAATATCTCTTAACTCCTTAACCTGAGCTGCTGTAATTGCCATCTTTTTATCCTCCTGGATGTTTATGTGATGGAAGCCCCACCGGCTTCCTATGAAACAAGAAAAGCCAGCATTCTGCAATTTATGAAATTGTCGAATGCTGGCGTTATCAATTAATTAAGCCTCAGTAGAAACGACAGTCTCGTCGCCAGCAGTTGCTGCTGCAGCCTCTTCCTCTGTCATATCGCCCTGCTTAGCCTCGATGACAGCGTCTGCCATCTTGCCTACGATCAGCTTGATCGCACGGATAGCGTCATCGTTACCCGGGATTACATAATCAAGCTCCTCAGGATCAGCGTTGGTATCTGCGATACCGAAAAGGGTGATGCCGAGGTTATGAGCCTCCTTCACGCAGATCTTCTCCTTCTTAGGATCAACAACGAAGATCGCGTCCGGAAGAACCTTCATCTCCTTGATGCCACCGATGTTGGCCTCAAGCTTCTCCCACTCCTTCTTGATCAGCGCAACTTCCTTCTTCGGAAGAACGTCGAAGGTGCCATCCTCAGCCATCTTCTCGATCTGCTTCAGACGCTCGATACGAGTCTCGATGGTCTTGAAGTTCGTAAGCATACCGCCGAGCCATCTCTCGTTAACGTAGAACTCACCACAACGAAGAGCCTCTGCCTTTACAGCATCCTGTGCCTGCTTCTTGGTACCTACGAAAAGAACAGTACCACCGTCCTGTACGATCTTTACCATCGCGTTGTACGCATCGTCTACCATCTTTACGGTCTGCTGAAGATCGATGATGTGGATACCGTTACGCTGTGTGTAGATGTACGGAGCCATCTTAGGGTTCCATCTTCTGGTCTGATGACCAAAGTGTACGCCAGCCTCAAGGAGCTGCTTCATTCCAATTGCACTCATTTCAATACCTCCTGGTTGATTCTTCCATCTCAGCCTTCGTGCTTACCGGCTTTCGCCCTGTGCGGGTACCTTCCGGTGTTCGCTGGGATGTGCTGTTTATGTTCTTCTATAAAAGAAGCCGCGTCTCAAAAAGACGCGACTTGTAATATAACATAAAGCTTCGATTGCTGTCAATATATTTATTCCGGCATCACCGGCTCAGCTTCAATTGAAGGTGCCACGAAGATGTCGCCGTCCTTCTTCTCGCCGACGACAGCCTCCTTCGGCTTGCTCCAGGTCATGTATTCACACTCCGGATAGCGGGAGCAGCTGTAGAAGATGCGTCCCTTCTTCGAACGACGCTTCACGCACTCTGCACCGCAGTCCGGACAGGTGAAGCCGGCATACTCGACATACGGCTTCGTGTTCCGGCACTCCGGGAAGCCCGGGCAGGCCAGGAACTTTCCGTGTGGTCCGTACTTGATGACCATGTGGCGTCCGCACTTGTCACAGAGCACGTCGGTCTCCTCATCACGAATCGTGATCTTCTCGACCTCGGCCTGTGCCTTCTCGACCGCTTCCTCGAGATCCGGGTAGAAGTTCTCGACGATCGTCTTCCACTTCGTCTTTCCGGTCGCGACACTGTCGAGCAGGGACTCCATGTTCGCAGTGAACGCAGTATCGATGATGGTCGGGAAGTTCTTCTGCATCATATCGTCAACCGCAAGACCAAGCTCGGTGACGAAGATGTTCTTCTTTTCCTTCGCGATGTACCGGCGTGCCAGCAGGGTGCCGATGGTCGGTGCATAGGTCGACGGACGACCGATGCCGTCCTCCTCGAGGGCCTTGACGAGGGACGCCTCGGTGTAGTGTGCCGGCGGCTGTGTGAAGTGCTGTTCCTTATTGAAGCTGTCAAGCGAGAGAGCCTCGCCGACGGTGAGCTCCGGAAGGGAGACATCCTTCTCCGCCTTATCCTCTTCCGTCATATAGACCGAAAGGAAACCATCGAAGCTGAGCTTCGAGCCGTTCAGTGTGAAGACATACTCTCCGGCACGAAGCTTCACGGCTTCGGTGCTGTAAAGTGCAGCCGACATCCGGCTCGCAAGGAAGCGCTTATAGATCAGCTGGTACAGACGGAACTCGTCGCGCGGGAGCTTCTCCTTCGCTTCCTCCGGACTGAGATCGAGGCTGGTCGGACGGATCGCCTCGTGCGCGTCCTGAATCTTCACCTCGGCCTGGGCCTTCGGCTGTGCGCCGGAGCCACCATTCACATAGTGCTCACCGAACTGTGCGGCGATGAAGCTTCTGGCTGCCGCATCCGCCTCGTCGGCGATACGTGTACTGTCGGTACGAAGGTAGGTGATGTAACCATCCTCATAGAGGGTCTGGGCGAGCTTCATGGTCTTGCTGGTAGCGAAGCCGAGGGACTTCGCGGCCTCCTGCTGCATCGTCGAAGTCGTAAATGGCAGCGGTGCCTTCTTGCGACGCTCGGACTTCCGGATGTCACTCACGATAAACTCAGCGTTTCCGATCTTCTGAAGGATCGCATCGACCTCAGACTCAGAGCTCAGGGACTGCTTCTTCTCACCGCCGTAGAAGGCAGCGGTCAGCTTCTTCTTTCCGTGCGGGAGAATCGCATCGAGGGACCAGTACTCCTCCGGTACGAAAGCCGCGATCTGGGCTTCACGATCACAGATCATGCGGAGAGCTACGGACTGTACACGACCGGCAGAGAGACCCTTACGGATTTTCTTCCATAATAATGGACTGATGGTATAACCCACGAGACGGTCGATGACACGACGTGCCTGCTGCGCATCCACGAGGTCCATATCGATGTCGCGCGGACTCTTCAGCGCATTCTTGACGGCATTCTTCGTTATCTCGTTGAAGGTGATACGTGTGATCTTCGTACGGTTCTTCTCGTCCTTCTCGAGCTCGTTCTTCAGATGCCAGCTGATGGCCTCTCCCTCACGATCCGGGTCGGTTGCGAGATAGATGCGATCCGCCTTCTTCGCTTCCTTCTTCAGCTTCGCGAGGAGCTCGCCCTTGCCACGGATCGTGATGTACTTCGGCTCATAGTCATGCTCGACATCGACGCCGAGGGAGCTCTTCGGCATATCGATGAGATGTCCCATGGTGGCATCGACCGTATACTGCTTGCCGAGAAATTTTTTGATCGTTTTCACCTTTGCAGGCGACTCTACGATAATCAGATTGTTTGTACTTGCCATTCAGACTCACCTTTTATTTATACTGGATCTGCGCCGGATGGCTGATTTTATGGCAGAAGCCGTCGAAAACGGCCTGCCGGTGCAGATGAAACGTTCTTTCCCGAAAGGGTAAATCTCAGACAATATACAACACTCTTTTTTGTTTTGCAAGACGCGCTTCTGGTATACAAGGCATTCCGGTGTCACAAAACCGGTTTAGATTCGAGAGGGGACCCGGAGGGCAGGCTACAGATCCTCTTCTCTGAAATTATCAGATCCGCCGCCGGTAGAAGCCGAGCTTCGGGCTGTCGGAGAAGCCGAGGATCTCGAGTTCGAGTAATATCGCACTCAGCTCCTGGACGGACATCGCGAGCTTCCCGATCAGCTGGTCGAGGTGCATCGCCTCGACATCGAGGGCCGCGTAGACCTTCTGCTGCTTCGGATTCAGCATCGAGGTATCCTTCTCGAGCATCTGCTGTTCCTTATGATACGTGAGATGCAGGTACTCGAGCACATCCTCCGGGCTGGTCAGGATCTCGGCGCCCTGCCGGATCAGCTGGTTGCAGCCCTTCGAGAGTCCATCCGTGATGCGCCCGGGCAGTGCGAAGATCTGCTTGCCCTGGTCGAGAGCATCCCCAACGGTGATGAAGGTGCCGGATTTCTCGCGTGCTTCGAGTACGAGCACGGCGTCCGCGAGGCCAGCGATGATGCGGTTCCGGCTTGCGAACTGCTTTCCGATCGGCGGCGCATCGAGCGGAAGCTCAGAGATTGCCCCGCCGCCACACTCGAGGATTTTATCGTAGAGCAGGTAGTTCCTGGCCGGGTAGCAGACATTGAGCCCGCAGCCGAAGACGGCATAGGTTTTTGCCTCCGCATCGACGGCACCCCACTGTCCTGCACTGTCGATCCCCGCGGCCATCCCGCTGATGATGCCGATTCCCTGCATCGCCAGCGCCCGTCCGAAGGAGCGGGCGACCTGCAGTCCGTAATCGCTCGCACTTCGCGCGCCAATGATGGCGACCGTTGGCATATCGTCCGGCGGGAGGTTGCCGCGGACATAGAGTGTCCGTGGCGGATCCGGTATGTTCCGGAGCCGCTCCGGATAGTCCGCGTCCAGCGGCGTCAGTTCACGTATCTCCTGTTTAAAATGTAAATCTCTCACGGTCACCGTCTTCCCTCCCCGTCGTTCTTCATGTATTCACTTATTCTATCCATCGTCTTCCTTTCTTTCTGAGGTGCATTCGAAACGAACGCACGGGCAATGCTGACGGTTCCATCATCGTCCGTCCTCCCGTCGTCTGGCACCGTACAGTTGATCTTCGATGCCGCGGTAGTTCACGGCTTCACTGAGATGGGCGACCTGAATCTGCTCCGCTTCCTCGAGGTCCGCGATCGTGCGGGCCACCTTCAGCACCTTATGGTAGGTGCGCATCGACATCGAGCGGAGCTGAAAGATGCGTCCGATGAAGGCGAGCTCCTTCGCCCCAAGCGTGCAGTAGCGTTCGATTTCCCGTATGCCCATCTCCGCATTGACCCGGATCTTCGATTCGCCATGGAAGCGTGCTGCCTGAATCTCCCGCGCCCGGAGCACCTGTGCACGCAGCTCGGCGGAGTTCGGACCACTGTCCTTCGAGACCGCATCTGCGAAGGCGACCGGGGAGGCTTCGACGCAGAGGTCGATGCGCTCGAGGATCGGCTTACTGATGCCACGCTGGTACTGGCGGATCTGACTTTCCGTGCACTGGCACTTGTTCCGGTCCGGGAAATAGCCGCATGGGCAGGGGTTCATCGCCGCAACGAGGAGGCAGTCCGCCGGATAGCGGAAGGTGCCGTTCAGCCGGGAAATGATGACCTGCTTCTCTTCGATCGGCTGCCGCAGGGCTTCGATCGAGGCCTTCGAAAAGAGTGGGAGCTCGTCGAGGAAGAGAACACCGCGCGATGCCAGCGCGAGTTCCCCGGGCACGACGCCACCCTGCGCGGATCCGCCGACGAGGGCCGCCGTCGTGATCGTATGATGCGGGGTGCGGAACGGGCGGTGATTGAGCAGCGACTGACCCGGCGGGAGCAGGCCGGCCACCGAGTACACCTTCGTGATCTCGATATTCTCCTCTCGGCTGAGCGGTGGCAGGATCGTCGGTATGCGCTTCGCGATCATGGTCTTCCCGGAGCCGACAACGCCGGACAGGAGCAGATTATGTCCGCCAGCCGCGGCGATAAGGGCTGCACGGACGCCGTAGCTCTGTCCATGGACCTCGGCGAAGTCCACCGTATAGGATTCGTGAACATCGGTGCGCACCGCTTCCTCGCGCGGGTAGCGGAGAAAGCGTTCCTTTGACTCGATGAGATTGCAGAGGTCGACGAGGTGCTCGACGCCGATGATATCCATGTCCTCTACGACCAGCGCCTCCTGGATGTCCACGAGAGGCACGACCGCCCCGCGGAGTCCGGCCCGTTTCATCTCGGAAACGAGCGAAAGCACGCCATTCACGTGCTTGATAGAGCCGTCCAGACCCAGCTCACCGATGAAGCCGTACGAATCGAGCGAAAAGCTGTCCGTCAGAAAGACAGAGCGTAAGATCCCGGTCACGATGGCCAGGTCGAAGCAGGTGCCGTCCTTTCGCCGATCCGCCGGGGCGAGATTGATAGTAAGCCGGCGTGGCGGCATGGAGATCTGTGCGTTTCGCAGCGCGACATCGCAGCGCTCCAGCGCTTCCCGCACAGAGGGAGAAACATTGCCGACGATGACGGACCTGGGAAGTCCATGACTCTCGTCGACCTCAACGGACACAGAATAACCATCCAGCCCGGATAAACCTGCACTATTTATTTTTGCCAGCATAGAATTCCTCTTTCCGGCGATTCAGAAACTAAAACGACCTTACCATGGAAACGAATTTCTGGTAAGGTCGTTAAGTGGACTATAGTCTGAAAACAGACGCGAAAAAGTGGCGGAGTTTGTGGCCAGACACCTATTTTCCATTTCCAAAAAATTATTTTAGAAACGGGCGGAAGTCCTTCGGCGGGTCGGCGGTGATGACCTGGCCGGCAAGGTTCCGGAGCGGGCCGTCGAGGTTTTCCGGGAAGTGCAGTTCCCACGCGTGGAGGAGCTGTGACTTCACGCCACCATGGCTCCGGTAGTACGCATTGGCGTCCTTCCGGCCGTACTTCGGGTCACCGATGATCGGGTGGCCGATGGCGCGGAGGTGCGCACGGATCTGGTGGGTCTTTCCGGTGATGAGGTGGACCTTCAGGACGGTGTAATCCGCGCTGCGCTTCAGAGGTTCGTATGCTGTATGGATTTCGGCGGCGTCCTGGAACGGCTGCGGGCGGATCTCGACACGGTTCGTCCGTTCGTCCTTCGCGAGGTAGCCGTCGATGCGCTGTGCGTGATCAATGTCTCCACAAACGATGGCGAGGTAGTACTTCTCCATCGTTCGGTCACGGAGCAGGCCGGCGAGCGCCTGCAGCGCCGGCAGGGTCTTGCCGAAGAGGATGAGCCCGGAGGTGTTCCGGTCGAGGCGGTTCGCGATGCCCGGCTTGAAGGTCTGGAGCTGCGCCTCCGTGAGCGTGCCTGTCGCCAGCAGGTACTGGAGGCAGCGCTCGTTCACGGACGGGAGTCCGGAGGCATCCGACTGGCTGAGCCAGCCCGCCGGCTTATTGAGCACCAGCAGGTTTTCGTCCTCGTAAACGATGTGTTTCCGGAATTCCTCTACGTCAAACGCACGCTGATCTCTTCTTTCAGAACTATTTCCAGATGATGCACCACGACGCATCTGCGCGCTGTTCTTTCCTGCGAATGCTGTCTGAGCTGATGCGTTCGCTGCCGCCGCCCGGTTCGTTTCAGCACTTCCGGAATTCTGCCCCGTCCGCCCCGTCATGGTGGCGAAGGTATCCTCGGAGAAGTACATCTTCACGGAGTCCCCGAGGTTCAGGATTTCCTTTCCCTCAGCCTTCTTATCATTCAGCACGATGTTCTTTTTCCGGAGCATCTTATAGATGAAGGAGGTATTTGCGTTTTTCAGGTATTTCCGCAGCAGCTTGTCGAGGCGCTGCCCGGCTTCATTGGTCGATACATTGATTTCTCTCACAGAGCTTCCTCACTGTAAATTTCTGATTATGTTGTGCTAAGGGCCGGATGGTCCGCACAATCCCCATGTGTCCTTCACATCTGGGATACAGGCGCTTTACATCCCGTCTGTGTCAGACCCTCAGGTCTGCGTGATCGTCCCCCTCTGCCTTTTTGTGATGGAAGGCAGAGCCGGTGACGAGCTGGTCGCCTGCATTGGCCGCATGCCCGTCGCGGGCGCAGCTGCCGTTCAGGAGGCGCATGCTCAGCATGATGAGCTTCGTCGGCAGGAGCTCACTGAGTACGCGGAGCAGCTTCATGCTCATGCCGTACACGGACATCTCTTTTCCGAGCACGCTGTCCATCAGCGCGAGGTGGCAGACCTTCTCGGGGTTCGCCATGAAGAGGTACTTGTAGAACGGGATGTGGCCGCTCGTCTCGGCGCGCTCGAAAAATTCGGTCTTCACCGGGCCCGGGCAGACCGCGGTAACACGGATGCCGGTCGACCGCAGCTCCTCGGCGAGGCTCTGGCTGAAGCTCAGCACGTAGCTCTTCGATGCAGCGTAGACGGCGAAATTCGGCTGTGGCAGGAAGGCCGCGCTGGACGCGAAGTTCACGATGCGGGACTTCGTGGCCATGTACGGCAGGCAGAGGCGCGTGATCGCAGTGAGTGCGCTGATGTTCAGGTCCACCATGCCGAGCTGGTCCTCGAGGCTTAATCCCCGGATGGTGCCGATCTGGCCGTAGCCCGCGGCGTTCACGAGAAAGACGATCTCCGGTGTCTCCTCTGCGAGGGCGCGCTGCAGAGTGTCCCGTGCGGTGCTCGTCTGGAGGTCGTCGGTGAAGAAGCGGCATGGCTTCGTGAGCTGCTTCTCGAGCGCTTCCAGGCGCTCGAGGCGACGTCCGAACAGCCAGAACGCCTCGATGTTCGGGATGGTATCATTCAGTTCGATGGCCATACGACGGCCCATGCCGGAGGTCGCTCCGGTGATGATCGCGATTTTCATAACGGCACCTCTTCTTCTCACTTAGCACAAGAAAATGCCCGTTTGTGAAACGGGCATCTTCAAACACCCCCTGCCCCCTC
>CALAOB010000152.1 GCA_937927445.1 uncultured Oribacterium sp. | reverse complement strand
ACGCAGACCCTTTCCAATGTTCCATATTCGTTGGATCTGAAAAAGCATCACATCCACTATGTCAATCCGAACACGCTGGAACCCACGGAGATGGACTTTACTTATTACAGCGCGGTTAATTCCGTGAAGAATTCCCTTGCCAAGGTCAAGGATGAGAAGGGGATGAAGCGTCTCGAAAAATATCTGGAAGAAGACGTCTGCCCGGACTGCCATGGATCACGGCTCTCGGATACGGCCCGCGCGCCGCGGCTTCGGGGGATCGGCCTGGATGAGGCGACAGCCATGACGCTTTCGGAACTGATTCCCTGGGTGCAGGGGGTACCGGCATCACTTCCGGAAGAGATGCGTCCCATGGCGAAAAATATCTGCGAATCCTTTATGGACGTTTCTAAGCGGCTGATGGATTTGGGTTTGGGATATCTGTCACTTGACCGTGCGGCTGCCACACTTTCTACGGGTGAACGTCAGCGGGTGCAGCTCGCAAGAGCCGTCCGCAACCGGACGACCGGCGTACTCTATGTTCTCGATGAGCCGTCGATCGGTTTGCACCCTTACAATCTCAAAGGACTGACCGGTGTCATGGACGATCTGCGTGCAGATGGGAATTCCGTCATCATCGTCGATCATGACACGCAGGTTTTGAAGCACGCTGACTGGATGATCGAGATGGGAAAAGGAGCCGGCGCAGACGGCGGGACGGTGATTTCCGAGGGAACCATCGAAGATATTTCTAAGAATCCGCAGTCTGTCATCGGGCCGTTCCTTTCCGATCAGTATGAAGCACGAATCCGTCCGGTTTTGCAGACGGCTTCCATGTTTGAGAAAGGCAGCATACATCTGGAAACAGGGGCGATTCATACGGTGCACCCTCTGGATGTGCGGATACCGATGGGGCGGCTTACCGTAGTGACGGGCGTTTCCGGTTCCGGTAAGACGACGATGGTGCTCGAAAGTTTGATTCCGGCGCTGAAGGCAAAGATCAGCGGACAGAATCTGCCGGGCCATGTGAAAAACATCGAAGCGGAGGGCATCACACAGGTCAAACTGATCGACGCGACGCCGATCGGTATCAATGTACGTTCGACGGTTGCGACGTATGCCAATGTTCACGACGAACTCAGAAAGGTATATGCAAAAACAAAAGACGCAAAGGAACGCGCCTTCAAGGCCGGAGATTTCTCTTATAATACGGGAAAACTCCGCTGCTCGACCTGTGATGGTACAGGGGATATCTCGCTGGATGTTCAGTTTCTGCCCGACGTGAAGATTCCCTGCCCGGACTGCCGGGGCTCCCGGTACAGCAGAGACGCTTTTGATATCCGCAGAAAGGCAAAGGACGGGAATGAATACAGTCTGCCGGAACTCATGAATATGAGCGTGGATCAGGTGATGCACGCCCTCGGCGGACTGAAACTCGTGCAGCAGCGGCTGCAGGTGCTGCACAGCTTAGGGCTCGGCTATCTGACCCTCGGGGAGGAAACACCGGGACTTTCCGGCGGTGAAGCGCAGCGCTTAAAGCTTGCCAGCGAGATGGGAAAAGGCCAGAGCGACACTGTGTTTGTCTTTGATGAACCGACGATCGGTCTGCATCCGCAGGATGTGAAGACGCTGCTGCTTGTTTTTCAGACCTTGATCGACCATGGGGCGACGGTCGTCGTCATCGAGCATGACCTTGATGTCATTAAAAATGCTGATTACATCATCGACATGGGCCCGGGTGGTGGCAAGGAAGGCGGCCGAATCGTGGCCTGCGGGACACCGGATGAAATCAAACAGATAGATGAAAGCATCACCGGGCATTACATATAAAAGATAAAAAAATCTTGCGTAATATATGCTATGATATCAGAAAAAATGTGTTCCGGATTTCAGATCCACCGGTATCAAGTACAGGCAGTGTGGGAGGTGGCATACGTGACGACAGATGAAACGGCATATCAGCGGTATCTGGATGGCGAAAGTGATGCCGCTGATCTGCTGGTGGAAAAATACGCTGATCTGCTGATTTGTTATATCAACGCTTATATCAAGGATATTCATGAGGCTGAGGATCTGATGATTGAAGCTTTTTCCAGGATATTTGCAAAGGAACGACCGATTTCAGGAAATGGAAGTTTCAAAGCATACCTATATAAAACAGCGCGTAACCTCGCCATACGTCACCGGAAAAAATGCGGTCACGCCATCCTGTGGATGGATCATCTCGAATTTGAACTGCCAGACAATATCCTGACCGAAACCAGAGTGCTTCTGGATGAGCGGAATCGTCAGCTTTATGCAGCGCTCGATAAACTGAAACCAGAATATCGGGAAGCAGTATACCTTTTTTTCTTTGAGGGAATGAGCTATCGTAATGTGGCAGCGGTTATGTCGAAAAGTGAGCAGCAAATTAAAAATCTTGTTTACCGTGGCAAACAACGACTGAAGTCTATTCTGGATCAGGAGGGATTTGAATATGCGGACGAATGAACAACGCATTCAGTTAATTCATAAAAGGACAGCGGAAATAAAGCGGGAACATCGAAATAGAAAACAGCGGAGCCTTGAGGCAGTCTGTATGGTGACCTGTATGTTTTTTGTTATAGGAATCGGTGCATGGATGTCGGAACGGATGGCAGATTCCACGGTTGGAAATATCATCTATTCTACAGGAGCAGCAAGTATGATTGCCAGTCATATCGCCCTGGGCTATATCATTACAGGCCTGCTGGCATTTCTGCTTGGCGTATGTGTGACCATATTGCTGTACCGTCTGCGCCGACGGAATGAGCGGAGGCACAGAGAGGAAATAGAAGATGGGCTTTGAACTGATTGACAATAGTTTTCAGATCATCATACTGGGTATTTGTACCATCATCGCCCTTTTTCTGGCGCTTCGATATAAAAGTCGGAATATGCTGATTCTGGCACTGGCATATGCCTGCTTCTGTATGGGAACGACATACTATATTCTGTATCTGATCATCAGGGGAAATGTTCCACAGATTTTTTATGTGGCGGAGATTTCCTGGCTGGCAGCATGGCTTTTTTATCTGTCCGTCCAGATTCTGCGGATGGAGAAAATCGGATATTGCTTCTCGTGGCTTGCTGGCGGCCTGGCGATACTGATCGCCATCGTTGCTTTTGCCGACCGTGCCTTTGGTCCTTCTCTTTTCTTCTCAGCACTGTTTGCACTCACGGCAGGAGCGAACCTGTATCTTTCAATTCTTGGCATACGAAGTGTTCATCCTTATAGAAGCATGGATGCGCTGATGGCTGCCTGTACTGTTCTGCAGGTGCTTGTGTATCTGGTTTCTGATTTCACGCGGGATTATACCTGCTTCAACCTTTATTTTGCTGTGGATATCACACTGACGCTTTCCATGGCGGCACTGCTGCCGCTTACACTGCGGGAGGTGAGTAAATGACCTGTATCGAGAATATTTTTCTCTGCCTCACCATACCGATGATTCTTTCGCTTTTTTTCATAAAAGGACATTCTCGAAGCTTTACCCTTTTTGTAACGATGGGCATGGGTGTCTGCCTGCTAAGTGCTTATGTTACCCGGTTTTTTATGTGTTTATACGGCGTGGATGGGATGCTTACGGCTATTGAGATTACGCCCGTTTGTGAAGAACTGTTAAAGTTGCTTCCGCTGCTGTTTTACTATCTGATTTTTGAACCAGCGCCAGGGGAACTGCCTATGGTGGCCATCGCCATAGCAACAGGTTTTGCAACGCTTGAAAATGTATGTTACCTTACGGCAAATGGTGCAGCTGATTTCAGTTTTCTGCTGATCCGGGGGATTTCGGCAGGCGGACTGCATATTCTTTGCGGAATCCTTTCAGGCTTCGGTATTTCCTATGTATTTCGCAGCCGCTGGCTGGCACTTACCGGAACCGCCGGAATCTTCGGGGCCTGCACAGGGTTTCATGGTATTTATAATCTGCTGATTACTGCCGATGGAGTATGGAAAGCAGCAGGATTTCTCTTTCCATCTGTTTTGATTGTTTGCCTCTTCATAGCAAAAGTCAATCTGGCGAAGCTGAACATCTCTTTTAAATAATACAGTCAACGCTCATGAAGCCGTCCCGTTTGGGGGCGGCTTATAATTTTGAAAAATTTTAAATTTTGGTGAGAAGATTCTGGCTTTTATGCCTTTTAGTAAGTAAAGGGGTAGAGACTCAGACATTGACGTTTACGAATAGATTTATGTGTAGCTTGTGTAAAGATTTTTGTATGTCATAGAGAAGTTTTTCTACTTTGTGTAGTTGGAAAATGAGTCATTCATTTTTGAAAAAAGACACCACGGAGGCAGTTTAATGAAATACCGAGCGCTTAGTAAACGTTTCACGTCGATTCTTCTGGGCCTGCAGATGGTTCTTCTGCAGCCGCTGTGCTCGCTTGCGGAGATACCGCAGCAGAGTCCGACGGTGATCGCGGGCGCGAGATTAAGTGAAGACCAGCTTACGGAAGGGGAGCTGGTCTATTTTGGCGTGTCCGGACTGACGTTGGAGGAGGCCACGGACAGCTATGAGATCGCGATCTACCGTGAAGGCAATCTCGATCAGGAAGCGTCGGTGACGGTTCATACCCTCGACATCTCCGCACTTTATAACGAGGACTATCGGCTGCTGGGCGACGACATCACGGAGCTCGAGAGCGGAAAAACGCTTCTGCAGCAGGCCGCCGACCGCGGCAGAGAAGAGACTGAGCGTGGTGAAGCCGTAGATGATGACAGCGAAGTCGGGGACACCGACGATAAAGGCCCGTCCAGCGGCAGTGAGGACACAGATGGT
Source organism: uncultured Oribacterium sp. (assembly GCA_937927445.1). GTDB lineage: Bacteria > Bacillota > Clostridia > Lachnospirales > Lachnospiraceae > Oribacterium. The sequence continues at coordinate 5 of CALAOB010000152.1, read as the reverse complement.
GACAG